>JARGPD010000090.1 GCA_029212845.1 Planctomycetota bacterium
GCGTCTCCGTGATGCGTCTCCGTGGCGCGTCTCCGTGATGCGGTCCCGTGATGCGGTCCCGGTGATGCGGCTCTGTCTCGTGGGGCCGTCCTAGGTGAGTGCTGGTTGTTCCTGGGGGCGGGTTGTTCCTGGGGGGCGGGTGGGGTGTCATGGGGGGATGAGCAGTCCTGACTTTGTGTTGCACGTGCCGTATCAGCCGGATCGGCCGGCGCTGGAGGTCACTCGGGAGTTCGTCCGGGTCCTGGAACAGCGGCGGTCGGTGCGGGACTTCTCGCCGGCGCCGGTGGAGCGGGAGCTGATCGAAGCTGTGGTGGCGGCGGCGGCTAGCGCGCCGAGCGGTGCCAACAAGCAGCCGTGGACCTTCGTGTGCGTCCAAGATCCCGAGATCAAGCGCAAGATCCGCTTGGCGGCCGAGGTGGAGGAGCGCGAGTTCTACGAGAGCCGCGCGACCGAATCGTGGAAGGCCGACCTCGCTCCACTCGGCACCGACGAGCACAAGGAGTTCCTGGAGGTCGCACCTTGGCTGGTGGTGGTCTTTCGGCATGCCAAGGATCCCGAGCACCGCGGCGGCGGCGCGGTCTACTACTCGGAGGAGTCGGTCGGCATCGCGACCGGGATGCTGCTCGCGGCCGCGCAGCTGGCCGGGCTCGCGACCCTGACCCACACCCCGAGCCCGATGGGGTTCCTGGCCAAGGTGCTCGAGCGACCCGCCAACGAGCGCGCCTACATGCTGATCCCCATGGGCTGGCCGGCTGACGAGTGCCGCGTGCCGGCCGCCGCCCTGGTCAAGAAGCAGCTCGGCGAGGTGGCGGTCTTCCGCTAGCGCGCCGGTCGGCCCCCGCATGGCCCCAAGCTTGGCGCGGCGGCGGTGGAGGCCTGCCCCACAGCCCGGCTGGGTTCGAAACTTCGGCGCCGGAGCGCCAGAGCGAGGCCGGGCGTCTTCGGACTGGGGCGCCTAGGGACTACGATGTCGGGCATGCAGGAGGCGCAGAAACCGGCGGCTTGGCGAAGCCGGCTCCACAGGATCATCTTCGAGTCCGACAGCCCGTCGGGCAAGGGCTTCGACGTGGCCCTGATCGTCGCCATCTTCGTCAGCATCGTGGTCGTGATGCTCGAGAGCGTGAAGTCCCTCAGTGACTCCCACGCCACGCTGCTGCGCCTTGCCGAGTGGGGCTTCACCGCCTTGTTCACGATCGAGTACGTGCTGCGGCTCCTGTGCGTGTCGAAGCCCCTGCGCTACGCGCGCAGCTTCTTCGGGATCGTCGACCTCTTGGCGATCCTGCCCACCTACATCAGCCTGCTGGTGCCCGGCACCCAGGCGCTGCTCGTGATCCGCACCCTGCGCATCCTGCGCATCTTCCGCGTGCTCAAGCTGGTCAAGCACGTGCGTGCGGCCGAGAACCTGATGCAGGCCCTGCGCGGCAGCCGACGCAAGATCGAGGTCTTCCTCTACGCCGTCTTCAGCCTGGTCGTGATCTTCGGCTCGATGATGTACCTGATCGAGGGCCCCGAGAACGGCTTCACCAGCATCCCGAAGGGGATCTACTGGGCCGTCGTGACGATGACGACGGTCGGCTACGGAGACCTCTCGCCCCAGAGCCCACTGGGCCAGACGGTCGCCAGCGTGATCATGATCTTGGGCTATGGGATCATCGCCGTGCCGACCGGCATCGTCTCGGCCGAGATGGCGCTCCTGAAGCCGGTGTCCAAGCCGGGCGCCGTCTCGGGCCAGGCCTGCCCCGCATGTGGCGGCGGCGCCCACGCCCTGGACGCAGCCTTCTGTCGCTTGTGCGGCAGCAAGATGTGAGCCTTTGGGCACGCGCTCCGAGCGGGACCCAAGCGGAGCCGCCGGTGTGGTCCGCCCAGGTTCGAACGGCCGCCCGGTAACCCACGGATCGGACGGAACGCGCCCCTTGTGGGGTGGTTGCAGAGGCCATGAACCTCTCCATGCAGCCGCGCGAAGGGTCGCGCACTTCTGTCGCCGTGCTCGCCGTCCACGGGGAGCTGCGAGCCCTCGCTGCCGAGGACATCGCCGCGGGTGACGTGGCGCTGGAGCTCGAGGGCATCCTCGTTCCCGAGCCCACGCGCTACTCGGTGCAGGTCGGCGAGGGGCAGCACCTCGAGGTGCCCGCGGGCGTCACCTGGGAGCAGCTCCTGGCGCGCTATCCCTGGCGCTACCTGAACCACGCGTGCAACCCGAACACCCGCGTGGCCGGCCCCGCCGGCCGCAGCCTGATCGCCCTCGTCGACATCCCGCGCGGCAGCGAGCTGCGCTTCGACTACGAGGCCAACGAGCTCGAGCTGGCCGAGCCCTTCCCGTGCCGCTGCGGCGACTGCGACGGCCACCTGGTCCGGGGCTTCGCGCACCTCGAGCCCGAGCAGCAGCTGCGACGCCTGCCGTTGCTGCCCGAGCACCTGCTTCGGCGCTTGGATCGCGGCGGGCAGCAAGCGAACATGGAGGCGGACCGCTCGGACGCGACCGCCGACGAGCACCAGCCGCCCACCCGCTGACCACCCCGACGTGCCCCCCCTCGACCCGCCGCTCGTGACCGAGCTGCTGCGTGCCCGCGTGGAGCAGCTGCCCGCGGGCCTGGCCCTCGAGATCCCCGCGGGGGACGGGCGCGCGCGCTTCAGCCTGGACTACGCGCAGCTCTGGTCGCGCTCGGGGACCGTCGCGGCAGAGCTGCGACAGAGGCTCGCGGATGCGGGCCGCGCGCCGGAAGACGAGCCCCCGGTCGCGCTGCTGATGGGGCGCAGCAGTCCGGGGCTCTTGGTGTGCCAGGTGGCGTGCCTGCGGCTCGGCGTGCCCTACTTGGCCGTCGATCCCACGCTGCCCGATGACCACGCGCGCTACCTGCTGGAGGACGCCGGCGCGGTGCTGTGCCTGGCCGACGAGGCGCTTGTCGAGCGAGCGACGGACCTAGGCGGCGAGCGCCGCACCTGGGCGCGCGACTGGCGGGAGGAGCTCGATGGGAGCGCAGGCGTCGACGTCGGCCCGGTGCCGCCGCAGCGCCTGGCCTACCTGATCTACACCTCGGGCACGACCGGGCGGCCGAAGGGCGTCGAGGTCGAGCAGGCTTCGCTCGCCAACCTGATCGGCGAGGACCTGGAGTACTTCGACCTCGGTCCGGGCGATCGCGTGGCCCAGGGCTCGTCGCCGTCCTACGACTCGTCCCTCGAGGAGGTCTGGATGGCGCTGAGCGCCGGGGCGACGGTGGTGGTGATGGACGGCGAGGTGGCGCGCTCGGGGCCGGACCTGGTGACGTGGCTCGCGGACGAGGGCATCACGGTCCTGTGCCCGCCGCCGACGCTGCTGCGGACCACCGGCTGTGTGGACGTGGCCGCGGCGCTACCCGAGCTGCTGCTGGTCTACGTCGGGGGCGAGGCCCTGCCCGCGGACCTGGCTGCGACCTGGGGCGGCGGCTCCCAGGGGCGCCCGGGGCCGCGGCTGGTCAACGGCTACGGCCCGACCGAGTGCACGGTGACCTGCCTGCGCTCGGAGGTGTGCGCGCCGGACGACGTGCGCATCGGCCTGCCCGTACGCGGCAGCGGCGCATGGGTGCTCGGACCGGACGGCGAGGACCTGCCCGCGGGCGAGAGCGGCGAGCTCTGGATCAGCGGCGCGAGCCTGGCGCGCGGCTACCGCGGCCTGCCCGAGCTGACCGCCGAGCGCTTCCCGACCCACCCGCAGCACGGGCGCTGCTACCGGACCGGCGACCTGGTGCGCGCGGGCGAGCACGGCGAGCTCTACTACCTCGGCCGCATCGACAGCCAGGTGCAGCTGCGCGGGCACCGGGTCGAGCTCGGCGCGGTGGACGCGCGGCTGGCCGAGCTCGACGGCGTCGCCGCGGCGGCCAGCACGGTGCACCGGCGCGGCGGTCGCGACCAGCTGGTGGCCTTCCTGGTGGCCGAGTCCCCGGGCGCCGAGCCGGACCTCGACCTGCTGCGGGCGCAGCTCGCGGCGACCCTGCCCGAGCCGATGGTGCCGAGCGCGCTGAGCTGGATCGAGGCCCTGCCGACCAGCGTCGGCGGCAAGCTGGACCGGCGCGGGCTGCCGGGGCCGGTGGGGCCGGTGGGGTCTAGGGCCGAGCTGGCTGACCAGGGCGCGCGTGCGGAGGGAGGCACGCTGGCGGACGTGATCGCGCGGGCCTTCGGCGAGGTGCTCGAGCTCGGGGGCCCGCCGCGGGACGACGCGGACTTCTTCCAGGACCTCGGCGGCGACAGCCTGGCGGCGGCCCTGCTGGTGTCGGAGCTGCGGCGCACGCTCGACCTCGCGGACGTGGCCGTGCGCGACGTGTATGCCGCGCCGACCGCGGCGGGTCTGGCGCTGCGCGTGGCGTCGGCGAACGAGGACCACGCAGTCTCTAGGGTGGCCCAGGCGGCCGCAGGTTCGCAGCCAGCCTCGCGCGGGACCACCGCGAGCTTCGGGCAGCGCTTCTGGTTCACCTCGGCCCAGGGCCTGTGGATGCTGGGCGAGCTCGTGTTCGCGGCCGCCGTCCTGGGCGGCGTGGTGCTCGGGCCCGGGCTGCGGCTGGTCGAGGCCCTCTCGCCATGGGCGCTGCTGCTGCTCTCCGTGCCAGCAGGCGTGGGGCTGGGCTTGGTGCTGGCGGGGCCGATGCTGCTGGTGACCTGGCTCGCGAAGCGGCTGCTGATCGGGCGCTACCGGCCGGGGCGCTTCGCGGCCTTCGGCAGCTTCCACCTGCGGCACTGGCTGGTGCTGCGTCTGGCGCGGCGCTTGCCCTGGGGGCTGGTGCGCGGGACGCGGCTGACGGACGTGTTCCTGCGCGTGCTCGGGGCGAAGGTCGGCGCGGGCGTGCACGTGCATCGCGGCGTGGATCTGGCGAACGGCGGCTGGGACCTCTTGGACCTAGGCGACGGCGTGGTGCTCGAGCAGGACGCGGTGCTGCGGCTGGTGCAGCTCGATGCCGGCGAGCTTGTGGTCGGCGCGGTGCGGCTGGGCAAGGACGCGAGCGTGGCCGTGCGCGCGGGGCTCGGGCCCGATGGCGAGCTCGGGGCCGGCGCGCGGCTGGGCGCCTTGGCCTGCCTGGAGGCCGGGGCTGCGGTCCCGGCGGGCGAGACCTGGTGCGGCACCCCGGCAGCGCGTGTGGACGGGGACACGGCGGCCAAGTATGGGGAAGCGCGCGTGGACGTTGGGAGGTCGGATGGTGTGGGAGTTGAAGGGCTAGGTGCGACCGGTGCGAGGGCGCGGCGGGCGCGCCTCGGGACGGACCTTGGCATCCTCTTGGGTGGGGTCGTCCTGGGTGCCTTGCGGCTCTTGCCCCTGCTGGGGCTCTTGGCTTGGGCGTTCGACGGGAGCTCGACCGAGGTCGCCAGCGCCGTGAGCGATGCGGTGGGCTCGATCGAGACCTACCTGCTGCTGGGCGTGGTCCTCTGTTGCGCCCTGGTGCTCGACCTGCTGCTGGTCGCGCTGGTGGTGCGTGCCCTCGGCGCTCGGGTCGAGCGCGCCGGCGACCGGTTCCCGATCCATGGCGCGGCCACGGGTCCCTTCGTCGCGCTCTGGTTGGCTACGGGACTTCTCGACGGCGCCGGGACCTGGCTCAGCGGCAGCCTGTTCTGGCCGCCATGGCTGAGGCTGGCGGGCATGCGCGTCGGCCGCGGTGCCGAGGTCAGCACGATCCTCGACGTGCTGCCGCGCGACATCACGATCGGGCCCGAGTCCTTCCTGGCCGACGGCATCTACCTCGGCGGAGCGCGCCTCGAGCGCGGCCACGTGCAGCGCGCAAAGACACGGCTCGGCCGGGACACCTTCGTCGGCAACCACGCCGTGATCGTGGCCGGCGCGGACCTGCCGAGCGAGCTCTTGATCGGCGTGTGCACCGTGGCGGCGAGCTTCCCGCGCTCGGGCGCCTGGTTCGGCCAGCCGCCGATCGAGCTGCCACGCCCGAGCGAGCCGGAGTTCGACCGCAGCCTGACCCACGAGCCCAGCCTGGTGCGGCGACTGAACCGCTTGACCTGGGAGGCGGCGCGCCTGGGCCTGCCGATGGTCGCCGCGGGCTTGGCCTGGTTGAGCCTCAGCTTGGCCTACCGCGAGAGCGGGACCCCGATGTTTGGTGTGGGGGTCGAGGCCGACCTGGCCTCGGCCTTGGCCGCCATCGCCGTGACCGGCGCCACGGGCGTCGTTGGGGTGCTGGCGCTGAAGTGGCTGCTGCTCGGCCGCGTGCGCCCGGGCAAGCACGCGCTCTGGTCCTGCTGGTGCAGCCGTTGGGACTTCCACTACGTCGTCTGGGGCCTCTTCGGTCGGCCGGGCCTGGCCTTCCTCGACGGCAGCCTGCTGCAGTCCTTCGTGCTGCGGCTCTTCGGGATGCGCATCGCACCGGGTGTGCTGCTCGGCGGCGGCTTCGCCCAAGTGGTGGACCCCGACATGCTGAGCTTCGAGGCGGGCGCGACCGTCGCCGGCGTCTTCCAGGCGCACACCTTCGAGGACCGCGTTCTGAAGATCGGACACCTCTCGATCGGGCCGGGTGCGACCCTCGGTGCCGGCGCCCTAGCGTTCTACGGCGTGCGGCTGGAGGCTGGCTCGCGGGCCCGGCCCCAGGCCGTCGCGCTCAAGGGCGAGCTGCTGGCCGCAGGCCGCGACCACGGCGGCGTGCCCCTGTCGCCGATTCGCCGCTCGTGATCGCGGGAATCCCGTAACGTAAGCGATACGGGCAGCGCTTCGTTGGCTACCCCCCTTGACCGAATCGCTCGCACCGAACCCCTTCCCCCTGGCCTCCCATGTCACGAGCTCCTCGCACCGCGCTCGCCAGCGCGTTCCTCGTTTCCTTTCTGCTCGCCAACCCGGCCCTCGCCGCGGACCTGACCATCGACGGCCAGACCTCGGCCCAGCGCTCCATCGGCAGCCAGCTGGTGCTCGAGCTGCACGGCGGCGCCAACCTGCCCGCCGTGGTCTTCGTCGACTCGAGCCCCGGCCCGCTCTTGTACCAGGGCGAGCTGATCGACCTGGCCTTCACGCCCAGCGCGTTCCTGTTGGGTGCTGGCTCGACGAGCTCGTCGGGGACCTACACCAAGAGCGCTGCGGTGCCGGACGTGCCTGGCTTCGTCGGCGCCCAGCTGTTCCTGCTCGGCGCGGTCGTCGACGCGACCGACCCCAACGGCATCGACTTCAGCCCCGGCGTCGACCTGACGCTGACCGACAAGACGGGCATGTTCGTCACCAGCTGCTCCCTGGGCTGCGGCGGCGGCGCGACCACGGGCGTCAGCTGCGGCGCCTTCCAGGTGCCGAGCAACGGCGCGATCTCGGTCGAGTTCAGCATGGCCGTGGACTTCAGCTCGGTCAGCAACCAGAGCTTCCAGGTCACGAACGTGGTCACGGGCCAGGCCGCGGTGGGCAGCTTCTCGCTCGACCCCCAGAACCCGAACGCGCTCGTCTTCCAGCCGGCGATCACCTTCGGAAGCGGCGGCGTGCCGACCTTCGGCTTGAGCGAGGGCGCCAGCTACCGCGTGCACCTGCCCGGCGTGAACCAGAGCCCGATCGGGCAGTACATCCGCGACTTGAGCGGCGCGCCGCTGCAGAACTCGCTCGACTGCACCATCTTGGCCGGCCCGCCCGAAGACCTCGATCCAGGTCCGCCGACGGTGGCCATCTGGGTCGATGTGGTCACGGCCAAGGACCCGGTGACCGGGGCGGTGACGGCGACGGCGCCGATGCTCGCCAACGGCGGCGCGGTGCTCGCCGACGTGCACCTCGGCAGCCAGGTCGAGCTGGTCTTCGACGAGTTCATGGATCCCGTCGGCCTGGTCGATCCGATCACAGGTAGCTCGAGCTTGATCGACGTGTGCGTCGACCTCGACGGCGACGTGCTGACGACGGGGGATCGCGAGAGCCTCGCGGGCAGCTACTCGATCGCCTACGACATGGCCCAGGGACGCACGGTGGTGCTGTTCACGGCGACCCACGGCCTGCCGCCGAAAGGCAGCCAGGCGCCCTTCCGCTGGATCGTGGTCGAGCTCGACCTCGCCATCCAAGACGTCGGCGGCAACCCGCTGCTGAACGCCTGGGACACCTTCTTCCAGACCGACACCGCGCCGACCATCCAGTACACCCTGCCCGGCGGCACGGGCGAGAGCTTCACCAACACGCAGCACGAGGACGCCCTGCGGACCGGCGCGTCCTGGGGCGCGGGGCTGCTCGCGCCCGGTCTGCTCGGCGGCTCGGGTCGCCATGGTGACCTGTTCGTGACCAGCGCGAGCTCGCCCATGCTGCTCGACACCGACAGCTTCCAGGTCGACGGCGTCGACGTGCTGCTCGAAGGCAGCGCCAGCTTCCCGCCCGGCCCCGGCGTGCCCGGTGTGACCGTGACCGACGGGGTCTTCGAGTTCGCGCGGATCCGCATCGAGCAGGGAGCCCAGTTGGTGCTCACGGGCTCGAACGCCGCGCGGTTGTTCGCCCGCGGCCAGGTCTTCGTCGGCCAGGGGGCTGTGGTCTCGGCTGACGGCAAGACGGCGGCCGAGGACGGCGACGCGATCCCCGGCCACAACTCGAGCCTGCTGCTCGGCGGCGCCGGTGGCGCGGCCGGACCGAGTGCCTTCCCCGGCGGCCAGGGCGCGGACCGCCCGGACGACACCGACCCGAGCCTGCTGGCCGTCGGCGGGCAGGCCAACCCCGGCGCCCAGCCCTTCGGCAGCGCCGGCGCGGGCGCGGGCGGCGGCCAGGGCGGCCCCCAGTGGCCGACCCTGTGGCCGACGAGCTCGACGGACCTCAGCGGGGTGCTGCCCGACATCGTCTGCAGGATCGACATGACCACGGCGCCCGGTGCGGGTGGAGGCTACGGCACACCCGGCGGCGCGGGCGTGGGCTCGATCGTCTACGGGGTCCTGAACCCGGCCCCCCAGACCGGCATCGTGGCCCCGGACACGGTCGGTGGTAGCGTGCAGGTCTCGGCGCTCGAGCGCACCCTGAGCCCCGAGCTCGGGGTCCTGCGTGGCGGCCATGGCGGTGGTGGAGGCGGCTCGTCGCTGCTGCTGTCCCAGACCACGGGGCTGGCCTTCGGCGAGTGCGTCGTGGGCATGGAGTTCGAGACCTACGACAGCCACAGCGGCGCCGGCGGCGGCGGTGGTGGCGGAGCCCTGCAGGTGAACGTCGGGGATCGCCTCGAGCTTCGCGGTCAGCTGCGGGCGGATGGCGGTCCTGGCGGCGACGGCCAGGGGGCGGCCTTCTCGTTCCTGCGCGACGACCTAGCCAGCCCGGGCGGCGGCGGCTCGGGCGGTGCGCTCTTGGTGCAGGCCCTGGACCTGGACCTGGCGCCCGGGGGCCAGCGGCTGAGCGTCGAGGGAGGTGCCGGCGGGCTTGGCGCGGGCGACTTTCCCGGGAGCCTGGGCGGCGCGGGCGGTGCCGGCCTGGTGCGGGCCGAGTCCGTGGTCGCGCCCGATCCCCTGGCGCTAGCGCCCCAGCTGCTGCCGTTCGACGCGACCCCCGGCTCGACGACGGGCGGCCCGGCCTCGACCGAGATCCTCTCGACCGGCACCTACCAGCCCTTGGCCGTTGGGCCCGCCGCGCGCTCGGGTGCCCAGTCCTGCTGGCTGTCGATCCCGGCGCCCTACCTCGGGGTCACCTATGCGGCCGACGACCTGAGCGACCCGTTGAACCCCGTGCTCGGGTGGGATGCCCAGGTGCAGCTGACGGGCATGGCGCCCTTCTCCCTGCGCGACGACAGCGACCCGGCCAACCCCTTCGGGGCTTCGATTGAGACGCTGCTCGGCAGCGACCTCGGAGGCACGAGCCCGGCGCCGATCGTGGTGCGCTTCCAGGGCCTGCGCCGGGTGGGGGTCGTGGGGGACCTGTGCGGTGCGGACCTCTTGGACAGTCCGGCGGTGGACGGCGACTCCTTGACCCCGTGGGTGCGGCATCCGGCCGAGCTCAACGACTACTGGGCCCTGGCCCTGCCCGGTGACCCGGCGACCGCCGCGGCGCGCCGCCCGAACCTGATCCGCTACCAGGTCCTCTTCGACCGCTCGGCGCCCTTCGGGGACCTGGTCGAGGGTTTGACCCACCTCGGGCTGACGGCCAGCCTCGACTAGCGGGGCGGCGAAGCAAGGGAGGCACCCACGCAGCTGCGCGGGTGCCTCCCTCTCTCGTGCCTGCAGCCCGAGTGCGGCTGGCCTAGAGCCCGAGCACCTTGGCCGCGTGGCCCATCAGCTCTCGCATGGTCTCGGGCTTGAAGGGCGAGCGCAGGCCCGCGCCGTCGAAGAGCTCGGTGACGCTCTTGGTCCCGCCCAGGCGGCAGAGCTCCATGTAGCGCCGCATGCAGTCCTCGTGGTCGGCGGCGTCGAGCATGCCGAGCTGCATCGCGCCGGTCTCGGCCAGGGCGTAGTCGATGTAGTAGAAGGGGAAGCGGAAGATGTGCAGCTGGGCGTACCAGCGGGTGGCGATGAAGCGCTCGGCCTCGCCCGACCAGTCGATGCCGGGCATGTAGGTCTGGTAGAGGCGCGCCCACTCGGCGTCGCGCTCGTCGGGCGTGGCGGTGGGGTGCTGGTAGACCCAGTGCTGGAACTCGTCGACGGTGCAGACGTAGCACAGGATGTTGATCGCGTTGCTCCAGCGCGCGCGGGCGTAGGTGGTGCGGTGCGCTTCGGAGAAGAACTCGTCGAGGTAAGGCATCGCGAGGAACTCCATGCCCATCGAGTGCACCTCGCAGGCGTCCGCCGTCGGCCAGCGCAGGTCGACGGCATCGATCCACTGGCTCTCCCAGCTCTGGAAGGCGTGGCCGAGCTCGTGGGTCAGGGTGCGGATGTCGCCCTCGTCGCCGGTCGAGTTGCAGAAGATCGCGACGCGCTTCTCGTCGGGGAAGCTGGTGCAGTACGCGCCGGCGCCCTTGCCCTTGCGGTTCTCGAGGTCGATCAGGTCCTCGGCGACCATGCGCTCGAAGTGCGCCGACAGCTTCGGATCGAGCCGTTCGAGCGCGCGGCCCATCTTGTCCAGCTGCTGGTCGATCGGGCCGGCGACCCCGTCGGGCAGGTTGAGCTCGGGGTGGAAGCCGGTGTCCCAGGGCTTCATCGTCGGCGTGCCAAGGGCTGCGGCCTGCCCGATCGCCTTCTTCGCGAACAGCGGCGACACGTAGGTCTTGACCGCATCGCGGAAGGCGCGCACCTCCTCGGGCCCGTAGTCGGTCCGCCCCATGCCGTCGTAGCCCAGCGGCACGAAGTTCGAGTGCCCCAGGTTCCTGCCCATCGCATCGCGGATCGCGACCTGCTCGCCGAAGATCGCCGCGAGCTCGTCACGGTGCTCGAGGAACCACCCGTAGTAGGCCTCGAACGCCGCGCGCCGCGTAGCCGCATCCGACGACGACTGCTTGCTGCGCGCCAGGGCCAGGGTCATCGTCTCGCCCAGCACTTCGACCTCACCCGAGGCGACCAGCTTGTCGTAGCGCTTGGCCAGCTCGCCGGCCTTCACCCGCAGCTCGCCATTGACCGGCGCGACCGGCCCGACGCCGACCTCGAGCACCGCCAGGAGCTGCTGCCCATACCGCTCGGCCACGGCCGCCTTGTGCTGGCTCCTGAGCAGCGCCGCCATCAGCGCCGAGTCATGGTCCTCGATCACCGGCACGACCTCTTCGCGAAAGTAGCGCTCGGCCTCCTCGGCCTCCACGTCGCGCATGTCCTTCGTGTACCGGTAGCTGCGCCGCGAGCGCTCGCCCTCGGCCAGCGCCTTGAGCCGGTTCCAGCCCTCGCACAAGGTCAGCCAGGCGTCGGGCGAGTCCGCAGCTTCCGCAGCCTCGAGCCCGGAGCGCAGATCGGTGTAGGCCGCATCGAACCAGGCGGTGGTGATGGCGGTCGCGGGCGTGGGCAGCTCTTTGAGGATCATGTCAGTCGAGGGCAGTGGGGGAGACGCGGTGCGGTATCGTGGCGGCCAGCGTGCGGTGTCGGGTGGACCAGCTTAGTGAAGCAAGGAGGACGTCCTATCGCCATCGAAGGTCGGGCGAAAGCGAGGGGCGCAGCTCGATCGGCCGGCCGCCCCGCCGAAGCTGGAGCAGACACCGCCCTGCCGAAGCTGGAGCAGACACCGCCCTGCCGATGGTGGAGGAGTAGGGGAGAGGGGACTTGAACCCCCACGGCCTTGCGGCCTTCGGATTTTAAGTCCGATGCGTCTACCGATTTCGCCACTCCCCCGCACAGGGACCCCCAAGGATAGCGGCCCCAGCCCCCGCTGTCGCCCCTCCGGTCCACCCCCACGGCGATTGACCCCAGCCATCCGCAGCAACCCAGCCCCAAGGGACCCGTCCAAGCCCCGCGCCAAGGCCACGGATTGCAAATCCGGTCACATCCCCCTCGGAGGCCCTGAAAACGCCGATTTTAGGCGATTCTGACGGACCGACAGCACCAGCGACAGCAGTTGGATGCAGGGGGCCAAAAGACGAGTCCGCGGAGCCTTTTGACCCGGTCCTCGGAGCGCTCATCGAGTCCTGGTCGAGCTTGCCACCACACGTGCGAGCCGCGATCCAGACGCTGCTCGAAGCCACGCGAAGGGGAGCCCCATGATGCTCGTCGTGCTTTGCGTGCAGCGGTTCAACTGTGGAGCCCGGGGGGCATCAGCTGTGCTGATCTCACTGCACGCCGGACCCTGAGCTTCGCGTATCGTTGCCGGCGATGACGAGGTTTACCTACGACTCTGAGACAGCCGCAGACTCCTGCTCGCGGATCATGCTCCAAGACGCCCGAGAAGTTGACCGCCGCGGTCGGCTCCTTGTTGGCATCTTCGATCGGCACGGGCATGGGGACAACGCCGAGACGGACCGGGCGCCTACCGAGTTCCTCGAGAGCTTCTACGGTGCGGGCTTCGTGATGACGGACTTCGACGGTCCCCTCTTCGATCGTGGCCCGATGCTGCTACTGGCGACCCCCGCTCTGTCGGTCCAAGTTGTCGGAGCTTCCAACATCACGACTCTCCGCATGGTCGCTCACACTTGGGCCCGCGGCCACCGGGGCACCTACGAGTTCTCGGGCTATCCCTACTTCGATCAGGCGTATGGTACTGGTGCGCTCGGGGCATGGGTCGAGCGGCTCGATGAGCTCTGCACCGGTGCGGTCGAGAGCGGGGAGGACGAGGGCTACCTCGGCGACTAGTGGCGGGCTCTCAGGGGCAGCGCCTCTGCTGTGTGCAGAGGGAAGGTCAGCGAGGCCATGCGAGACGGGGGCGACTTTTCCCTCGAGCGAGCCGGCTCTGCCTGGCACGATCGACCCATGGACTTGAACCTGGATCGTGACGTCCGAGCGGCTGCCTTCTCTTGGCTCGACGAGCAGATCAAGCTGCATGGGGACGTGCTCGACGGTGGCCTGCTGCGCTTCGGCTTCGACTTCAAGGGTCACCGCATGCCGCTGGCCGTTCAGCAGGGGACCCACAAGCCGAAGATTCTCGATGCCGCGCTCACGCTCCGCACCTCCTTTGACTCGCCCTACTCCGATCACTTCGACGGCGAGGAGTCCTTCATCTACCGCTACCGGGGCACCAACCCGCAGGACTGGGACAACCGCGCGGCCCGTATCGCCCACGAGCACCAGCTCCCGCTGATCTACATGCACGCTGTGGCCAAGAACCCGCCGCGCTACGTCGTCGTGAGACCGGTCTACATCGTGGCCGATGATCCCGTGGACCTCGCCTTCCGCTTGCAGGCCATTCCCGCGGAGCTCGGGTCCTTGACCGGCTCGCTCGGCGGCGCATCGTTGACCGGCTCGGACACTCTGACCAGGCGCTATGGGACGAGGCTCGCCCGTACCCGGCTGCACCAGGCCTCCTTCCGCGAGAAGGTGCTAGCTGCCTACAGGACCCAGTGCGCGATGTGCAGGCTGAAGCACCCCAAGCTCCTGGACGCAGCTCACATCACCCCCGACTCCGACGAGCTCGGCGAGCCAATTGTTTGCAACGGCATGAGCCTCTGCCGGATCCACCACGGCGCGTTCGACGTGCACTACCTCTCTGTCGAGCCAGACACGTACCGGATCCGGGTGCGAGCAGCGCTCATGGAAGAGCGCGACGGACCGATGCTTAAGCATGGCCTCCAAGAGCTCGACGGAATCAAGCTTCAGCTGCCTCGGAAGCTCGAGCTGAAGCCCGATCCTGAGCGCCTGCGTGCGCACTGGAGCGAATTCTCGGAGTCGGCGTAGGAATCTAGGTCTCCCGTCCAGGCAAATCGGCCGCTCCTACACCTGTTTCGGACGCGCAGGTGGCGTTAGGTGCTCCCTTGAGGCTGCCGGTGCTCCTTGAAGCTAGATGGACCAGGGGCCGACCCGCCGGGTAGGGCCGGGGACGCAAGGAGCTAGCTTTGAAGGACAGGCTCAGCGGAACAGGGAGACTAGCATCGGCAACGGATTCGCGTACTTTGCTGGCTTAGAGCTGACCTCTTAGAAGTGCGTCGTCGACGTACTCAAAGAACCAAGTCACATCAATCTTCAGTCTGATGCAAATCGCGGCAACCTCATCGCACCTTAGCTCGCCGCCGAAAATGGTCACACGGTACACGGCTTCCCCCCGGGTTAGCCGGTACACATTCCCTCCGAGCCATCGGACAGCCCATTTAGCCCTGCATCGGGGGTTGCTCCTCCCACGTCCATGAGGTCCATGGCGTCAAGGAAGAGTTTCTCTGTCATACCCCTGGGCTGGGGAGGCTGGGAGGCTGGGCCTGGGGGCATGGCAGAGACTGTTCGTTATGCAATGTGCGGAATCGGTGTGTGTTCGCCGTCTTCGCAGCTTGCTAGCCCCCGAAGCACAGGCGCCGTCTCGAACACCAAGGCGCGAAGCGGGCGGTGCTCTTGATAGGTGAGTTCCACCTGAGTCCACTTAACCCCTTTGTTCTCAAACACCTGGGCCATCACCCGAGTCTGCTCCCTATGGTCTTCATCAGAGAGGTCCGCCATGGCTTGCCAATACCACTCCTCGGGCGTATCAGTCTCAGTCATGGCAAAACCGACGGCCTCACGAAGCCTCTTCACAGCCTGTTCCTGGGTCTCTCCCCAGGCTACAACGTGTCCGGGGAGCGCACGGTACACGAAGACTGTACCGCCTCTTTGCTCCTCAGCTCCTAGGACCGGCTCCCTCTCTCGTTGAACACCTAGGAAGACGAAAACGAACTTCCCGTACTCCTGCTGTGGGGTGTCTGTAGTGTCCATCTGTAGCCTCCTGTATGTCTGTAGACATGGAGGCCATATTAAGGGGCCGTATGAGGCGCGGCCCAAGCCCGAACTTTGTACAGGCTAGTGGCGTACCGGCAATCTCCTGGGAGTGCCCCCTGCCCCTGCGTCTCGAGCCTGGGGTGCAGGAGGACCTTCGGGGTGAGTGAACGATGGAGCGCGGGTCCCAGGTCTGTAGGACGTCGGCCATGCCGCCCGACCCGATCGGCTCCCCGTGCTCGTAGCGCTTGCCCTCGCCACACTCCCGGGCGAGCTGGGCGAGGAGTCCGGAGGCGTCCTGCTCGGAGCCCGGCCGGGATCCCTCGCCCTCATGGAGCTGGGCGTAGATCTTGTACCGCTCTGCCAAGGCGCGCAGCTGGCGCTCACTCTCGGGATCCCCGCACGCTGCTTCGTGCAGGCGGGTTTCGAGCTCCTCGATGGAGACCTGTTCGACGATCTCGAGGAAGGTCGTCCAGCTGGGGTCTGGCTCGGTTGGGGTCATGACTCTAGAAGGGTAAGTCGTGGAGCGACGCGGCTTGCAGCCCTGGTCCGGTAGTTCTGAACCGGATTGGAGGGCAGGTCCGTTCGCGCTGGTTGATCGCCGGGGGGGCTGGGGCCTCGCCTGTCCCGGGGCGAACGTCGTTCCGCGCGATATGGGCGGCAGCTGGCCAACTTGGGGGGGCCGATCTCGGGACCACATGACCCACGTCACACCCGGGGGCACCTGCTTGAGGCAGCAAGGAGCATCTGCGGCGACAGCCGCGTGCGAGCACGCGAGTAGGCCCGGCCCTCAGGATCCGTGTACCCGCTCCACTGGTACTGGACGATCGGTAGTTCTGCCTCCAGGCACAGGTTGGCTCTGACTGGGCTACACACGTGCACCTGCTCATGGGCGGGAGATCGGGTGGGTCGAGTGAAGGACCCGAGCCCGCTCTGGAGTCGGGAGCCGTTGTCGTTCTGAGAGTGGAGAGCAATCTTCGGGCGGGCTATCGAAACGCCGAATACGGTCGCTACGCGGTGGAGGACGGGAGGGGGGCGGTCGCGCCGGGGCTGGTCCACGAGATGCTCTACGGCAAGTTCGAGAGCCCTATGCTCGGTATCCACGCCGCGGTACTCTTCCTGCGTCAGCGGCGCAGGGACGCCGGCATGCTGCGGACGGTGCTGGGGAGCCTCTCGCAGCTCCTTCCGAACAGTCCCGACGTTCAGGCCTTGCGGATCGCGGGTCAGAGGGTACTAGAGAGCGAGCCCACGGCCTTGGGGGGCCTGGGCGTTCGGATCTCCCGCGCCGAGGATCCACCCACGTACGGGGCTAGCTGGCAATGACTCCTGCTTGCCTCCAAGGAGCGGGCCGACCTGATCCCGATCGGCTGCCCGAACCATGACCTCGGCGCCAACACTATGCGCGCCGGAGGCCTCCTCGTGCACCGCATGATCGAAGATGCTGACAGCGGATCGTCGATTCGACTCGAGGGAAACGTGACCCTCGCCGAGGGGGGGGGCGGCCGTCGAGGACATTGTTCAGCTCGGACTCACCGAGCCGGACCTGCTCCGGAGCAAGCTGCAGAGGGACGAGCTCCTCTCGGGACTGGAGAGCAGCATCCTCCGATCGGCCATCGCTTCGGCGGAGCATTGGAGTCACTGGGAGTCCGACCGAGAAGTCGAACGCATAGCTCGAAGGATCCTGAGGAAGGTCCGGGCTCCGGAATACGCGGTCGCCGAGGCGGCGGTTCGCCTGCGCGAGCGGCTGAGGCTGCAAGGGGCCCGGGGTGTCGTGTGCAAGCCGAAGGCGGACGAAGAGTCGGGCCTGCAGGGCGACGCTTCCTCCGGGTGAACCTGCCAGCGTACTCCTCGGAGCTCGGTGGCCGCCTTGCCTCGCGTGGTTCATCGGGAGGAGCCGCATCAGGTGCAGTCTGCACAGGAAGGGGGGCATGCGAGCGAAGCCCGTTGCGCCCTGCGCGTCTCGATCCAGGGGCGGAGCCTATGAGATGCCCCGGCGCTGAGTAGCCCTGCATGGCCAGCGGCAGGAGCTCGTGGTGCCCATCCTCGGGGCGATGCTAGATCTTGCGCGCTTTCTCCTGATCGCCGCGCGGGGGAAACGCAGTTCGACGGAATCGGCTCTTCAGATCGAGTCTGTGTATCCAGTGAGAGTCGATCGCACTTATGGCATGACGAGCAGCGGACGACGGTCAGCTGATCTTGAAGAGAGCCTTGACCACTTCGCGGATGCCGATTGGTGGCACAGCGTTGCCAATGGCTCGGGCCCAAGCTGTTCGGCGACGAACGACGTCGAACTCGAAGAAGTCAGGGAACGTCTGCAGCCGCGCGGCTTCACGAGGCGTGATCGTCCGACGCTCATAGGGGTGTACGTAGCGCCCCTGGCCCATGGAGCCGTAGCCAGTCGTGATGGTGTTCGCCGGCCCATCCGGGTCGAGTCGCCCGTAGACCGCCCTGTAGCTGTGGCGCTTGTTCCGATGGCATGGGGGGCGGAGGCGATCGGGAAGATTGAACTCACCGTTGTTGTCTTGAAACCAATCCAATCTCGGTCCGTTCTGAGGCTGGGGGACCGTCGACTGATCGAAGCCCTTCCCCTCACCCTCGTATCGATCCCGCAAGTCGGAGATTGCCCAGTCGACGCTGCGAGGTCCTTGTGACTCTGTGGCCTTGGCTGCCCCGAAGAGCATGGCTTCGAGAGACGCGTGTCGGTCATTGGGACTCTCATCCCTGTGTACGCCCACCAGCACGTGGCGGTGGCGGCGTTGCGGCACGCCCAGAGTCTCGAATCGAAGGACGTGGGGTCGTACGTCGTACTCGCCATCGAGGGCTTGCAAGGTCCTGGCGACGACGCCCCCTCGGTCATGAACGACCTGCTTGACGTTTTCGATGATGAGGACCGTGGGGCGCAGGGCCTTGGCCGCGCGAGCCATCCGCCCATAGAGGTCGTTCCTAGAATCGAGCCGCCGGGTGTGGTTGTTGAGGTCGGAGTGTCCCTGACAAGGGGGGCCACCCATGAGGAGATCGATGTTCCCTCCTCCGGCGTACTCACTTCTGATCCGTTTCTCCGAGTCCGTGAGCTCCGGGGCGTTCAGGTCTCCGTCCAGGATCCTCTCGATCTCTCCCGTCCATAGCCTGCTCCCTGACGGGAACGACGAGTCGGCACTACTTGGGTAGAATCTGCTGAAGTTGTGCTCGTAGATCTCAGCAGCGCGTTCGTTGGCCTCAACGGCTAGCACGACCTCGAACTGCCGCCGGAGCAGTTTCGTGGCCAGGAACGCTCCGAGCGACATGCCCCCGGCCCCGCAGAACAGGTCGGCGATGCGCAAGGAGCTTGAGCCGCGAGACCTCGCAGGCCACGAGCCTTGTTGAAGGAGCCTCTTGTCCTCGTCAAGGTTCCGGGGTGCCCATTCGAGGGCGCTGGTGGGGGGCACGGTCATGGACGCTCCATTCCACTGATCTGTTCGGGTGATCGCAACGTAGGATCGCGACCTATGGGTCGGTCTTTCAGCAGAAGCCCCAAGGGGCCTCCACTACCATCGTCCGAAGAGGCTTCGAGAAGGATGCGGGTGGTTGGCCAGAAGGACACGGCCTGCGAGCTTGCCGTCCGGAAGATCGTCCATGCCCGCGGGCTCCGGTATCGGGTGGATCACCCTCTGCCCTTCGATCACCGGCGGCGGGCCGATCTGCTGTTCCCACGCCAGCGAGTCGCCGTCTTCATCGACGTTTGCTTCTTGCACGGTTGTCCGGAGCACGGGACCTCGGCCAAGAGCAACGCCGATTGGTGGCGGCGCAAGATCGCACCGAACCGGGCCAGGGACCGTGACACGGGCGAGCGGCTGGTGGCGATCCGATGGTTGGCCCTGAGGTTCTGGGAGCACGGGGCGCCAGGCGAGGTTGGGGATGTGATGGGCGGGTCGGTCCGGGGCCGGAAGTCTGGCAGAGGCATTGGATTTGTGGCGGTCTCGTGGCCCGCACTGCGTTCGGCCTCACATGGCGTTCTTGGGCATGCGTCAAGGTCCCAGAGGAGATTCAGAAGCCACTTGGCCGAGTCCTGGACCTGCCATCGGAGCCTGTTATCTTCGGGCCGTCATGAGAACCGCAACCAGCACGGCCACTCCAGCT
>JARGPD010000091.1 GCA_029212845.1 Planctomycetota bacterium
CGTTCTGCATGCTCGACGAGGTCGACGCGGCGCTCGACGACGCGAACATCGAGCGATTCCTGACGATGATCGGCTTCTTCCGCAAGATGAGCCAGTTCATCATCGTGACCCACAACAAGGGCACCATGGCTTCCTGCGATGCGCTCTACGGCATCACCATGCAGCCGCGTGGCATCAGCCGTCATGTGGTCATGCAGCTCAGCGACGTGGACGAGTTCGTGCCCGACGCCGAGGGCAAGCCCAAGGTCGAAGGCGCCGGTGCCCAGCTGCTGGACGAGGACACCGGTGAGCCCATCACCGAGCTCGAGCCCGTGGCCCGGGTCGAGGGCGAGTCGAGCCCTTCCAACCCGCCCGAGCCCGCGGACCTCGCCGAGCGCGGGCCCGCCGAGGTCGTGCACGGGGACGAGGCCACGCCGAGCGTCGCGGACGACAGCGCCGGTGGTGAGGGTGGCGTGACCACGCCCGAGGGCGCCGTCGCTTCGCCGCGAGCGGACTAGGGCTCCTTGCCCACAGATCGTCGCACCATGCGCCTCGGGCTCCTCCTCGGAGGGCTCGGGGTGCTCGCGTTCTCCTTCACGGTCCCGATCACCCGGGCGGTCGTGCCGGTCTTCGGCGGCTGGACCGTGGGCATCGGGCGGGCCGTTGGAGCGGCGCTCTTGGCGGCCCTCCTGCTGCGCTCTCGCGGTGCTCGCTGGCCGCGGCGCGGGCTGCGGCACCGGCTGCTGCTGGTGGCCGCCGGGGTGGTGCTGGGCTTCCCCCTGTTCAGCGCCCTGGCGCTCGAGTTCGTGCCGGCGACCCATGCGGCGGTCGTGATCGGCCTCCTGCCGATCGCGACCGCCTGCGCCGCGACCTGGCGGCACGGGGAGCGGCCCAGCGGTGCCTTCTGGTTGGCGGCCCTCGGCGGGCTGGCGACGGTGGTGGCCTTCGCCTTCGCGACCGGCTCCGGCGGGCGGCCCGAGCTCGCGGACGGGCTGCTGCTCTTGGCGGTGGCCTCGGCCGCGCTCGGCTACGCCGAGGGGGCTTCGGTCAGCCGCGAGCTAGGCGGCTGGCAGACGATCTCCTGGGCGCTGGTCTTCGCGCTCCCGGTGACCCTTCCGATCGGAGGGTTCGCCCTGTGGCAGCACGGAGTCGTCGCCGCCGACCTCTCGAGCTACCTCGGCTTCGGCTACCTGACCGCGGTGAGCATGTTCCTGGGCTTCTTCTTCTGGTACGCGGGGCTCGCGCGGGGCGGGACGGCGCGCGTCGGGCAGCTGCAGCTGGTGCAGCCGATCCTGACCCTGTGCTGGTCGGCGCTCTTCCTGGGCGAGGTGGTGGGCAAGGCGGCGATGGGGACCGCCGGGCTGGTGATCGTGTTCGTGCTGCTGACGGGGCGGGCGCCTGTCGGTCGCGTCTCGGGTCCGGCCTAGGCCGTTCCGGGGCTCAACAGGGGGCTCTTGGGGGCGGACCGAGGGGCAAGTGCTGGGTCTGGATGCGGAGGCTGGGCTAGACTCGGGATCCCTCGGGGCGGCGGACACGGTGCGTTCGCCTGGCCCGCGTTCCACCCTCGCTCGCCGCCATGCAGAACTTCGAACGCTCCATCCTGCTCACCCTCGCCATGACCCTGCTGCTCGGGACCGCCGCGAGTGCCCAGATCGCGCCGCAGCGCGACCGGGAAAGCTCGCCGACGACCGGGCCGACGGCGGTGGCTTCCATCGAGGCGCGCCCCGCGCTCGACAGTCGCGGCCGGTCGGCCCACGGCAGCGCCGCCCTGCCGACGATCATGCTGACCGGCTACTGGCCGCCGAGCAACGAGGCCCTGCGCCCGTTCAGCACCGACCCGGTGAAGAACCCGACCGGGTGGATCGGGGCGAACTGGGAGGGGCGCGGCTACGACGTGCACGCCTTCTTCCCCGAGTTCGGCATCCCGACCTGCGGGCAGTGCGGCAAGGGCCAGGGCGAGCTCGAGGTCGACTACCAGGACACCACGGGGGACTTCTGGCCCCTGGCCGATGGGCTGGCCCCGATGGCCGTGATGACCTTCAGCCGGGGCTTCATCGACATGAGCTGGGAGATCGAGAACAACCTCTACAACAAGAGCACCTGGGTGAACGACTACCTCGTGCCGCTGCAGCCCACGCCGTCGCCGCCGGATGCTGGCTACCCCGCGGACATGGTGCGCCACTCGACCCTGCCCAAGCAGCAGATCGTCAACGCGGTGGCGGCGGCCGGGCTGGGGCTGGTGCCGTCGATCTGCTACTCCCAGAACGCGGGTGGGTTCCTGTCGGAGTTCATCGGCTACCTCGGCGTCTGGTACCAGGACCTGCACAGCTCGCCGGCCGATCCCGCCTGGTGCCTCGGCGCTGGGCACATCCACGTGGGGGGCCTGATCCCGTGGGCGACCGCCCAGGCTGCGGTCGAGGTCTCGCTGCGCGAAGTGATCGCGGGGCTCGACGTGGTGCGCGCCCAGACCCTGTGCCAGGTCGACCTGGGCTTCGGCGGGCCGGGCAGCTCGCAGCTGCGCGTCTGCGGCGGGGACCTCTCGAGCGGGACCCAAGCGGACCTGTCCCTGACCGGCGGCCCGCCCGGGGCCTTGGCCTGGCTGGCGGTGGGGGCGACGCTGAGCCCGACGCCGCTGTTCGGCGGCGTGGCCGTGCCCGTGCCGCCGTCGTTCGTGCTGCCCCTGGTGCTGGACGCGAGCGGCGACGTCTACCTGAAGGGCATCGCCGGCGGCGGCGGGCCCGCGACCCTGTACGCCCAGGCCGTGCTGCTGGACGCCGCCGCGCCCGGGGGATTCGGCATCTCGAACGCCTTGGCGGTCCAGCTCCTGCCCTGAGAGGGCGCGCGCCGGGATCCGGCCGCTCTGCTATTCTCTTGGCCCTCCGAGCCGCACCCATGACCTCCGAACGCCCCCTCCCACGGCCCGCCTCCCGGGCCCCGCTCGCCATGTTGGGCGCCTGCCTCTTGGCGGGCCTCTCCGGCGGCCCTGCGGCGCTGGCCCAGGACGGCGCGGCGGCGGGAGCCGGCCCCGAGCCCGGTCCGCCGGCCGCGGCCGTCGATGAGCTTCCGGGGATGGTGGTCACGCGGCCCAAGCCCGTCTACCGCGACGTGGCCGCCGGCATGGCGCTGCTCGAGAAGTGGGCCGAGGCGCGCGGCGAGGCGGTCGAGTTCGTGGACCTCGGCACGACCCCCGGCGAGCGGCCCCTGCGCGGGCTTCTGTTCGGTGCGCCCGGTGCGCGCCCCCTGGCCGAGCGCCGCGTGGTCTTCCTGGTGGGCGGCATCGACGGGCGCTCGCTGCACGGCGCTGAGGCCGTGCTCGGCATCACCGCCGAGCTCCTGGCCGAGCCCGCCAGCCTGCCCGCCGACCTGGCCTTCCTGAGCCTGCCCTTCGCCGCGCCCGACGGGCTCGACGCTGAGCTCGCGCGGCTCCATGGGCTGGGACCCGGCACCGGCGGCCGCAACGCGCGCAGCATCGACGCGGACCTCGACGGCGACCTGGACGAGGACGGGCCCGATGACCTCGACGGCGACGGCCTGGTCACGATGATGCTGATCGAGGATCCCGCGGGCGCCTGGTGCCGAGCGGGCGACCCGCGCTTCTTGGTGCCGGCCGACGACCCGACCGCCTCGGGCAAGCGCTACTGGCTGCTGCCCGAAGGGCGCGACGACGACAACGACGGCGAGTTCAACGAGGACGGCCCCGGCGGCGTGCGCGGTGACCGCAACTTCCCGATCGGCTGGCGTGGTCCCCACGCCCCGATCGCGCCGGGCCCCCTGCCGTTCAGCGAGCCCGAGAGCCGCGCCGTCCGCGACGTGGCGGCTAGCTACGACCTGCTGGTGACGGTGCTCTTCGACGGGCACTCGGGACGCACCGAGCTGGCCTCGTTCTTCCACCCCGGCGGCTTCACCGCGGACGGGCAGCCGACCGTGGTCCCGCGCGCCGAGCTCCCGGCCCGCGACCAGCTGCTCTATCCCCTGGCCGAGCTGGCCTACACCACGCGCCATGGCGCGCGCAGCGAGGGTGGCGACGCCGGCGCGGCTCCCGCGACCTTCGACATGCGCGAGTCCTTGGGCTCGCCGCTCGAGTGGCTGGACGCCGAGGGGCAGGTCGCCCTGCGCTTCCCGACCTGGGGGCCCGAGCTCGGCCTCGGACGCAGCGCGCCGGTCGAGTCGGCGGGCTTCCGGCGCGGCGAGCGCCCCTCGCCAGCGGTGTCCCAGGACGAGCTCGAGGACTTCGACGAGCCCACCTGCCCGACCTCGACCGGTGGCGCCTGGCGGCGCTTCTTGGACGAGCGCCGCGGCGGCATCGGCTTCGTGGACTGGCACCCGGTCGAGCTGGCCGGCGTGCGCGGCGAGGTGCTCGTCGGGGGCTGGGAGCCGGGCTCGATCGAGAACCCGCCCGAGGACCAGCTGAGCGCCTCGGTGGACTTGGGTCTGGCCTTCATCCAGGACCTGCTCGCGAGCCTGCCGGCGGTCGAGCTCCAGGTGCTCGAGGCCAGCCGCGACGGCGAGCTCGTGACCCTGCGCTCGCGCGCGGTGCTGGCCGGTTCCCTGCCCGCCGCCTTCCTCGAGGGCGGCGTCCTGACGATCGGCCTCGACGTCCCGGTGGGCGGCCGGCTGATCGCCGGCCCGGCCGAGCTGGCCTGGGACCCGCTGCGCCAGCCCGAGGGTCCCGAGATCGAGTGGCTGGTGCATGCCCCGGCTGCGAGCCGCTTCCAGCTGCGCCTGACCCGTGGGGCTGGCGAGGTCGTGCTGAGCCGGGAGCTGCGGCCATGAGTCGCACGTGGCTCGTGGTCCTGGCCCTGGTGGGCTCGCTCGTGATCCCGGGTGGGGCCATGGCCTCTTCCGTGCTCGCAGCGGCGCAAGCGCAGGGCGGGACCGATGGGGACGAGGTCGTTGCGCCGACCGAGGACCCGGCGCCGGTCGAGTCCGACGCCGCCGGTGCGAAGGCGGCGGCCGAAGTGGCGGAGACCCAACGAGCAGCACCCGTCGGCCGTCCGCCCTTCGCAGACCCGACGCCCCTCGAGAGCACCGAGCCGGTGCTCTCCATCGTCGGCTCCGGCGCCCCCGAGGTGCTGCTCTGCTTCCGCGGCCCGCGCCCCGGCCTGGAGGAGCTCTCCTGGCGGCTGGGCATCGCAGCCGCCCTCGGTGAACAGCTCGAGCCCGGCGCGGGCACCGTGCACGTGCTCGTCGACACGGGCGTCCTCGAGGCCGGGACCGAGCCCCTGGATGCGGCCCTCGAGTACCTGATCGAGCACCCCGGCATCGGTGCGGTCGGGGCGGTCCAGGAGCGCCCCGAGTTGCGCCTGCGCGTGCGGCCACCGCTGCCCCATGTGGCGGAGGCGCAGCCCGTCGTCGGCCGCCCGGGCGGCGGCACGTCGTCGGCCGAGGTGATCCGTGTCGGGCTCGGGCTCGAGCTGCAGGAGCTCGATCCCGCGCAGCCCACCGACGGTGGCGCGTGGGTGCGGAACCCCGACGGGGGCACCTGGATCTGGGCGCCACGCACCTCGCCGATCGAGGTCGACGAGCGCGAAGCGTGGAGGCAGCTCCACGCCGAGCAGCTGGACGCGCCACCCGGCGGTGCCCAGCCCTTCCCCGCCTTCGACTCGAGCGAGGCCTGGCCGGAGGCCGCGGTGAAGGTCGTCGGCGAGCAGCGCACCACGCTCAGCGGCGACCCCGTGCGGCTCCCGGCTGAGCTCGCCGCCAGCCTGCACGAGCGCCTCATCGCCGCGGCCCGCGTGACCACGGACCTCGTCGGCCAGCCGGAACACCTCGGCGGCGACCTGTGGCAGGTCGACCTGGCCCTCGGCGCGCCGGCGCTCCAGCCGCAGATCGTGGACCCCAACCGCACCTACCCCAAGGCGCGCTTCAGCGTGCCGCTCTCCTGGTCGGGCACGGTCGAGGGCGCGGCCTTCCCGAGCCTCGCGCGCCTGGCCTGGCGCCCCGCGGAGGCCGAGCACTTCGAGCTGCTGCCCGAGCGCGGCACCGGCAGCGGGCGCTACGGCTTCCCGAGCGACGACCTGCCCAGCGGGGTGACCCTGCGGCTGGTGATCTCGGCGCCGGGGGCCCTGGCCGGAGGGCGCGCGCTCAACATCGGCCTCGATGCGGGGCGCAGCGGTAGGGCGGACCTGCTCGTGCGCCTCGGCGCTGGCCCCTCGGGCGAGTAGCGCCGGGCAGCAACGCGCGCGGCCGGGCTACTGCTGGTCGAGCACCCAGCGCTCGAGGTCCGGCAGGCCGGTCAGGACGATCGTGCCGGCCGCGCCCAGGCTCGCGGCCGAGCACTTGTCGAGGGTGTCCTCGTTGGTGTGCCACCAGCTGTTGAGGGGACCGTAGTCGAAGTCGATCAGGTCCACGGACGGGATGCCGATCTTGAGGAACGACTGGTGGTCGTCGCGGACGGCCTGCCAGCGGTTCGTCTGCATGTGCCGGCCGAGCCCGGCGCGCTGGGCGGCCTCCTCGAACAGCACCATCAGCGCGCGGCGGGAGTAGGTCTCGTGCAGGATGCCGAGGTCGCGGTCGCCGAGCATGTCGAGGATCACGCACGCGCCGAAGCGACCGGCCTCGCCCGCCGCGAGCAGCCGCTCGGCGTGGTAGCGCGACCCGTAGGTGTTGTCGTTGCCTTCCCAGTCCAGGTTGACCGCCTCCTCGCCGTCCAGGAAGAGCAGCCGCAGGCCGACCTCGCGCGGGGCGGCGGCGGGCTGGGTGAGCACGCGCGCGAGCTCGAGCAGGATCGCCGTGCCCGAGCCGCCGTCGTTGGCGCCGACGAAGATGTTGGGGCCTTCCTGGTCGAGCAGCTTCGTGTCAAAGTGGGTGCCGACCAGGATCCACGGGGCGGTCGCGGCGTCGGTCCCCGGCGCGGTCGGCGGCAGGTCGACGAAGAGGTTCTCGAAGCCGATCGGTCCGGCGGGGGTCTCGTTGGTGAAGGGCTCGCGCTGGGTCTCGAGCCCGAGGGCTTCTAGGTTGACCTCGAGGTAGTCGCGCAGGCGCGCCGCGCCCTCGCTGCCGGAGGGGCGCGGGCCGATGCCGACGATGGACTCGAGGTGGTCCCAGGCCAGCTCCTGGTCGAACTCGACGGTCGGCGGCGGGGGCGGCGACGACGAGCAGGCGGCGGCGAGGACGAGGCAAATGATGGAGGCGAAGAGCTTGGGCGCGGTCATGGGGCTAGAGGTTACCGCCGAGGTCGCCCCGCGTCCCAGGGGCAAGTGGAGTCCCTACGGTGCCCGTGCAAATCGCGGCGGTCACAATTGTGCGCTCCCGGGGCCGCAGCGGGGCGTCGATGGGGGACACTCCTGGCATGGCGTTCCCCATGATGATGCGACCCGCGGCCGCGGGCCTGGCCCTCGGCTCCCTGCTCCTGGCCAGCTGCGGCGCGGGCGTCGAGCAGCGCGGCGACGTGCTGCTGATCGTGATCGACACCCTGCGGGCGGACGCCCTCTCGTGCTACGGGAACGAGGGGCCGACCTCGCCCGTGCTGGACGCCCTCGCGGCCGACGGCCTGCGCTTCGACGAGGTCCTGACCCAGGCGCCCAACACCGCGACCAGCCACGCGACCCTGTTCACGGGCCTCTACCCCTGGACCCACCGGGTCGCCAACCTGACCAGCCTCGAGCACGGCACCGCCGGCCTGCCGCCAGCCTTCATCACCCTGGCCGAGCGCTTCGCCGCCGCCGGCTACGACACGGCGGCCTTCACCGACGGCGGCCCGCTCGGCCGCGCCTGGAACCTGATGCAGGGCTTCGACCACCTCGCGGGCCAGTTCGAAGGCGTCGAGGCCAAGGTCGACCAGACCCTCGCCTGGCTCGAAGCCGAGGGCAGCGACGCCGACCGGGACCGGCGCTTCGTCTTCCTGCACACCTACCAGGTGCACGAGCCCTACCTGCCGCCGCTCGAGTACCGCGATCGTTTCAACACGAACCCGGGCTACGACGGGCCGGTGCTGGCCGCCGAGACCGAGGCCCGCGCGCTGCGCACTTCCGGTGGCGAGGTCGAGCCCAACGGCAAGATCCTCTTCCGCGACAAGGCCGACTTCGGGCCCGCCGACGTGCGCTACCTCTGGGACCTGTACAGGGCCGAGCTGGCCTTCACCGACGCCCAGCTCGGGCGCCTGTTCGACGAGCTGAAGGCGCGCGGCGAGTACGACGACATGACGATCATCGTGACCTCCGACCACGGCGAGGAGTTCGGCGAGCACGGGCTGTTCGGGCACAAGCAGCTGTACCGCGAGACCCTGCGCGTGCCGCTGATCGTCAAGCTACCCAAGGGCAGCTTCGAGGACTGGCGCGGCCAGGTCGTGACCGAGCGGCTCAACCAGGTCGACGTGCATGCGACCCTGGTCGACCATGTCGGCGGCGACTGGCCGCTGGACGCGGGGCGCTCGATCTTCGCCGACCTCGAGGATGGCAGCTTCGTCGAGCGGACCTCCTTCGCCGAGACCACGGAAGGCCTCTACGGGGCGACGGTGCAGTTCGGCCAGCTGCACCAGCTGCGCTCCCTGAGGTTGCAGGACCACGCCTTCGTCGAGACGCAGATCGGCGGTCAGGTCACCCGCGAGCTGGAGCCCGCGCGCCTCGAGCTCGGGCTCGGTGAGCTGGCACCGGCGCCGCTGGCCACGGCGGAGGTGCCCGGCGAGAAGCATGGGGACCAGCGCCTCTTGGTGGTGCTCTCGGCCATGGCCGCGCGGGTCAGCCAGCACCTGGCCAGCGCCGAGGAGACGCGGCTCGAGCTGCTCGACGGTCAGGACACGATCTTCACCTACAAGGTCGACGGCGAGACCCGCGGCGAGCTCGAGGCCCTCGGCTACATCGACGAGTAGGAATGAGCGCGACAAGCGACCGCTCCGCTTGATTTGATGGCGCATGAGGAGGAAACTCTGAGCCATGAAGAATCTTAGCGCCATCCTCGGTCTGGTCGTGCTCCCCCTCCTCGCGACAGGCTGCCGGGACTCTGAGAGCACCGGCCAGGGGCCGGGCCAAGCGCTCGTGCCCAGCCTCAGTGGTACCGACGGCTGCAACGGGGCCGCCCAGGCCTTCTCGGCGGGGCAGGTCCTGACCAACGTGCCGCTCGGCACCTGGGTCGGGGACAACTTCAGCCAAATGGCCGGCGCCCGCGGGGGCGAGCTCCTGTACCTGAGCGGTGCCGCGGCCACGATCGTCGAGGTCGACCTGACCGGCGGCGGCGTCCCGCTCGAGACTGTGCTGGTCAACCCCGGTGTCGTCCAGGCGGTCGTCGATCCGCTCGCGTCGGGGCCGGCTCCGATCCTGTCGGGACTGACCGTGCTCGACAGCGACACCCTGGCGGTGATGGAGCACAGCTTCAACGTGATCCTGCTGGTGTCGCGCTCGGTGCCGGACACGGTGACCCTGCTGGCGGGCTTGCCCAACACCGTGCCGGGTCTCGCGGATGGCCCGGCCGGGATGGCGCGCTTCAGCTTCGGGACGCCGTCGCAGCTGGTGGCGACCGGCAGCGGTCAGCTGTTCGTGGCGGACTCGGCCAACCACGTGATCCGGCGCGTCCGCGATGACATCGTCTCGACCCTCGCTGGCTCGGGCGCGCCCTTCTTTGCCGACGGAGAGCTGGCAACCAGCCTGTTCGACACACCCTCGGGGGTCAGCGTGACCTGCAGCGGCAACCTGCTGGTGACCGAGCTGGGCCTCGGCGCTGCCGGTGGGCATCGCGTGCGCGAGATCCAGATCGGGGCGGAGTCCTTCTTCGGTCAGCTCGGCACCGTCTCGACCGTGGCGGGGGACGGCACGATCGGAACGACCGACGGGCTGGGCGGCCTGGCCCTGGTCGACTCGCCGATGGGCATCGTCACCTCGGCCACCGGAGAGGCCTACTGGGTCGATGGGGGCTCGGGTGTGCTGCGGCGCTGGATGCCCGGCACCGATGCGGTCGACTGCCCGCTCTGGACCGACTGCGCGGCCGCGGTGGCCGGCCTCGGCAACTTCACCCAGGGCGGCGTGGTCAGCCTGGTGTCCAGCGACGGGGGCATCCTCTATGCCCTCGACGCGTCCGCCGGCCAGCTGCTGCGGGTCACCCCGTAGCGCGTCACCAGCCGAGCACCAGGAGCCGCAGCAGGATGCCCATGAAGAGGCTCCAGCAGAGGTTCACCAGGGTGCCGCCGAGGTAGTAGCCGGGGTCGAGCTTGATCTCGTCCACGCGCACCAGGGACTTGGCGGCGAAGACGAGCGCGATGCCGGTCAGCTCGCCGCACAGGACGAAGGTCACCACGATCAGGTTCTCGCACTTGCCGATCACCGTCGAGGGTTCGAAGCGCGGCGCGTCGGGGCCGGTGCGGACCTCGGGCGAGAAGCTCTTCGGCAGCACGACGAAGCGCACGATCGCGCCGCTCGCGCCGAGGGTCAGGCAGTAGCCCACGGCCAGGGCGAAGACGACGGTGGCGGGGTGGTGGAGGAGCGGAAGGGACATGGTGGGGGGCTCCTGCTCCAAGGCGCTTCGATGGCCTGGCTCGCCGGAATTTTGGGCACTTCTTGGGCCTCGCTCAGGCGCCCTCGAGCACGCCGCGGATGGCTCGCTCCGAGCGGCAGAGGGCCTCGTAGTGGGCCGCCTGCAGGGCCGTCGAGATGGTCTGGGGGGTGATCCCAAGGGCTTCGGCGGCCGCGCGCTGGGTCCCATGCCGGCGGCGCGCGACGACCGCGCGATGGCGTGAGGGCTTCCAGGTCGTGCGCAGGCTGGCGTGCAGGGCGGCGGTGGCCTCGACCAGCTCGCGGTCGGCGAGGCTGAGGCCTGCGAGGTCGAGGGCGAAGTCGAGACCTTCGGACTCGGCCCGGGCGAGGGCGTCGGCGGCGCGGTGGAAGGCCGGGCCGTCCATCGCGCCGGCGTCGCCGCTCTGGGCGCGCACGTCGAGCTCGCCGTCGGCGACCGCGACCCGGAAGACCGCCGGCCAGACGGCCTCGTTCAGGGCCAGGGCCAGGTCGAAGGCCGGTCCGGCCGAGGCCAGGACGCCGGAGACCTCGTCCAGCCCGCGGGTTGTCTGGGGCGGGGCGAGCCAGGTCCCGGGCGCCGCGCCGGCGAGGCGGGTGAGGGTGGCCTCGATGCGCTCTGCCAGCGCCGCGCGGTCGGGCGCGGTGCGGGAAGAGACGAGGTCGGCGACCAGGGCGACCGGTTGGGAGGGGTGGGGCATGCCATCAGCCTATATCGGCTGATGGCATGAAGGTAAGCCGATTTTGGCTGATTATTCCTCGCCGTTGGCTTCCCGTGGCTTGGCGCCGAGGGAGTTGCGGTAGAGCACGCCGCCGACGACCAGCATGGCCACGGCACAGCCGAGGCCGGTGATCCAGCCGCTGCCGGTCCACCAGTCCATGCCGGTGACCTCGAGGCTCTCCTGCTTGAAGTCGAAGGAGATGATCGCGACACCGATGAAGAGGTCGAGCAGGGCGGCACCGGTGATCAGGCCAGCGGCCGCCAGGATCGACTCGCCACGCTGACGCTTGCCGGGGCCCTCGGCGAGGAAGCGGAAGAAGGCGCCGACCAGGATCGCGATGCCCACGTGGGCGGGCAGGTAGATCCCGACCGCCAGGGCCATCGCGGGCAGCATGATGCCCTTGCCCTTGGCGATCACCTCGGTGGCGATGGCGACGACGCCGATGAGGGCGCCGATCAGGACCGGCGTCATCGGGACCTCGCCGTTGAGCAGGATCGCGTCGAACAGACCGGCGAACATGGTCGCTTGGGGAGCCGGCAGGGCATCGCTGCCGAGGGTGTAGGACTGGTGGGCGATGTACAGGGCGAAGGGCACCGCGACGCAGGCCAGGATCAGCCCGAGGAACTGGGCGAGGAACCCGTCGCGTACGGGCACGCCACAGAGCTGCAGGGTCTTGTAGTCCTGGCTCGAGTCGTTGGCCGTGCAGACCGCGACGCAGGCGCCGACGAGCAGCGGCGTGAGCAGCAGCACGTCCTCGATGCCCGTGCGACCGATCGCCAGGCCTGCGCCACAGAGGGCCAGGGTGGTGACGAAGATCGTGCCCGAGACCGGTGACGCCGAGGAGCCGATCTGCAGGGACAGGATCGCGCCGAGGCCGACCATCAGCATCGCGCAGACCAGGACCGCGCCGCTCATCGTGAAGGTGAAGGTCGAGAGGCCGTCCTTCATGACCAGCCAGACGAACAGGATCGTCATGCCGGCGAAGATCGAGCTGCGCAGGAAGAGCTTGGTTCGCGCGGGTACGTCGAGGATGCCGAGGGCGCCGTCCGTGGACTCGCCCGAGGTGCGCGCGCTCGAGAACTTGACCAGCGACCACAGGACGGCGACGCCCATCGCCCCACCGCCGACCCAGCGCATGGTCAGCTCGATGTCCGCCACCAGGGGCGCGCCGTCAGCACCCACCGCGCCGGTCAGGTAGAACTGCCCGAGCAGTCGGATCGCCGCGCCGCTGAAGACCAAGAGGGCGGTCGCGATGGTGAGCAGGCCGCCGATGCCGATCACCATGACGTCCAGCGGGATGCCGAGGGCGAGCTCCTGGTCGCCGCGCTTCACGTGCATGCCGAGCTCGTCCTTGATCAGCTTGGTCTTGGCCAGGATCGGCACCAGCCAGCCGAGGGCCATCGCCAGGTAGAGCGAGGTCGACAGCTTCGGGCGCTTGGACGGGTCCGAGGCGGCGGCCTCGATCATCGTCTCGCAGGCGTGGGCTTCGGGCGCCGGCAGGCTCGGGTCCGAGAGGAACTTCTTGGTCGAGAGGCCGACGAAGCCGAAGCCGATCAGGGCGCCGGCCAGGCTCAGGATCGAGAGCGAGATCCAGTCCACCGGCGGCACGGGCAGCCCCTGCTGCTTGTAGAGGATCTGGACCACCGGCGCGGTGAAGATGACCCCCGCGCAGACCGCCATGCCCGCCGAGCCCGCGACCTGGGCGATGTTCAAGAAGCGCGTGCCGCCGGCACCGGCCACATGCTTGGCGAAGGCGCCCCAGGCGAACAGGATCACGAGCGGGCTGACCCCGGGCGTGATGCCGGCCTTGAGGCCCGCGATGACCAGCGAGCCGGCCAGGATCGTCGACGCGATGACGCCGAAGATCAGGCTGAAGCGGTCGTCCGTAGGGGACGCTGGGGCGACTTTGTGGCGGCTTTCTTGCATGGTGGGGGGATCTTTTTCGTGGTCTCTTAGGCAGACGGCCTGCCAACGTACGAAGAGGAAGTTGGAATCCAACCCACCCGGGTTCCGACGCCAACCACAGCTCTCGCTCACGGCGACCTTAGGGTGCGCCGCTGCCCTCGTCCATGCCCCTCCCCAAAGCCTCGATCCTGCTGCCCACCTGGAATGGTGCGGACACCCTGTGCGACCTGCTGCCCAGGATCCGCTCCCAGGACTATCGGGGCGAGGTCGAGGTGATCGCCTTCGACTCGGGCTCGACCGACGGGACCTGCGAGCTGCTCCAGCAGCACGGGGCGCGCCTCGAGCGCATCGACAAGCGCGAGTTCAGCCACGGCGGCACCCGCAACCGGATCGCGGCCGAGGCCGAGGGCGAGTACCTCGTCTTCCTGTCCCAGGACGTGGTGCCGAAGGACGAGACCTTCCTGCGCCACCTGCTCGAGCCCTTCGGGGACGAGCGCGTGGCCGGCAGCTGTGCCCGGGTGCTGCCCTTCCCCGAGAGCGACCCGCTGACCGCTCGGACCGTGCTCGACCTGCCCGAGGCCGGCGAGACCTCGTTCGTGCGCGACCTCGACGAGATCGGCCCCGTGTGGGCGGTCGACGCCGAGACCCGCGTCCACTACCTGCGCTTCAACAACGTCGCGAGCGCGATCCGTGCCGAGGTCTTCCGCGAGTACCCCTTCCCCGAGGTCGAGTTCGGCGAGGACTTCGCTTGGGCGGCGCGGGTCCTGACCGCGGGCTACCGGATCGCCTTCCAGGCCGACAGCGTGGTCCACCACGCCCATCGCTACTCCCCGAAGGAAGCCTTCAGGCGCTACCAGGTCGACGCGGCCTTCCACCGCGCGGCCCATGGCTGGAACATGCGGCCCAGCCTCGTCTCGGTCCTGCGCGGCTGGCTGTTCGAGCTCGCCTCGGACCTCGACCACGTCAAGCGGGACCGTTGGAAGGGGGCCTCGCACCTCCTGCGCGCGCCGGCCCTGCGCGGCGCCCAAGTCCTAGGCCAGTACCAGGGTGGGCGGACCTACCGTCCGCTCGATCCCTGCTCGGGCCTCTAAGGAGCCCCAAATTCTAAGGAGCCGAGTCGGGCTGGTTGCCGCGCCAGGCCGTGATAGGGGATAGACTTAGGCCCCCTCGAAGCCCTAGGAAGCCCTAGCCCGCCCCCTCCTCTCGTGCCCCCTCCCGCCAAGCAGCCGATCCGATCGGTCTCCGTGCTCATGCCCACCTGGCAGGGCGAGGAGTTCCTCGTGCGCGTTCTGAAGGCCCTCGGGGCCCAGGACCTGAAGCTCCCGTGGGACATGCTGGTGGTGGATTCCGGCTCCAAGGACGCGACCCTGGAGATCCTGGAGGAGGCCCGCGCCAAGTTCCCGGTGCCCCTCGAGGTGCGCTCGATCCACCAGGTGGAGTTCGACCACGGGGACACCCGCAACTACATGGCGGCCCTCTCCAAGGGCGACCTGTGCGTCTTCCTGACCCAGGATGCGATCCCCGCCGGCCCCAGCTTCCTCACCAACCTGGTGGCGAACTTCGAGGACCCCGCCGTGGCCGCGGTGACCTGCCGCAACCTGCCGCGGCCCGACGCCCAACTCCTGACCAAGATCTTCAGCGCCGACGACCCGGGCTACGCGTCCAAGCGTCGCGAGGTGCGCCTCTCCGACGTGCGGAACTACGACCGGCTCGATCCCCACGCCCGGCGCCTGCTCTACAATTTCAACGACGTCGCCTCGGCCGTTCGCCGCGAGGTCTGGGAGCTGCACCCCTTCCCGCGCACCTGGTTCGGCGAGGACATCCTGATGGCCCGCGCCCTCTTGGAGGGCGGCTGGACGGTGGTCTACGACGTGAAGGCCACGGTCGAGCACAGCCACGACTACGACGCCGAGGAGACGCGCTCGCGGGCGACGATCGACGGCCGCTTCAACACGGAGTGGCTGGACCGCATCTGCGTCGGCTCGAAGAAGGACGCGCGCATCCTCGGCGAGCGCTTCCGCGAGGACGACCGGCGCGCGATCCGCGCGGCCCTGGAGCAGGCCGCGAGGAAGGCGGCCAAGCAGTCCCTGAAGAAGAGCAAGGGCGGGCGGCGCGGCAAGAAGGCCCTCGGGAGCGCGGCCCTCAAGGTCGACGAGGCCGAGCTCGAGCGCCAGTGCAGCCTGGCCGCGGACCTGCGCAAGGCAGCCTTCGAGGGACTCTACGAAGGCGGTGCCAAGGCCGGCGGCCTCCTGCCGGCGACGGGGCTGCTCGAGCGACCCGAGCTCAAGCTGCTCTACGTGGTGCACGGCTTCCCGCCGGACACCTGGGCCGGCACCGAGATCTACACGCTCAACCTCGCCAAGGAGATGGCGCGCCGCGGCCACGAGGTGACCGTGCTCGCGCGGGCTCCGGGCCCCGGTGGTGAGGGCAGCAGCTTCCAGATGGGCGAGCCCGAGGACTTCGAGCTGATCGACGGCGACTTCGAGGGCCTGCGCGTGATCCGCATGATCAACCGGGTCCAGCACCGCAGCCTCGAGGAGAGCTACCTGCAGCCCCGCGCCGAGGCCGCCTTCCGCAAGGTGCTCGCACGGGTGCAGCCGGACCTGGTGCACTTCCAACACCTGATCCACACCTCGTCGCGCCTGGTCCAGATCGCCCACGATGCCGGCAAGGCGACCGTGGTGACCTGCCACGACTACTGGTCCATCTGCCCGCGCGTGCAGCTGATTCGCCCCGACGGGGTGCGCTGCGAGCACAGCCAGGGGGCCGGCTGCTTCCTCTGCGTGAAGGAGAAGAAGCTCGACCACATCGACAAGGCCTCCAAGACGGGCAAGCTCGGGGACAAGCTGCTCGGCGCGATCGCCGGGGGCGCTGGGCTGGTGGGGAACGACCGGACCAAGGTGCTCGCCGCCGAGTACGCCCAGCTGCGCGCGCGTGAGGAGCTGGTGCCCGCCGCCTACGCCGCTGCCGACCTGCGCATCAGCCCGAGCCGGTTCCTGCGCCAGAAGCTGCTCGACGACTACGCGGGTTTCGACCCGCACACCTTCCTGTTCAGCGACAACGGCATGCGCACCGACCACGTCGAGGCCCTGCAGAAGACCAAGTCCGAGGTGGTGCGCTTCGGCTTCGTCGGCAGCCTGGTCTGGTACAAGGGCGGCGAGGTGCTCGTGCGCGCGATGGCCGAGCTCGGGCCCGACGTAGCCGCCGAGCTCAACGTCTACGGCAGCTTCGAGCCGGAGAAGGACGAGCACCACGCCGAGCTCGAGGCGATCGCCAGAGAGTCCGGTGCGCGGGTCCACTTCAAGGGCCGCTTCGACAACTCCAAGCTGAGCGAGGTCTACGCCGAGATCGACGTCTTGATCGTGCCCTCGGTCTGGTTCGAGAACTCGCCGATCACGATCCACGAGGCCTACCTGACCGAGACGCCCGTGCTCGCCAGCAACATCGGCGGCATGGCCGAGTTCGTGCGCGACGGCGTCGACGGCCTGCACTTCGAGGTCGGCGACGCCGCGGACCTCGCGGCCAAGATGCGCCGCTTCGTCGACGAGCCGGGCCTGCTCGAGGAGCTCAGCGGGGACTGGATGCCGATCAAGACGATCGAGGAGAACGCGCTCGAGACCGAGTTCCGCTACCGCGGGCTGGTCGCGCGTCGGCGCGTCCGCAAGCCCGCGGTCGTGCTCGACGCAGCGGGCCTCGATGCGAACCGGCGCGAGGGGCCGGTCGACCAGCAGGGAGCCGACCTCCTGCTGCTGCGTCCGGGCGGGGCCGCGGTCGAGTTCGACCTGCCCGTGCTCGCCGCCTGCGGCCACCGCCTGACGATCGAGGTCCTGGCCCTCGGCCCCGAGTCCGAGGTCGAGCTCGGCGGCCACGTGCGCCTGGGCGACCGCGTCGTCGGCAAGCTCGCGCTCTTCGCCGCCAAGGGGTCGGACGAGACGCGCCGCTTCGAGTTCGAGTTCGAGCCCCAGGACGAAGAGCGCGGCCAGGGCGCCGTGCTGCGCATCGAGTCGGCCCTCGAGCCGAACGGACCCGAGGCCTACCTGCGCCTCGCGCGGGTCGCCGTGGAGACCCTCGGGGGTGGCCGATGAAGCTGCGACGCCTGCTCAAGAAGCACCTCCCGGGCAAGCGCGGCGCCGCCAAGCGTGCGCCCTTCGAGGCCCCCGGCGGGGACACGCGGCTCGACACCCAGCCGGTGATCGCTGGTCCGACCCTGAAGGACGCCCAGCTGCCAAGGGTCACGATCGTGATCCTCAACTACAACGGCGTGCGCCACCTCGCGGGCTGCTTCGGCTCGCTATCCGAGCTCGACTACCCCAAGGGCAAGCTCGAGGTGATCCTGATCGAGAACGGCTCCGACGACGACAGTGTCGAGGTCATGGAGCGCGACCACGCTTGGGTGCGCGTGATCGAGAACAAGGACAACGTCGGCTTCAGCGCGGGCTGCAACCAGGGCGCCGAGGCGGCCAACGAGCCCGAGGTGCTGGTCTTCTTGAACAACGACATGCGCGTCGCCAAGGACTGGCTGCGTGAGCTCGTCGGACCCGTCGTGCGCGACGAGTGCGCGGCCGCGACGGCCAAGATGTTCAGCTGGGACGGCAAGGTGATGAACTCGGTCGGTGGGGGCATGAACTTCCACGGCATCGGCATCCAGAAGGGCTACCTCGAGGAGCCGCGCAAGGAGTTCGACGTGCCCGCGCGCACGCTCTTCGCCTGCGGCGGCGCGATGGCGATCGACGCCGAGGTCTTCCGCGAGGTGGGCGGCTTCGACGAGGAGTTCTTCGCCTACTACGAGGACGTCGACCTCGGCTGGCGCCTGTGGGTGATGGGCTACGAGGTGCACTACGAGCCGCGCGCCGAGTGTTGGCACCACCACTCGAGCACCAGCCGCACCTTCCCGATGGAGACCATCCGGCTGCTGCAGGTGCGCAACCCGTTCCTGGCCTGCTTCAAGAACTACGACGACGCGACCCTGCGCAAGGTGCTGCCGGCCCAGCTGGCCCTCGCCGTGCGGCGCACCTTCCAGGTCTCCGGGATCGACGACGACCGCTGCTTCCGCATCGAAGAGGTCAAGGCCGGCGGCGCCGGCGTGGTCGGGCGCCTGTGGGGCAAGGCCCGGCGCGCGGTCGACGACGAGTACGGCCTGCGCCGCGAGGCGGTCGCCGACCTCGTCGGCATCAACGACCTGCTCGCCAACTGGGACCACTGGATGGACCGCCGCAAGGCGATCCAGGCCAAGCGCCGGCGCAGCGACGAGGAGATCTTCCAGCTCTTCCACCGGCCCCTCTGGTGCATCGAGGAGGATCCCTCGTACCGCGCCCTCCACGAAGGTACCGTGTCCTTCTTCGGTCTCGACGAAGTCTTCCAGGGCCTGACCGCCCAAGGTGAGGATCCCAACAAGTGAACGCAGCCTCAGTCCAAGACACGACGCCCCTCGACCTCGGCACCTTCAAGCTGTCGGTCGTGATCCCGATCTACAACGAGGAGGCGACCCTGCGCGAGATCGTCGACAAGGTCCTCGCGACGCCCTACCAGAAGGAGCTGCTGTTGGTCGACGACTGCTCGAAGGACAAGAGTCGCGAGGTCATGGCGGCGCTCGAGTCCGAGCATCCCGGCGTGGTGCGCTGCTTCTACCACGAGAAGAACCTCGGCAAGGGCGGCGGCCTCGCGACCGGCTTCGCGCAGACCACCGGCGACGTGGTCCTGATCCAGGACGCCGACCTCGAGTACGATCCCGCCGACTACCCCGCGCTCCTGCGCCCGATCCTCGAGGGCAAGGCCGACGTGGTCTACGGCAGCCGCTTCCTCGGCGGCGCCTACGCGCGCGTGCACCTCTTCTACCACTACCTCGGGAACCGCTTCCTGACGATGGTGTCCAACATGTTCACCAACCTGAACCTGACGGACATGGAGACCTGCTACAAGGTCTTCCGCAAGGAGTTCGCCGACCGCCTTGATCTACAGTCGCGCACCTTCGCGGTCGAGCCCGAGATCACGGCCAAGGTCTCCAAGATGCGCGCGCGCATCTACGAGGTGCCGATCAGCTACGCCGGCCGCGACTACTCCGAGGGCAAGAAGATCGGCCCCAA
>JARGPD010000092.1:0-260 GCA_029212845.1 Planctomycetota bacterium
CTTCGGCCGCCGCTGATCGGCAAGGCATTGAACAGACATACCTCAGTCAAAAAAATGGCAACCCGAATCAAACCCAGCACCCGTTGGTTGTATGGCTTCTGGGGGTGGCTGCTCGCGCTTGCGTTCATCGATTACTTCTCTGGCCCCCCCTCCGCGACGGGTGCGAGCGAATCAGACGTCGGATTGATTGCGGTTACAGCCGTTATGACCTACTGCTGGTTTTCTGCTGACGCTGCCCAAAAGTCATACTCACCGACTCC
>JARGPD010000092.1:270-19090 GCA_029212845.1 Planctomycetota bacterium
TTGCCTTCATTTCAGTGCCCTACTATGTCCTTAGAGCAAATGGGCTTAAGCAGGCGCTCTTGTCCTACGCCAAGTTCTCCCTCCTGCTTTTGGGCTACTGCGCAGTTCTGTTAGGATTCGACTATGTTTTCGGGTTCCCTCTAAGTTAGTGCTATGGAAACTACCCCCCCTATCCCGCCACTCGCTGTTCAACCCGATGATGCAACGGATCGGGCTACGCCCGACCGCTGATCATCCCAACCGTTGGGCGAGTCAATTCAGAGTACTGGGATCAACCGCCTCCCTGAATGTCCATGCGAGTCACCTAGATGTGGGTGCCAACTCGACCTCTAGGAGTCCTCAGGTCCACAGCTCCACCGGCCCCATATTCGCCACGAAGAGGTATCCCGAGTGCCTGTACCTGTAGTCGGCCTACTGTACATCGGTTCATTGCTCTTAGCCTTCTCGATGGGGCACGGCTTCGTTGTAATGAGCCTCGGGTTGCTGGCCCTTGTTGCAGCCAGCCTGTGCACAGGCCCACTCATCGTGACAGTGCTGACCGCTAAGAAGGATCTCCGCCTAGCGATAGCTGGAGTGCACATTTTGGCTGGCATTGCCCTGCACCCTGCATTGACGATCGATGATGCCATGCCCGCAAGGGCTTCTGAGCAACATCAGCTAGTTAGCGATATTCAAGATCTTGATCATAGCTGGTGGGTACGATCAGACATGGCGCTGGAACTATCGAAATCACTGAAGTCACAAGCGACATGGCATCACAAGATTGAAAGCCCTCTGAGTTACTGGCTGTTCCCGCCTTCCGTGGTCCTCATCATTTGGGGGTTACTTGCCCTTCTCTTTTACCCCGAAGGGGGGCTCTCGCTTGACGGCGATGAATCCTCCTGAAAGCATGACTTCGCAGTCCTTCCGGTGTGCTTAGTTGCCCAACCAGGCGCTGCACCCGGACGGCGGCTACGCCGCCGCCGCTGACCAGCCCAACCGTTAGACAGACCACCCCGAGGGCTCGATGACATGAGAAGCACTATCGCAACCATCCTGGCTTTGCTCGCCTGCTCGTGTGCCACGGTGCGGGATGACGCTGAGGCCTCTGCAGCAGCTGAAGTTCTGGCTACTCTCGAGTCTTGGAGTCATGGCTGGGCCGAAGCTGATGCCGCCATCGCGGTCCAGGACTACGCAGAGGACGCTGATTGGACCAACGCCTTTGGCGACCGCTTTCAGGGGCGGGCCGCGTTGCGCGAGGGTTTGGAATTCATCTTCAGTCTTGGGTTCGTCATGGCTGGCGAGTCTTCGGGCAATCAGTTCGCAGAGGTCACCTTCGTGACGCCGGACGTCGCGTTGGTCCGCAGCAAGCTGATTCGTGTCGGGCAGGAACAGTCCGACGGGTCCCTCATGCCAGACCGCCACATCAACCACCTGCGTGTCCTCCACCGTCGCGATGGTCGGTGGCTCATCGTGAGCCATCTAATCTCGCAAGCCTTAGCGAAGCGGTAGGCGCAGTGAGCTCTACGAAGTTCCGCAGGAGGGCGCCAAGCTCGCCACAGGGGCACGCGTGCACATCGCCTGCTCTGCTCGACGGTCTTCCCATGGACTGCTTCGTCCCAGGCTTGCCGGCCGAGTCCAGGCCGATGGCAGCTTCGACCTACTGCTGACCACCCAGTCCTTCGAGCGTCTCACCCGGGCCCAGGTCCGGCACGAGCGCCGCGCGGTCCTGAGCGAGGGGCACCTGTACGAGGGCATGCTGGGTGGCGAGCGCATGCATGCGTACCGCCACAGCAGCGCGGACCGTCAGGCCCCGATGTCCCAGGTGCGATGCCATGCTTGGCGGCCGGGCCAGGACGGCTGGGGACGTGCAGGCGTGGAGCAGCGTGGCCCGGTCTCGCCTTGGGGCATTGGCTCGTCCTGGGCGCGGTGCACGGCTCTCACCCCGAGCTGGGCGAGCCCGAAGGCCCCACTTCGATCGGAGCGAGCTGCCCGAGCCTGCGAGCAAGCCAGGAGCGCGTTGCGCCTTGCCGCCCCGACCAAGGCCTGTTACACAGGGCCAGAGTCGCAGCCCACCCCTTGATGGTGGGCCTGGCCTTGATCACTAGCCCATCCCGTCCGACCCATGCCCAGCATCCATCACGAAGTCGGTGTCCGTGCCAGCGTCTCGGACGTCTACGCGGCCCTCACCACCGACGAGGGTCTCGCCGCTTGGTGGACAACGGACACCACGGGCTCCGGAGCCGCAGGGTCCACGATTCGATTTCGCTTCCATGGGCAGGGACCCGACTTCCTGGTCACCGAGCTGATCCCGGGTGAGCTCGTCCGGTGGCAGTGCTTTGGTGGTGGTCCGGAGGCTTGGATCGGAACGGAAGTGTCGTTCAGGTTGCGGCCTTCCGAGGGGCAGGTCTCGGTACGGTTCAGGCACTCCGGATGGGCGGAGGAGACTGACTTCTTGGCACACTGCAGCACCAAGTGGGCGGTCTTCCTGCTCAGCTTGAAGGACCTGCTAGAGACGGGCACGGGCAGGCCCTTCCCTCGCGACATGTCGATCAACCACAGCTGAGTGCGATGCTGATGAGGAGGGACGCACCCGGCGGAGCCCGCGAAGGCCGCTCCCGCCAGCCCGCTGCGCTGGACCGCCGAGACCGCCCCCATGCGACTGGACGCGCCCCTCGTCGGCCCACGTCCGAGCGCCAGAGCCCATGCCCCAAGGACCTGACCCACTGCCCCAGGCCGGAGCTCGCATGCCAAGGGGACCAGGGTCCGGCGACCGCGCCCTCGACCGTGGACTCTCCAGGCCGAAGCCACTGACCCCCCTGAGTGGAACATGTCCGAGAACGAGCCGCACTTCTTCCCCACCCCAGCCGACCTCCGAGCGTGGCTCGACGAGCACCACGCGACCGCCGGCCACCTCTGGGTGGGCTACTACAGGAAGGCGACGAACAAGCCGTCGGTGACCTGGGAGGACTCGGTCGAGGAGGCGCTGTGCTACGGGTGGATCGACGGGATCCGGAGGTCGCGCGACGGGGAGAGCTACCTGATTCGCTTCACGCCTCGCAAGCCGAAGAGCGTCTGGAGCAAGCGGAACATCGAGCTCGTCGAGCGGCTCACAGCGGAGGGCCGGATGCGGCCAGAGGGCCTGGCTGCCTTTGCCTTCAAGGACGCGCATCCCGACAGTGGCTACGCGACGGCCGGGCTCGACGCAGCCCTGTCGGACCCGATGGTCCGCCGGTTCCAGCGGAGCGCGGCCGCTTGGGACTTCTACCAAGCGCAGCCGCCCGGATACCGCAGGCAGTCGGCACGCTGGGTCATGGGCGCGAAGCGTGAGGAGACCCGAGAGCGGCGGCTCTTGACTCTGATCGACGACTCGGGCAACGGACTGCGCATCAAGCAGCTCCGCAAGGGCTGATGCTGGCGGTCGGAGCCGCTCGCACCGACTCCCCTGGCCCGCCCTCGCTGGACCCACTAGGATGGCATCCATGAGCACCCCCCTTGTTCCTCGTGTTGGCGGCGTCCTGAGCGCTGACATCGCCGTCCCCGAGCAGGAGCGTGAGGTCGGCTTCTACTCTCGAGTGCTCGGCACGGGCCAGGCCCCGCTCTGGCGCGAGGACCTGATGAACAACCTCGGCATGCCGGTCATCGGGCTGGGCGCCCAGAGCCCCGAGTACGAGGCCCTGCCCCTGCAGTGGATGCCCCACATCCAGGTCGCTGACGTCGCCAGCAGCGCCGAGCGGGCGCTCGAGCTTGGTGGGAGCGAGCTCATGCACGGCAAGGACGACGCGGGGGCCAGCCTGTGGGCCGTGCTGCTGGATCCCAACGGCGCAGCCTTCGGGATCATCCCGGTCGTTCCGGCCGAGGCGCTGCCCCAGGTCGATGGCGCTGCAGCGAGCATGGGTCGCATCGCGTGGCTCGACCTGACGGTCCCCGATGCTGCGGCGACCAGCGACTTCTACCGGCAGGTCGTCGGCTGGTCGGTGCAAGACGTCGAGGTGCAGGACGCGGGCACGAGCTACGCCGACCACGACCTAGTCGGCGGTGATGGCCAGCCGGTGGCGAGGGTGCGGCACGCGCGCGGCGACCACCAAGGCCTGCCGCCGGTCTGGATGATCCACCTGCCCGTCGGCGACCTCGCCGAGAGCCTCCGGCGGGTGGCGGACGAGGGCGGCCAGGTCTTGTTGGCCTCCCGCGATCAGGACGGGCTGTGCACCTGTGCGGTGATCCAGGACCCGGTCGGCGCGCGCCTGGCGTTGGTGCCGGGCTGAAGCCTGGGAGCAGCAACGCTCACGCCTCTTGCCAGCACCGATCGCACCCCATCCCACCAAGCGCCAGACCGCCCCATGGACTCGCCCCCAGCCGACAGGATCCACGCCGCCCACGCCGCGCTCTTCGGCAGCAAGGACATGGACGCGATCGGTGACTTCTTCGCAGACGACTACGTCGCGCATGTCACCGGCCGCGACATGACTGGCGGCCACGCCTTCCTGCGAAGGTTCCTCGGCATGCTCCACGGGGCCTTCTTCGACCTCGAGGTCGAGGTGCAGATCCTCCTGGAAGGCGAGCACCGGATCGCCTGGCAGCGGACCCTGAAGGGGACCCACACGGGCGCCTTCCTAGGCTTCCCGCCCAGCGGCCGGCAGCTGGTCTGGCGCGACATGGCCACCACCCGGTTCCAGGACGGCCTGATCGCGGAGGACTGGACGATCTCGGACCTCGCCGAGCGCCTGCTGCTGGCAAGCAAGCGACCAAGCGCCTAGGACCCATGCCTACCCTCTGCACCTACGTCGTCACCAGCGACACCGGGATGGCTCCGAACCCGTACCACGGCTGGTGCACCCTGACGGTCTGCACGCCGAACCACCAGGGAGCAAGGCTCGAGAAGGGCGACTGGATCGCCGGGTTCCTGGGAGTGGCTAGGGGTGGGCGCCTCGTGCACCTGCTGGAGGTGGAGGAGCGGATCGGGCTCGACGACTACTTCCATGACCCGCGCTTTTCGGACAAGCGGCCGGACTTGGGGGGCAGCTGGAGAGCGCGGTGCGGCGACAACTTCTACTCCCTGGGGGACGACGGCGAGTGGGTGCAGCACCGCAACCGCTTCCACATGGGCAAGCGCTTCCTCGCGAAGGACACACGGAGGCCGCACGCCTTCGTCGGCCGGAGCTTCTGGTACTTCGGGAGCAGCGCCCCGCGCGTCCCCGAAGGGTTCGCGGCCTTGAGGGGCGGGCGGGGCATCAGGGTCCGGCATGACCCGGAGCTGGCGGGCTCCTTCGTCACCTGGGTCAAGACCAGCTGGAAGCCCGGGATCCACGGCTTGCCGAGCGACAACCCGGACCTCTCGAAGGGCCCGCACTGCGGCAGCCCTTAGGGTTGCGATCGCTCGGCTCCAAGAGACGCGGGCCCAGGCACCCCTAGAGGATCGTGGACGGCACCCTCCCCTTGGACCATGATCCTTGGCGATGAACAGCCCTGCCACCTCCCCAGCTAGCCGACCATGAAGACCCCGAAGCTCCCCGGCGAGAGGTGGCTGCGGCAGGCCCGGGTGAACAAGTGGCGCGGGATCGAGTCCGTGGGCGGCAGGCTCCACCTGACGTCGATGCGGCTGATCTTCGAGGCCCACCCGTTCAACTTCCAGCGCGGCACGACCTGCATCGCCCTGGACCAGATCGTCCAGGTCCAGCCATGCAGGACCCTGGGGCTGCTGCCCAACGGCCTGCTGGTCCGGTGCCACGACGGAAGAACGCACCGCTTCATCGTCTGGGCCCGCATGGCCTGGATCGAGGCGATCCAGAAGGCCTGCGCGAGCCTTGGCTCCGGCGAAAAAGCCCACCCCTAGACCCCTGGCCAAGCCGACGCGGCGAGGCATACTTTCGACCTCCACCTCCCCGAGCTCGACCCACCCCCCACTCCCATGCGCCAGCTGCTGCTCCTCCCTGCCCTCGGCCTCACCCTCCCGCTCGTGGCTTGCAAGTCCACCGGGCAGCCCCACGTCAACCGCGCCCCGGTCGCCGTCGAGGACTCCGCCGAGGTGAGCGCGGGTGGGTCGGTCATCATCGACGTCCTCGCGAACGACACCGACGCCGACGGGGACGACCTCGCCATCGACCCCAGCTCGGTCACCATGTCCGGCGGCTGGGTCGACGACATCGACGCCGAAGCCGGCCTGATCACCTTCCGGGCCCCGCCGAGCGTAGGCACCTACAAGCTCAACTACGTCGTGACGGACGGCCTTGCAACCGGCTACGGCACGGTCTTGGTCTCGGTCCAGTAGACCCCGGCAGGCGACCGTGGGTCGCCCGGCCTCGACGTCGTGCGCACACGAGTCCACGGGGTGGGCGTGCACCCGCTCGCCGACCCGACCTGATACCGTGCGCAGCCCCCCCAAGCCCCCCCCAAGCCCCCCCCACCGAAGAACGGGCAAGACCATGAGCAAGACGATCGTCATCACCGGATGTAGCACTGGCTTCGGACGCGAAGCGGCCCTGCGCTTCGCACGACGCGGAGACCGGGTCTTCGCGACCATGCGCGGGGTCGAGGGCAAGAACGCGGCGCGCGCTGCCGAGCTGCTGGCCGCGGCCGAGGCCGAGCAGCTGGCCCTGAGCGTGCTCGAGCTCGACGTCTGCGACACGGCCTCGGCCGACGCCGCGGCCGAGGCCGTGCTGGCCGAGTCCGGTGCGCCCGACGTCGTGATCAACAACGCCGGCGTCATGTACGTCGGCGTCACCGAGGCCTTCGATCCGAGCGAGCTCAGCGCCCAGCTCGATGTCAACGTGGTCGGCGTGCACCGGGTCTGCCGCGCGTTCCTGCCCGCCATGCGGGCCGCCAACCGCGGCCTGATCATCAACGTGAGCTCGGTCGCCGGGCGCCTCGCGATCCCGACCTTCGGCATCTACCACGCCAGCAAGTGGGCCCTCGAGGGCTACTCCGCCAGCCTGCGCTACGAGCTCGCGTCGAGCGGCGTCGACGTCGTGCTGGTCGAGCCCGGCCCCTTCCGGACCGAGCTCTTCGGCCAGAGCCCCGCGCCCAAGGACGCCGAGGGCCGCGCCGCCTCCTACCCGGCCGCGTTCACCAGCGCGATGGAAGGCATGGGCGCCATGTTCGACACGGTGCTGTCCGACCCCGAAGCTCCGACCGACCCGGCGCTGGTCGTCGACCTGTTCCTGGAGCTGACCGACATGACCCCCGGCAGCCGCCCCCTGCGCCAGGCCGTGGGCCTCGACTTCGGCGTCGAGGACTACAACCAGCCCGCGAAGGACTTCGACGCCTCCGTGCTCGCGGCGATGGAGCTGACCTCGATCGCGCGCATCGGCGGCTGACCGCTAGCACCGACCCGCCCCGACCGCCTGCAGCACGCCATCGCCATGAGCCCCAAGCGCCGACGCGTCCTCCAGGCGGTCCTGTACGAGGCCTTCGCGATCGCCTTCGTCGCCCCGGTCCTCGGCGCGGTCTTCGACGAGTCGGCGAGCTCCTCCTTGGGCCTCGCCGTGACCCTCTCGAGCGTCGCGCTCGCGTGGAACTACACGTTCAATGGGCTCTTCGAGCGCTGGGAGTCGCGGCAACCAACGGGCGGCCGCTCCCTCTCCCGGCGCTTGGCACATGGCATTGGATTCGAGGGTGGGCTTGTCGTTATCCTCGTTCCCGTGATGGCGCTCTGGTTGAAGACCACCGCGCTCGAGGCCTTGCTCGCCAACCTCGGCCTCTTGGTGTTCTTCTTCGTCTACGCCATCGTGTTCACCTGGGTCTTCGATCGCATCTTCGGACTGCCCGAGTCCGCCGCGAAGCCCAGGCAGCTCTGAGCCCCCCGCCATGAACGTGCCCACCAGTGACCTCTCGCCCAGGCAGCAATTCCAGCGCAGCCTCGAGCGCTGCGAGTCCAACGCCCAGTTCCTGCCGTCCTTCTACCAGCGCTTCATGGGCTCTTCGGAAGAGGTCGCGCAGAAGTTCGCGTCGACGTCGTTCGAGCAGCAGAACTGGATGCTGCTGCGCTCCCTGCACCTAGCCACCGGTGCCGCCGAGGGCGAGCCGGACGCACTCGCAGAGCTCAAGGAGCGCGCGAAGACCCACGACTCGGACCACCTGAACATCCGGCCCGAGCTGTACGAGCTGTGGCTCGACGCCCTGGTGAACACGGCGCGTGGCTTCGATCGCAAGTGGGACGCCGAGGTCGAGCGCGCCTGGCGCGACATCCTGGGCTTCGTCATCCGCCGCATGGCCTCTGAGTACTGAGCCTGGGAGCAGCCCAAGGCGGACGATGGAGAGCCGGAGCGAGCTAGAGCAGGCCTTGATCGCGGCCTTCGTGGTTCCGGCCAAGCGCGAGCGGTTCCTGGGCATGCTCGGGCACCCCAAGCGCCGGAAGAAGTTCCTCGACGGGCTGCACCACTTCGAGGGCCTCGACCCGCGCTACCAGGTCGCCATCCCGGCCGCGTCCCAGCATGCGCGCGGCGTGGAGGCCATGCTCCGTGAGTGGGGGGCCGGCGGTACGTGCCAGGTCATCTCGACCGACCGCGAGCTCGATGGTCGCTCGATGGACCTGGCCGAAGCCCTCGATCTTGTCCACGGGTCCTGTGCTGGCACCCTGCTCGGGTGCGTGCCGGGTAAGCTCGGGTACTACGAAGGCGAGCACCCCGCGGACCGCCGCATCCTGCGCAGGTGAGCCCAGCCGCCACCACCACCTAGGAGCCCCACCACCGATGACCAAGAAGGACACCAAGTCGAAGTTCCAGGCCAAGCTGCAGCGCCCGGCCAAGCCCGGCAGCGAGGCGCCCTTGGCCTTCGTCGTGCTGCCGAAGGACGCCAGCGCGAAGCTGCCCCGCCGCGGCCGCACGACGATCGAAGGCACCATCAACGGGCACGCCTTCCAGGCGACCTTGGACCCCGACGGGCAGAAGAGCCACTGGCTCGCGATCGACGAGGAGCTGCTCGATGGCGCCGGCGCCGACCTCGGCGACACGGCCGCGTTCGAGATCCGATCGGTCGACAAGGAGCCCGAGCCCGAGGTCCCCGCCGACCTCGCCAAGGCCCTCGCGGCCTGGCCCGAGGCCAAGGCCACCTGGGACGACACGACCACCCTCGCGCGCCTCGACTGGATCCACTGGGTCACGTCGGCCAAGCAGCAGAAGACGCGCACGAAGCGCGTGGGCGACGCCTGCGACATGCTGGCTTCGGGCAGCCGCAGGGTCTGCTGCTTCGACTCGTCGGGCTTCTTCAGCAAGGGCCTCAGCGCGCCCAAGGCAGCCGAGTAGTTCAGGTCGCGCGCTGCGCCCCCCACACCGAAGTGGCCTGAGGTCACGACCACCGAGAGAGCCATGCCCAAGGTCACGCCGTTCCTGATGTTCAACGACCAGCTCGAGAGTGCGCTCGAGCTCTACACCGCGATCTTCCCTGGCTCCGAGGTGCGGCGCGTCTCGCGCGCGGGTGACGACGGGCCGGTCGTCTCGGCCGAGTTCGTGGTCGGCGGCCAGGCCTTCCTCGCCTTCAACGGCGGTCCGCACTTCGCCTTCTCCGAGGCTTGCTCCCTGGCCGTCGACTGCGCCGACCAGGCCGAGGTCGACGAGTACTGGGACAAGCTCGTCGCGGCCGGCGCGGAGCCCGCGCGCTGCGGCTGGATCACGGACCCCTTCGGCCTCTCCTGGCAGATCATCCCGCGGCGCTTCACCGAGCTGATTCAGGACACCGACCCCGCCAAGGTGCAGGCGGTGGTGGCCGCCATGATGACGATGGTCAAGCTCGATGTGGCCGCCCTCGAGCAGGCCTACGAAGGAGCCTGAGTCCGAGCAGCGGCTCCACCGAGCAGGGCTTTGTACCTCCGGGGCCCCAGCGCACCGTGATACCGTGACGTCCGGCCCCGTGGCGCGAGTCCGGTCCAGGCCCCGATACCCGTTCGCTCCAGGTGCGTGATCGACGCCCAGGCAAACCCACCCAAGGAAGGTCCCGAGTGGCTAGAGTCAAACTGTTTGCAGCGCTTGCCCTGATCGCCATGGTGCTGGTCGTCATCCTGCAGAACCGCCAGCCGGTCGAGACCAAGATCCTGTTCATGACCATCGTCATGCCGCGTGCCGCGCTGCTGGCGATCACGATGCTCATCGGCGTCGGCGTCGGGATGCTGGTCTCGCTCGGCATCACGAGCAAGGCGAACAAGAAGGCCTGAGTGCGGCGCTGGCGACGCTCGGTCAGCTGCAGCTCTCGCATGCAGCGCGCCCTCGCCTTGGCCCTCGCGGCCGCGGTGCTGGCCTCCTGCGGGAGCCGCGCCCCAGGGCACGACGGGTCTAGGGACCAGCTGCGCGAGCCCGTGGTCGGGCTGCCCTGCGAGGGCTGCGATGCCGTGTTCGAGGGTCTGCCCGACGCGCGCTCTTGGGCCTCGCGCATCGCTCCCGAGGGCGAGCCCGGCGACGACCTGCGCATCGAGGGCACGGTGCGCGACCGCACAGGCCGCGCGGTGCCCGGCGTCCTCGTCTACGCCTACCACACCGACGCCCGCGGACTCTACCCGAGCGACCCGAGTGACCCGGCCGCCCATCGCCATGGCCGCCTGCGCGGCTGGGCCAGCTCCGACGGCAGCGGTCGCTACCGCTTCGACACGATCCGGCCGGCGGGCTATCCGGACTCTGCCACCCCGGCCCACGTCCACCTGCATGTGCTCGAGCCGGGGCGCTGCACCTACTACATCGACGACGTCCTGTTCGCGGACGACCCGCGGCTGACCGCGTCGATGCGCGCCCAGCTGACGTCGGGCCGCGGCGGCCCCGGCGTCGCCACCCCGGTCCAGAGCGCCGCCGGGTCGTGGGCGGTCACCCGCGACATCGTGCTCGGCGAGAACATCCCGGGCTACCCACCCGACGCAGGACCGACCGACAAGCAGTCCAAGCCAGCAGCCGACCGCTAGGCGCGCTTGGGCGCGTGCTCCTCCGCTGCGCCTCGCGGGCCTTGGCTTGCGGCAACCGCACCGACGGCACATGGCGCGGAGCTAGCACCCGGTCAACGGGTCGATCTCGGCCTCTACGGCGCGGCCTAGCCCCGCCGGCTGCGGCTGCGCTTGACAGCCGCGGTCGGCCGGGGAAGCATGGGGCATGGTCAAACTCCTCAGCTTGCTGCTCGCCCTCTGCTTCGCCGTCTCTTCCTGCAGCGCGACCGACCCGGGGAGCGGGCCGCTGGTGGTCGACTTCGGGGACGAGCTCTCCCAGGAGTTCCGCGACATCCTGTTCGGTGCGACGTCGCTCGAGCTGGTCGCCCTGGACCCCGACTGGCCGACCAAGGAGTCGCGGCTCGACCCCGCGACCCTGCACGGCTATGGGGTGCGCGGGCGCGCCACGATCAGCGACCGGTCCCTGCGCCTGGAGCTCTTGACCGCGCTCGGCGACGGGGCGCGTGAGAACAACGGCATGGTGGCTGCGTGCTTCAACCCGCGGCACGCGATCGTCGCCGAGCTCGAGGGCCGAACCTGCGAGCTGATCATCTGCTTCGAGTGCCTCACCTTCCAGGTCTGGGACGGCAGCGAGCGCGTCGAGACCGTCGACGTGTCCGAGACCCCGGCCACGCGCTTCAACGAGATCTACACAGCGGAGGGCCTCTCGATCGCGCCTAGCTACTAGAGCGCGCGGGCGGCTCTATTGGCCCTGTGGTTCGAGCTCGTCGGCAGCTCCGCTGTCCGAAGTTCGATGCCCAGCAAGACGGCCGTCCGGATCGGGGGACCGGCTCCTCGCGGCGCGCAGCAAGGGGCAAAGGGGTGGGTCCTTGTGTTGGTGCCGCAGGGGCTTGGGCCGCCCCGCCGAGCCGTCGCAGGCCTAGCCGTCGCGGCGGAAGCGGAGGTCGCCGTCGAGCCCGCTGATCGTCACGTGCAGCTCGTCGCCTTGCAGCCGGTAGACGATCCGATCGGGGCTGCCCTCGGCGTGGGCCTCGAAGACCAGCTCGGTGTCCGTGGCGCTCGCCAGCCGCAGCTGCAGCGGTCCGTCCTCCCAGGTGCTGTAGTTCGGGCGGAAGTGGGCGAAGCGCAGCACGACGCCGGCCTCTTCCGCGGTCACCTGGAGGAACTCGGCGAAGCGCAAGGAGCCGTCGCCGACAGCGCGGAACACGCCGTGCATCGAGTCGCCCACCGGCGGCAGCCAGGTCTCCTCGACCTGGCCGCCGAAGGCCTCGGCGCGCCAGGTGCCCACGAGCCAGGCCAGCGGGGCGAGGCGCGTGTCGACCCCCACTAGGGCCGCCTCCGCGTCGTCGCTCGGCGCGGTCTCGAGCTGCATGCAGGCCGTAGCCAAGAGCCCGAGCGCCAGGCCTGTGAGCGTTCGCCCCACGGCTACTCGCCCTCGGTCTGGAGGTCCTGGTAGAGCATGTGCTGGTTGCCGTCGGGATCGAAGAAGGTCGCCAGGCTGACCATGCCGGGGATCGTGCGCGTCTCGCCATCGAAGCGCACGTCCTGGGCCTCGAGCTTCGCGCGCGCCGCCTCGATGTCCTGCACGCCCCAGGTCAGGGTCGCGCCGCCCTTCGTCTGGACCTCTTCGACCTGGCCGAGCCCAAGGTTCACGCGCTTGACCGGCGAGACCATCTCGGCCCAGGCCATCTCGTCGAGCTTGTACTGGACCTCGAAGCCCAGCACGTCCTGGTACCAGCTAAGGCTGGCGTCCAGGTCCGAACACTGGAGCGAGCAGGTCAGGCCTCCGTCGAAGCCTAGGGTGGAGTCGTTGGTCATGTTGGTCCCTCGTCGTTGGAGTTGCGGCTTGGTGAAGGCTGGACCTTAGCTATACTTTTGTGACAGCGCTAGCCCTCCGCTGAAAACATGCCCCCGACCCTCGCCCCCCTCGTCGAGCTCAGCCACCACCGCTGGGTCCTGCCGCTGGTCGCCGCCATCGGCAGCGGGCAGCGCTTCGCCGTGCTGCTGCGGCAGCTGGACACCAACCGCCAGTCCCTCAAGCGCGCCCTTGGGATCGGGGAGCAGCTCGGCCTCGTCACCCCCAACCCCGGCTACGGCCACCCCCTGCGGCCCGAGTACCTGCTGACGCCCCGGGGCCAGGCGATCGCGCCCGAGGCCAGCGAGGTGCTCCGGACCGCGACCCGCGCGGGCTGGTCCGAGCTGTTGACCAAGAAGTGGTCGCTGCCCGTGTTGACCGCCGTGCGGCTTGGCGCCGACCGCTACTCGAAGATCGAGGAGCTGCTCGAGACCGCCAGCCCGCGGGCGATCTCGAGGGCCCTCGACGAGCTCGCGGGGCCGCGCCTCATCCGCCGCGCCGAGCCTTGCGCACCCCGGCCGCGTTACCTGGTCGCGCCCGCCGCCCGGCGCCTCGCGCGCTGCGGCGTGGCCCTGGCCGAGGTCGGCGCCCGCGCGTGCTAGCGCGCGACCTGCGCGCTGCGGACCCACGCACGCGCCACGTGGAAGCGCTAGGCTAGGGCCGCGCCCGAAGCGCCTCCACCGCCCATGCCCGCCCACCACACGAAGAAGCGACCCGCCCAGGTCGCGATGCTGCTGGCCGAGTCCGGCTTCGCCGCACTGGTCCTTCTCGAGCTCTTGCTGCGGCTCGTCGCGACCACCCCCGAGCCGCTCGAGGTGCGCCGCTTCGCGCTGGTCGATGCCGCTGGCACGGTCGTGCCCCAGCTGCGCGTGCCCGTCGTCGACCACGGCCTGCCGCCGGGCATGACCCTGCGCTTCGAGTACGACGCCGACGGCGCGCCCGACCACCCCTACCTGGTCACCGACGGCGCGTGGCAGCACGTCGACGCACCGATCAACGCGCGCGGGATGCGCGGACCCCTGCCGCTCGAGCCCAAGCCCACCGGCCGCACCCGCGTCGCCTGCGTCGGCGACTCGTTCACCTTCGGGGATGGCGTGCTGGAGGCCGACTCCTGGGTCGCGCGCATCGCCGCCGCAAGGCCGGAGCTCGAGCTGCTCAACTTTGGCGTGCCCGGGCTCGACGCGCGTCAGGTGGTCGACGCGGTCGAGGCGCGCGCCCTCGCCGACGGCCCCGACCTCGTCGTCTACGCGATGACCCTCAACGACGTCCCGGTTGGTGAAGACCCCGAGCTCAAGCGCTTGGTCCAGTCCACCCAGGGCCGCTTCGAGGCCGGGCTTGCGGGGCCCCAGGGCCTGGCGCGCTTCTCGGCCCTCGCCGCCCTCGTCCAGGCCCGCGTGCGCCAGGCTCGGCTCGGCGACGAATACGCCCAGGTCATCGCGACCTGCTTCGATCCGGACGGCCAGGGCTGGGCCAACCTGTGCGCCGAGCTCGACCGGCTCGCCGCCCTGTGCACCGCCGGCGGAGCCGAGCTGACCGTGGTGCTGTTCCCGCTGCTCAACGACCTCGACGGCGGCTACCCCTTCGCCGACGAGCACGCCCAGGTCGCCGCCGCCTGCGCCGAGCGCGGGATCGACTTCCTCGACCTGCTGCCGGCCTACCGCGGCCAGCGCGCCGCCGAGCTCTGGGTCCACCCGACGGACCAGCACCCCAACCACCTCGGCCACGGCATCGCGGCCGAGGCGATCGGCGCGCACTTGGCTCGCTAGGGGCTGGCGCGGGGGATGTCGGGGACTGGCGGGCCGGCCAGGCTCTGTCCCCACGAGCCGTTTTCCAAAGAGCACCTGCAACCACGGCCGCTCCCGTTCGTCCTCTTAAAGGGGGGGCTCGATCCCCCCTGGGGGAGGTTAAGGAGGGCGAGTGCTACGCCTCAGTGCGCGCCGGTGCCCAGGGGCCTCGCCTGACCCACGCCCAGACTTGGCGGCCCAACCAAGCCCAAGCCCCGTCCAGGCAAGCCACCACACCGACCCGCCGTCTCCCCTACCCCGCGCCCGGCCCAGCCTCGTCCGACTGGCTGGCCCGCGCGAACACGAAGCGCTGGTACAGGAGCGAGACCACGATCAGCGACAAGGCCAGGCCCACCAAGGAGCCGACCCGGAAGAGGCCCTCGAGGTGCGAGAGGTCGAACACGAAGACCTTGGTGATCGCCGCCAGGATCAGACCCAGGCTGGTCCATCTCAGGGCGCCAACGGACCGGCGGCTTCCGACCACCAGCAGCAGGATCGCGAAGAGCCCCCAGGCCACGGACATGGCCAGGTCGCGCGGCGGCAGATGCCCGAACTCGAGCCCGGGGCGACTCACGCGCCCGCGTCCAGCTGCGGCCTCGATGCCGTCGAAGTGGTTGCTGATCTCCAGGTTCAGCCACAAGAAGACCAGCGCCAGCACCAGGCCCGCGGACAGGACATCGAGCCCGCGCGCGAAGGGCACCGGGTCCCGGCGCAGCGGCCTGCCGACGACCAGCAGGGTCGCCACGACCGCGGCCAGGCCGAGCAGCGTGTACGCATGCCAGTTCCAGACGGGCCAGTCGCTGAACCGGAAGTCGCCGCCCTGGATCGCCATCAACATGAGGCTGAGGCCAGCCAGCGCTGCGACCACCTGCCCAAAGCGCAGGGCCGACGCGCGGCCGGTCAGGCGCGCTAGGCCGCCGACCCCGAGGGCGAACAGCCCGAACGAGGTCAGCGCCTCCCAGTCGGGCAGCAGCTCGCCGACCACGATCGCGACCAGCGCGACGACCACCGCCCCGAGCCAGTTGACCGCCGTGCGCAGGCGTCCGCCGACCTCGTCCGCAGTCAGCCCGCCGCCGAACCGGAGGGCGACCAGCAGCAGGATGCCCAGCGCGAAGGCGACCAGCAGCATGCCCTCGCGCTCGAAGGCCAGGTCGGTCGCCTCGCTGAAGGGCTTGTGCAGCACCATGGCCCAGGCGAAGCCGCTCATCCCGAGCATGCGCCAGGACCAGGACGGTGCCGCGGTCGGCTGGCCGCGCAGCTGCTCGGCTCCAGCCAGGACCGGCACGAGGCGCGCGTGCAAGGTTGGCCAGAGCAGCACCAGCAGGCCGCCGAAGAACGTCGCCGCGAAGGTGCCCGCAGCGGTGCCCGCGTCGATCGAGACCCCGGCCTGCCACTCCCACTTGCTGATCCAGTCCAGCCAGAAGATGGCCTGCAGGACGAAGAGCGGCGCGACCAGCGCGACCAAGGCGTGACCCGTAAAGCGGAAGCGGCCCGAAGCCGGTGGCTGTAGCGAGCTGGCGACGCCCGCCAAGGCGGCCGCTAGGTAGACGACCCCGGCCAGCAGCAGCGCCGGCAGGATCCCGCGCGCGGCAAAGGCCAGCAGGTCGGGCTGCTCGGCCGGGAGGAGCCAGGCCGCGTCGGTCGACAGCAGGTAGTAGCTGCCCAGCAGCAGCAGCCCCGGCAGACCCAGACCGCTGAAGAGCCCCGGCGCGAGGCGCCTGCGGCGCAGCGGGTGGGCGAGCAGCAGCGGCAGGGCCACGGCCAGCGCCAGGGTCCACGGGCCGATCCCGTGGGCCACGTCGTGGAATCCGTTGCGAGTCAGCCGCAGGAACAGGCCGAGCGCCAGCAGCAGGCCCGCGCCGAAGGCCAGGTGCGGCTGGTGCGTGCCTGCTTCGGCCTCGACCCGGGGGGCCTCGGGGCTGCGCGCGTGCAGCGCGACCAAGAGGCTGCCGACCCCGACGAGCCCAAGGTAGAGGGGCCAGAAGTGGCTCGCCTCGTCCATGTGCACCTGGTCGGGACCGGACCCGGCCAGCAGCATCAAGATCCCAGCGGCCACGACGACGGAGGAGCGCGCGCCCGGGAGGAAGCGCGTGCGGGTCTCGATGTCGCGCACGAAGAGCGGCACGCACCCGAGGGCACCCAAGGCCAGGACGCTGGGGACCAGCTGCCAAGCCTCACCCACCAAGGTCAGCTCGCGATCGAGGGCCCAGGCGGCCGAGATCGCCAGCCCGAAGAGCGGCGCGGCCATGGCCAGGGCGGGCTGGCCGCGGCGCAGCGCCAGGAACAGCGCGCCCGCGGCCAGGACGACAGCCATCAGCGCCGTCGGCCAGAGCGCCGCCGACAGCTCGCCCTCGACCGCTAGGTACATCGCGAAGGCGCCGCTGGTGCCGAGGCCGCCCAGCTCGACCAGCTGCCAGCGCCCGCGCTTGCGGCGCCCGGGCTCGTCGGGCTCGTCGCCCTGCGTCGCGGTCGCGCCCACCACGAGGAAGGCCAGCCCGAAGGCCAGCAGCAGCGCCACGCCGAAGCCCTCGTGGACCCCGCCGCTCCAGCCGAGGGAGTCGCGCCCGAGCACGCCCGGCGTCACGAACCACAGGAACTCGAACAGCGCCGTGCCGACGATCGCCATCAGGCCGACCGACGGCCAGCCGCGGCGACGACCCAGGAACAAGAGCGCGACGTCCAGGAGCAGCAGGTAGCCGAACAAGCCGAAGGGCTGGACGCTCGTCGAGGACAAGAGCAGCGGCGTCGCGAACCCGCCGACCAGCCCGACCTGGGCGGTGACCAGCGAGTCGCCACGCAGGGCCAGCACGCAACCGAGCGCCGTGACGAGCCCCATCAGCCCGAACGCGAGGGTCGGGCCGATGTAGCCGTAGTGGTAGTTCGTGGCCCAGATCGTCGCGTAGAAGGCCACGAGGCCCGCGCCCTGCAGCGCGTCCGGCACCCAGCGAAAGGCGCGCCGCTTGGCCACATTGCCCGCCACGAGCAAGAGCACGCCCCACACCGCGCCGCTGAGGAGCCGCGCCTTGGGACTGATCCAGCCCTGCTGGAAGGCATGCTTGAAGAAGAGGATCGCAGCCAGGGCCATGACCAGGCCACCCAGCACCGCGGCCCCGCGCACCCCGAGCATGCGCTCGAGGTCCAGACCGCTGCGCTTGGGCCGGGCCGCGACATGCGGCTCGACGCTCGGCCGCTCGACCCCGCCGCTGCGCGCAGCCTCGCGATGGGCGGCGGCGGAGAGCGGCGTACCCCGGTCCGTCCCGAGCGCAGCGGGTTCCTCGGGGTCATCGGGATCGCCGATGCCGCGCACCGCGATCACGTCCGCCTCCGCGGGCGCCGTGGGCGGCGTGGGCACCTCCTCTGCATCCGCATCCGGCTGGGCATCCGCCAGGGCACGCAGCAGCTCCTCGGCGCTCTTCTTGGTCGCCGGCACGGCCGGGATCGGCGCGTCGCTGGCGTCCGGCTCGACCCCCGCTCCGCCGGCACCCGCGGCAGCCTCGGTCCCGCCTGCCGCGGTCAGCTCGGCCACGCGCTTGCGCAGGTGGCTGCCTTCGCGCCCGAGCCGCTGCACCTCCTCCTCGAGCCCGCGCAGCTCCGCCAGCCGCTGCAGCGCCAGGAAGGCCAGCAGCACCGCGACGAGCGCGATCAGGAAAGCGATGAGGGTCAGGGTCTCCATAGGGGCGAGCCGCAGGGTGTCAGCGCAAGGTTAGAACGCGCCCCCCTGACGCGGCATCCGAATCTCGATTCCAGGTCAGTCCTAGCCGATCCCCCCGGGCAAGGCATGGTCGGCGGCCCCGATGGGCGTCACACTAGTGCGCCCCGCTTCCCCTTCGATGCGAACCATGCCGAGACTCCCCCTCTTGAGCGCGCTCTGCGCCGTCCTGCTCGCCGCCGCGAGCGCACCCGCCCAGTCCCCCAACTCCGGCGTCGTCGCCCCGGCCGTGCAGGTCATCACCGACGTCGCGCTCGAGTTCGCAGAAGAGGACAGCGAGCCGCCGCCGCGCTTCGACATCACCGTCGCGGGCGGCCGCATCGTCGCGATCGAGCCGACCGGCAGCGAGCTGCCCGCCGGCGCCGCCGAGGTCGCGGGCACGGGGCTCGTCGCGATGCCCGCCTTCCTCGACGCCTGGAGCTTCGCCGGCTGCGAGACGCCGCGCCCGAACGCCGACCAGGACGAGGCGATCGACACGCGCAGCGACGTGCGCGCCGCCATGCGCGACGCGAACCGCAAGGGCATCCAGCCGCAGTTCCGGGCCGCGGACGTGGTCGACTTCGGCGCCGACGGCACCAGCGCCTGGCGCGCTGCCGGCTTCGACACGCTGCTGGCCACGCCGTCGGGCGAGCTGC
>JARGPD010000253.1:0-2018 GCA_029212845.1 Planctomycetota bacterium
CTCTGATCGATCCAACCCGTGGGGGTCTAGGCGGGTACCGCCATGACCATCACGGGTATCCCTCACCCCCCCACTGACCACCCCCCCTACGGAGCCCTGAGGATGATCTCCCGCCTCATTTCCACGCGTATCGCCTTCACCGCTGCGACCCTCTTCGCAGCTGCCGCCCCGATCTTCGCCCAAGAAGGCGAGGCAGCCGCTGCTGAGCCCGAGGGCCAGTCCATCGGCGACGTCCTCGCCGGCGGTGGTGTCATCGGTGGCCTCATCATCCTGCTCTCGGTCGTCGCCCTGGCGCTGATCATCGAGAACCTCGTCAGCCTCAAGCGCGACAAGCTCGCGCCGCCGGAGCTGATCGACGAGCTCGAGGCCCTCTTCGACGAGGAGCAGTTCCAAGAGGCCATGGACCTCTGCGAGAGCGAGCAGACCCTGCTCACCCGCACGGTCGCCGCCGGCATCGGCAAGATCGGCCACAGCTTCGACGCCATCGAGAAGTCTCTCGAAGAGATGGGCGACGAAGAAGCCGTCAAGCTTCACCAGAAGATCGGCTGGCTGTCGGTCATCGCCAACGTGGCGCCCATGATGGGCCTCCTGGGTACGGTGTCCGGTATGGTGGCCGCCTTCCGCGTGATCGCGACCAGCAAGAACCCCGACCCGTCCGAGCTGGCTTCCGGCATCTCGATGGCGCTCCTGACGACCCTCTTCGGTCTGATCGTCGCCATCCCGACCACGGCCGCCTTCGCCTACCTGCGCAACAACCTGGTGCGCTCGGTCATCGAGGTCGGTGCCATCGTCGAGGACCTGTTCGAGCGCTTCCGCCCCGACCAGAACTAGGACGACGTTGCCGCCCCCGGCATCCCCGGGCCCGCCCACCTCGGGCGGGCCCAAGAACCGGACCCCGAGTAGCCCATGAACCTCTCCAAGCACAAGTTCGAAGAGCTCGAGCTCGACATGACGCCGATGATCGACGTCGTCTTCTTGCTCATCATCTTCTTCATGCTGATCACGGACATGACGCAGCAGGACCTCGAGGTCCTGACCCTGCCGAAGGCCACGACGGCGGAGCCCGACGAGCCGGATCCCAAGGACTTCCGCCCTGTGATCAACATCACCCAGACGGGTGACATGATCGTCAAGCGCGACAAGATCTTCTCCGGTAAGGACGGCGGCGGCGACGAGGACGAGACCGACCTCAAGAAGAAGCTGTTCGACTACTCCAAGCTGATGGAGCAGGAGCACTTCGACAAGGAGGCTGGCACCGGCCCCATGATCCCCGGCGAGTTCCTGCTGATCCGCGCCGACCAGTTCACGCTGTTCCACTACGTCCAGCGCGTCATGACGCTCTGCGGCGACAAGGACATCCAGATCTGGAAGGTCCAGCTAGCCGCCGCAACCGAAGAAGCAGGCGCGAAGGAGTAGTCCCATGTCGATGATCCAAGAGATCCAGAGTGAAGAGCACAAGCTCGAAATGACGCCGATGATCGACGTCACCTTCTTGCTGCTGATCTTCTTCATGTGCACGATCAAGTTCAAGACGCTCGAGGGCAAGCTGGCCGCCTACCTGCCCAAGGACGTCGGGGTGAATGCCTCCGACGCCGAGCCAAAGGAGAAGATCGACATCTACCTGCGCCTCGATGCCGCTGGTCAGCGCGTCCAAGCCAAGCCCTACAAGGCGAATGGCTCCCGGATCTCCTGGACCAAGCCGGAGGACGGTGAGTTCACCCTCCTCGATCACGAGGTCACCTACCAGGTCAACCGCGACACGTTCAAGGACGACGCAGCGGGCCTGGCCAAGATGGCCGAGCGCCTCGAGACCCTGCGCCGCAACGACCCCGAGCGAGCCGTCACGATCAAAGCCATGCAAGGCATCGTCTACAAGGACATCATCCCTGTCCTCGATACCTGCATCGAGATCGGCTACACCGACGTGACCTTCGCCGGCTCTTACGGCAAGTAGCGCAAGCAACGGACTCTGAGGCGCGGGGGGGGGGGGGGGGGCGGGGGGCGAGCCGCCCCCCCCC
>JARGPD010000253.1:2028-3066 GCA_029212845.1 Planctomycetota bacterium
TAGCGACGCGCCCCGCGCCCTTTTCGTACCAACACCTCGTTCGGTAACCACGGGCCTCTCGCCTAGGTATGGAGAACGTTCGCAGCCACCCCCACTTCCCCTGCGTCCTCCCTTCGACCCCAAACCTGAGAGTTCCCCCATGAGCAAAATCCGCGAGATCCAAGAAGAGGAGATCCGCATGGAGATGACGCCGATGATCGATGTCACGTTCCTCCTGCTGGTCTTCTTCATGTGCACCATCAAATTCAAGAGCCTCGAGGGCAAGCTCGCGGCTTACCTCCCCGATGGCGAAGGCGTTGACACCACGCCCGCGGAACCGATCAACAAGCTCGAGGTGAAGGTCGAGCTGGTCCAGGCCGGCCAGCGCGTGCTGGCCAGTGATCCGGCCCAGGCCTGGTCCCCCGGCGACGGGGAGTTCGCCCTGGTCGGGCACGAGGTCCGCTACCACCTCGGTCGCCAGACCTTCGCCGCGGATGCCGCCGGACGCGCCGCCCTCGTCGAGCGCCTCGACACCTTGCACCGGACCGATCCGGAGCGCCCCGTGGTCATCCGCCCGGGCAAAGTCCTCCACGCGGATGTGGTCCTGGTGCTCGACGCTTGCCTCGAGGCCGGGATCGAAGCGATCAGCTTCTCCGGCTCGCGCTGAACCCGCTGGATCCGCTGACCTAGGGGAGAGCCCGGGGCCGGTGGCGGAGACCCCCGCCGACGGTCCCGGGCTCCATCCTTACCTCGCCAGCCCTTGGGAGCATCCGGCCGAGGGCAGCCCATCTGACGCTGCATTCGGGAAGCTGTGCCGTCCTTCAGCGGGGGCCCCCCAACGACCTCGCCCCGGGCCGCCGGCCACAGCTTCGGTCGGCGCGCCTAACTCCTTGTTCTGTAGGGAGTTGATTTTGCAGTCGGCCTTTGACCCAGGCCCCCTCCGGCGGGTATGTTGTCCGGCTCCATCCCCCCAAGAGTCCACCCTTCCACCCGCCTCCTTTGGCAATCCGCGTTGGAACAACGCGCTTACCGAGTAGTCGCCTTCCGAGGCCGCGGTAT
>JARGPD010000093.1:0-12204 GCA_029212845.1 Planctomycetota bacterium
TCGCCACCAGCGTCGAGAACCTCGCCGCCGCCGAGAGCCGCATCCGCGACGTCGATGTCGCGGCCGAGACGGCCACCCTCACCCGCAACCAGATCTTGCAGCAGGCATCGGCATCGATCCTGGCGCAGGCCAACACCCAACCCCAGATCGCACTGAGCTTGCTCCAAGGCTGATCTGGGGCGTGGTTCCCGGGGGCGAGCTGTGGTAGCTCGCCCCGATCCGGGACCGCCCCCAAACATGACACAGACCACCCTACGACACGATCGACAGCAGCCTCGGCTCCGCACCTGCCCAACGAGGGCCAGGGTGGGGGACGGGTCCGTCGTGTGTGTCGTGGTCGCGTTCGGGGCGGACCGGCTCGGTCCGGAACCCACGAGGGAGCGGTCCGCAGCGACCGCCAGGCACCAGAGCCAGCCCGGCAAGCGCCGGCCCCCGCTCCCACACCAGACAGCCCCTTCGACCTAGTCGAGGGGACCTCCCGCGAGGCCCGGGTCACGGCCGACTGCTCTTTCAACAATGGAATCCAACCCCGTCGCACGGCACCCGCCGAGCGATGGCGTGTGAGGTCCTGCCTCCACCGCGGTGACGCGGCGGGAGCAAGAGGACCGGTCGATCCCCGGGCATCCCACTTCGGGCTGCCCACTCCCAAGGATCGTCGAAGAGCATTCCCCGCGTCCGAACGAGCGTACATCGCCCGACTTTGTCCGACCAAGGCCTAGGCCTAGCTTGGGCCGTCGGCGGGCAGGTGTCGGGACGACGACGTGGAGCTCAGCGCCCGTTCGGGCACACCACCTTCACTTCCAAACCAATAGGAACGAAATGGCTCTTAGAGTTAACACCAACACCTTCTCGATCAACGCCCAGAAGAACCTCGCCAACCACGGTGAGAAGCTGGCCGGCTCGTTCGCGAAGCTGTCCTCCGGTCTTCGGATCGTCACGGCGGCCGATGACGCTGCCGGTCTCGGCATCTCGGAGCGCATGCGCGCCGAGATCCGCTCCCTCGACATGGCTGCCCGGAACGCCCAGGACGGCGTCAGCCTCGTGCAGACCGCCGAGGGCGCCCTGTCCGAGGTCTCTGCCAACCTGGTCCGCATGCGTGAGCTGGCGATCGAGGCCTCCAACGGCACGCTGAGTTCGGACGACCGCAACTCGCTGAACGACGAGTTCGCGGCCTTGGCCGACGAGATCGAGCGCGTCGGCGACGAGACCGAGTTCAACGGCATCAACATCCTCGATGGCTCGAACACGACCATCTCTATCCAGGTCGGCGTCGACTCCGGTCAGACGATCTCGATCACCTCGGCGGACATGCAGGCCGTGGCTCTTGGTGTGGACAGCGGTACGCTGGACATCACCACGACCACCAACGCGGGCACCGCGATCGGTGCCCTCGACACCGCCATCACCAGCGTCGTCGACCAGCGTGGTAGCTTCGGTGCTCAGCAGAACCGTCTCTCGAGTGCCATGCGCTCGATCGCGACCACTTCGGAGAACATCTCCGCCGCCGAGAGTCGTATCCGCGACGTCGACGTGGCCAAGGAGACTGCCGAGCTGACGAAGAACCGGATCCTGCAGCAGGCCGCGACCTCGGTGTTGGCCCAGGCCAACGCCCAGCCGCAGATGGCCCTCAGCCTCCTCGGCTAGAGGCCCTAGGCCACCCGCACCGGAGACCCGAGAGGGCCGCCGGAGCACCACCCTCCCCGCCCACAAGCGGGGAGGGTTTTCCTTTTAACAAGGAAGGCGGGAAGTCTCTTCCGCGCGGTGCTAATCCCCGCGAGGACTTCGTCCGATAACCCTGGGGAACCCTGACGGAACATCCTCATGAGCAGCTCAATCTCCTTCGGTGGCCTGGCCTCTGGCCTCGACACCACCGCCATCATCAACGCCCTCGTCGCCGCCGAGGAGATCCCGATCCTCTCGGTCGAGAGCAAGAAGGAAGCTGAGGAGGCCAAGCTCAGCAAGATCGGAAACCTCGAGTCCCTGATCAAGCAGCTCGAGACCAGCGCCAAGGGACTGACCAGCCTGGGTGACTTCCTGAGCTACGGGATCACGCCGAGCGAAGAGGGTGTGGCCAAATTCACCGTCACCGGTGCGCCGATCTCCGGCTCGCACTCGCTGATGGTCAAGTCCCTGGCGACCGCCGACCGCTGGTCGACCGCCCCGGTCGCCGACGACAGCTCGAGCCTAGGCTTCGGCACGATCAGCTTCGACTACGACGGCCAGAGCTATACGGTCGCGATCGACCCGATCAACTCGAACATCAACGACATCGCGGCGGCGATCAACTCCCAGGCCAACGGGGAGGTGGTCGCCTCGGTGGTCAACACCGGGACCGAGTCCACGCCCGCCTACGAGATGGTCCTGTCGGGGACCCAGACCGGCGCGGACTACGCCATCACGAGCCTGACGAGCACGGTCGCGGGCCTGCAGTTCGACCTGCAGCCCATGACGGCGGCCAGCGATGCGGTGATCGTCCTGGACGGCCAAGAGATCAACCGCTCGACCAACGAGTTCACCGACGTGCTCGGCGGCATCACGATCGAGGCCATCGCGGCCGACCTCAACAAGACGATCAGCTTCGGGATCAGCGTCGACACCGAGGGCATCGAGACCAAGCTCGAGGAGTTCATCAGCAACTACAACGACGTGATGAACTTCATCACGGAGCAGAGCGCCTACTCGGTGGATGACGGCGTCGGCGGAGTGCTCTTCGGCGATAGCCTGCTGCAGAGCGTCAAGTCGAAGCTGTACAACGGCTTCGTGGCCGTCGATCCCCAGACGGTCCAGGACGACACCGAGGGCTACAGCGCCTTGAGCCTGCTCGGCATCAAGAGCACCGTCGACGGCACCCTCGAGATCGACTCGGCCAAGCTCAACGAGAAGATGGCCGGCAACATCGAGCTGTTCTCCAGCTTCTTCACCGGCTCCGCCGACGGCACCACCCCGGGCGCCTTCGCGAACCTGGAGACCCAGCTCGCGACCTTGACCGAGTCCATGGGCGACGACGCCGACGGCAACCCGCTCGAGAGCCTCTTCAAGCTGCGCAAGGAGACGCTCGGCTCGAAGATCAGCGACTACGAGGACACGATCCTCGACATGGAGTACCGCCTCGACAAGTACCAGGAGGGCCTCGTGACGAAGTACGCGGCGCTCGAGGTGCTGATGGCGCAGCTCCAGGTCCAAGAGGCAGCGGCGGTCAACCTGGCCAACCTGAACTTCTAGGCCAGCAAGAACACCCTGCCACCACGCACCGACTCCATGACTCCGAACGACTCCACCCTGGCCTACCGCCGCGCGGCGATCGAGAACGCCCCGCCCCTGAAGCTGGTGCAGATGCTGTACCAGGGCGGGCTGCGCTTCCTCGGTGAAGGGCGAGCGGCCCTCGAGGCCGGCGACCTGCCGCGCTTCACCGAGCGCGTGGCCAAGGCCCAGGCGATCGTGGCCGAGCTGCGTACCAGCCTGGACGCCGATGCGGCCGAGGGACTGTGCGAGCAGCTGTCCGCGCTGTACGGCTACATGCAGGTCGAGCTGACCGAAGCGATCATCGACAAGGACCTGAACCACCTAGCCGGTGTCGAGGGCGTGCTACGCACCCTGCTGGAGGCCTGGCGCGCGCTGGACTTCCAGGAAGGACCCGTTTGAAGCACGCCGCCGAGCAGCTGGCCGCTTCCTTGGCTCGACTCCTGGACCTGTTCGACCGGTCCAGCACCACCGCGGAGCAGCTCGAGGCCTGTCGGGCAAAGAGCGCGGCCGCGGACGAGGAGCTGCAGCGGCAGCTGTCCGAAGGCGCCGACCCAAGCCTGGCCCGGGAGCAGCTGCGCCGCTGCGAGCGCCTGCGCTCGCTCTTGATGCAGCGCACCGAGTCCGAGCTGGTGACGATCGACGGGCAGCTCGAGAAGGTGCGTCGGAGCCTGAAGAACCTGCCGACCCTGACCGGCGACGTGCCGGGTGGGTCGTTCAACCTGCGCGCCTAGAAGGCTTCCAGCACCGCGAGCTGCGCCGTCGGATGGGGCGGCAGGCCTCGGTGGACTTCACCGACCCGCTGCGGGGTGGCACAGCGTGGGCCTGCTGCGGGGTGCCCTGTGAGCTCTGCGCCGAGCGCGGCGGGCGCGCTCCGCCGGTCAGCGCTCGAGCCTCACGAGCACGAGGCGTGGCACTGGCTCCGGGCTGGACGGCAGCCGTTGGGCCTAAGTCGCGTCGCTAGGACCGGAGGTGGGGTCTTCGCGCGGGGGCTCGACGGCGCCTCGGAGCTGGTCCAAGAGCACGTCGGCAGGCCGGTCGGAGAAGCGCGCGCTGCCAGCCGCCTGGCTCTCCCGCGCGAGGAATTGACTGGCCTCGTCCACCAGGGCCATCAGCTCGCTGAGGCTCTTCGCAGTGGAGGCTGGGGTCGGGTCGGGCTTGCCGTGTTGCATGGCTGGGTTCAGGCGCTGAGGACGGTCGGGCGGTCGCCGGCGCGCATCATGACCGGAGCCGAGGGGCGGCCGGCGCGCGGACCGCGCTCCAGCATCCACTGTCGGGCGGCGTCGAAGTGCGCGGCCATGTCGGGGTCGGCCAGCAGGGCGAGCACGCGCTCGCGATCGGCGAGGCGGGCGCGCAGCTCGCTGCGTAGGCCGGGGTCGTTGAGCACGCGGGTCGCGGCGGCGATGTAGTCGGAGTGGGTTCGGGCGATCAGGAAGTCGGGCAGGCCGACCCGGCGGAGCATAGCGGCGCCGAAGCGGTTGCGGGCCTGGTTCCCCTCGAAGGTCACGATGGGGCAGCCGCAGCTGAGCACCTCGACGAGCGAGTTGAAGCCGCCGAAGGGGTAGGTGTCCAGATAGAGGTCGGCCTCGACCAGGGTGTCGAGGATCTTGGAGCGCTCCACGTAGGGGTGCAGGTCGACCGGGACGTCCCCGAGGGCACCCGCCATCGCGGGGGCTAGCCGCTCGACGTCGCGGGGCAGCATGGCGGGGAAGAGGTCGAGCCGCGCGTGGGGCTGGGCCTGGAGGATCGCCGACCAGCTCTCGAGCATGGCCACGCTGAGCTTGCGGTGGGTGGCGGTCGACACGAGCCGGAGCTCGGCGTCGTCGGCGGGTCGGCTGCGCTGGATCGTGGGCAGCGGCGGCGGGGTCGTGCTGACGCCGAAGCCGGGCAGCAGCACGAGCTGCTCGCTGTAGTGCCGCTCGGCCCCGGGGGCCTCGACCTCGGCACCGCCGATGAAGTAGTCGAGCTGGGGCGAGCCGCTGGTGACGGGCACGCCGTAGCCGGCGGCCTGCACCCGGGCCAGGCGCTGGGTCGCTAGCCAGGAGGTGCTGTTGGAGGGCGTGACCTCGGGGTAGAAGAGGAAGTCCAGGCGCTTGTTCCCGATCGCGTCGGCGAGGTGGACGCTGTCGACGAGGAAGTGGTGCTCGCTCTCGAAGTGGACCTCGAAGCTCTGGTCGCGCCAGTCCGCGGCGAAGCGCTCGGCGGCGGCGGCGCCCTTCGCGTGGGGCATGCAGACGGCGGCGCCCTCTTCGCGCAGGCCCTCGAGCAGGGGCGCCATGCAGCGGTAGGCGACGTGGTTGTCGCGCCAGTTGGGGCAGACGACGAGGGCGCCCGAGTCCTCGGCGAGGGCCAAGCCCGCGGTGACCTCGTCGGTGGGCGGGACCTTCTCGCCGTGGGTCCGGAACTGCTCGAAGATGCGCCTCGAGAGGGTGCCGCTGATCCAGCGGGCGCCATCGCGCAGGGACTCGTCGTGGCGGTAGGCGCTGTCGTAGAGGGCGCCGAGGGCCAGGGGAGAGGCCGCCAGGGGCGTGCCCTTGGAGCCGGGCCGCAGGCGGGCTAGGTCGAACATGGCTTGGTTCTGGCGCGCCTCGAGGGTGTCCCCGAGGATGCCGGCCGGGCTGACGCAGTAGACGCCCAGGACCCAGTCCACGAAGAAGGGCTTCAGCCGCGCATCGAGGGCGGCGAGCACGGCTTCGATGTCGACCTCGCGCGCGCCGTCGTTGACCACGCAGTAGCGACCGAGGGCTCGGCCTTGGTCGGCGAAGCCCAGCCGCGAGAGGGCGGCGGCCTCGAGGCGCTCGTCGTTGGTGTCGGGCAGGTCCGAGCCGTTGAGGCGCAGCCAGCGAGCGTTGGACATCCACGGAGCGCGGGCCATCACGCCGAGCTTGCTCGGCAGGACCAAGAGCTTCCAGGTCTGGCCCGCGCCACCGTCGGCGAGGACGACCTGGCGCAGGGCGGCGTCGGCGACCTCGTGGGCCATGCAGCGCACCTTGGCCTCCTCGCTCGAGGCGTGGTGCTCGATGTGGTTGGCGTCGAAGCGCATCACCTCGCGCAGGAGCTCGAAGCAGCGCAGCTCGTCCCCCGCGAGGACGGCCATCTGGAGCATGGTCGCCGACTTCGCGGCGTGCTTGACGGCCTCGAGGACCTCCGCCTCGGAGGCGCTCAAAGTCGGGTCTCCGGACCCAGCTCTTGGATCGACTCCTCGAGGTAGACGTACAGGTCCGTATCGAAGCCGTGCACGTCGCGGATCTCGCGCTCGATGTCCCGGGCGCGCCAGTTGGTGCAGATCAGGATGCGATCGACCTGGTTGACGCGCAGGTGGTCGGGCGTGCGGATCGCCTGGCCCGTGCCGGGCACGAAGCCGCCGGCCTTGCGCGGGTCGGAGTCGATCACGGTGGAGACCAGGCCGCTGTCGATGCTGAACATGTTGATCAGCGCGGCGCCCTTGCCCGTGCCGCCCCAGAGGGCGACCTTCAGGCCGGCCTCCTGCCAGGCGAGCAGGGTCGTGCGCACGCGCTCGATCTGGCGCTGGACGCTCTTCTGGAAGGAGGTCGCCTTGAGGCGCACCGCCCGCTGCAGCGGCTTCGGGGTCGGCTTGGCGACCAGGGTGACGACCTCGTCGTCGAAGCGCGCCTGCACGTCGAGCACGTCGAAGCCCGCGCGCTCGAACATGGTTCGGAACGAGTTGCGCGTGAAGTTCGACACGTGCTCGTAGAGGAAGTCGTTGATCCGGTTCTGCTCCATCGCCTTCTCGATCAGCGGGACCTCGGCGAAGAACAGCGGCGAGAGGTCGGCCTCGCAGCAGGCGATCGCGATGTCCTCGAGGAAGTCGAGCGGGTTGGCGAGGTGCTCGATCACGTGGCGGCAGACCAGCGCGTCGGCGCGCAGGTCGAACAGGCGCGAGCCCTGGAAGTACTCGGCGTAGGCCTCGATGCCCCGCGCCGCGGCGCGCTCGGCGTCGGGTCCAGGCTCGAAGCCGATGCAGTGGTTGCCGTGCTTGGCGAGGCGCTCGAGGAAGAGCCCTTCCCCGCAGCCGATCTCGACCACCCGCTTGCCGACCAGGTTGTAGTCGCGCACCCACTCCTCGACGAGGTCGTCGTGGTACTGACGCCACGAGCTCCCGTCGTTGTAGACCAGGTTGGAACCGGTCCGGTAGGGGATGTGGTCGTAGTTGAAGTCGCTGTGGAAGACGTGGCTGCAGGTGGCGCACTGGCGCACGTCCATCACGAGCCCGCGCATGTGGCGCGCCTCGCGCTCGGAGCGCGGCAGGCCGAGCACCGAGAGGGGCATCTTGTCCCAGCGGGCGATCGGGTAGTTGTAGACCGACTTGCACGCGAGGCAGGCGTCGTCCGTGCGCGGCGGCGGGGCCATCAGCTGGGCGAGGTCAGGTCCTGCGTTCGCGCGGATCTCGAGGTTGGGGAGCGGGGCCGCGGGCTCTTGAACGACGGGGGCTTGGTCGGCCTGGGCCGGGTGCACAGCGTCGGTGTCGGGGAGCGTCATCGAGGATCCTGGAGTCGGGGGTGGAGAGGGCCTGCCCAGTGGGTCTGGACGGATCGGCCGTGGGTCCCGTATCGACCGACCCCCCGGGAAGGTTGTGTAGCAAAACGCTACATCGGGAAGTTTCTTCGCCTTGGGCTCCAGTCCCGGCGGTGGGCCAGGATGCCGCAAAATGGGGCTCCTGGGTGCGCTGGGGGGGGGTGGGGTCGGCCCGGGCCGGGTCTCCCGGTGCCTGGCACATGGGGTGCTATCAGGGTTTTGCGGGGTGCGACCGATAGGGGTGGAGCCGCGGGACCCACGCGGCATCCCCATGACTGTCGCGAATCGCAACAACAACCCCTCCCCAGGCCCCATGAGCGCCCTTTCCCTGCCCGTGCTGGCCCTGCTGGACACCCTCCAGGAGGGCACGCCGACCGCTGCCGAAGGCATGCCCGGACTCGACATGACCCGCTACGCGCTGGTCTGCATCGGCCTGGTCGTCGCGATCCTGCTCCTGGGATGGGGCTTCAAGCGCTTCCTGAGCGGCAACCTGCGCCTGCGCGCGAGCCAGCGCTCCATGAAGGTGGTCGACATGCTGCCCCTCGGCGGCAAGCGCCAGCTGGCCGTCGTGCAGTGCTACGACCGCACCTTCGTCCTGGGTCTCGGCGAGCGCGAGGTCAACCTCGTGACCGAGCTCGACGTCGATGAGGACGTCGAAGGGCGCCTGCCAGGGCGTGAGCAAGAGCCCAAGCAGGCCGGCCCGACGCCGCGCTTCGGCGGGATCCTCCAGTCGGCCCTCGAGCGCTGGAGCCCGCCCAAGGACGGCCAGTCGCCCAGCCGCCGCGGCCCGGCGGCGAGCGTCGAGCTGACGCCCCAGGCGGCCAAGGCCCCCGGGCCAATCCATAAGGAGAGCGAGTCGCCTGCGCCCAGCGGTGGACTCGGCAGGGGGCTGATCGGATGAGGCTCCTGCTCCTGATCCTGGCCCTGACCACGCTCCTGGCGCCCGCGAAGGCCCAGGGGTCGCCTGCATTCGCCGGCCCGATGATGACCACCCAGTCGGGCGGCGCCGCCAACCAGCTGGCTGGTCCGCCGAGCCCCTTCGGCATCAGCGAGGCCTCCTTCGGCCCCGAGCTGATCCAGGGACCGAGCGCCGCGAGCGCCTTTGGCAGCGACGAGGAGCCGGGCATGTCCTCGGCCATCGAGATCGCCCTGATCCTGACCGTCCTGTCGGTGCTGCCCGCGCTCCTGATCACCGTCACATGCTTCACCCGCATCGTGATCGTGCTGAGCTTCGTGCGCCGCGCGATGTCGATCAACGAGCTGCCGCCCAACCCGGTGCTGATCGGCCTGGCCCTGTTCCTGACCGCCTTCGTCATGGGGCCGATCGTGGGCAAGATCTACAACGAGTCCTGGCTGCCCTACCAGGCCAACGAGCTGACCATGGGCGAGGCCTCGGACTCGGCCTGGGACACCCTCTCGGGCTTCCTCCTGGCGAACACGCGCCAGAGCGAGATCGAGCTCTTCGAGGGCATCGCCGGTGGCACCGCCTGGGCCGCCGAGGCCGCCGCCGAGTCGAGCGGCATGACCGCCGCCGAAGCGGGTAGCGGCGAGGCCGGCCCGCCACCGATGCGCGTCGTGATCCCGGCCTTCATCCTCAGCGAGCTCAAGACCGCCTTCCAGATGGGCTTCCTGTTGTTCCTGCCCTTCCTGGTGATCGACCTCGTCATCAGCAGCGTGCTGCTCTCCATGGGCATGTTCATGCTGCCGCCCGTGATGATCTCGACGCCCTTCAAGATCCTGCTCTTCGTGCTCGTCGACGGCTGGCACCTCGTCGTCTCGTCCCTCGTCACCTCCTTCGTGGCCTGACATGCGCTCCCTCGACCTCGTCATCACCGACCTCGCGCGCGAGCTCTTCATGACCGCGCTGATGCTGGCCGGCCCCATGTTGATCGCCGGCCTGCTCGTCGGCCTCGCCGTCAGCCTGTTCCAGGCGCTGACCTCGATCCAGGAGCAGACCATGAGCCTGGTCCCGAAGATGCTCGTCATCGGCGTCATCGGGATCATGCTGCTGGCGCCCGGACTCGGCCTCTTGACCGAGTACGCGCACCGCATCTTCGAGCGCCTGAACACCTTCGGTCTCAGCTAGCACCGCTCCCCGCGCCCACGATGTTGACCACCGCCGCCATCGCGACCTTCGGCCTGTACCTCATGAGGACGGGTGCGCTGTTGATGTCGGCACCGATCTTCTCGACGGGCTCGAACTTCAGCGGCTACCGCATCGCGCTCGCCTTCTCCCTCGCGCTCCTGATGTACGGCGCCACCGGCGTGCCCCTGACCGTCGAGGTCACCCCGATGCTGTTCTTCGCGATGGCCATGCGCGAGGTCGCGATCGGCCTGGCGATGGCCTTCGTGCTGACCCTGATGCAGCTCATCGCGCGCATGGCCGGCGACCTGATCGGCCAGGAGATGGGCCTCGCGATGGCGAGCCAGACCGACCCGGTGACCGGCATCCAGACGCCGCTCGTCTCGCGCATCTACGAGATCATCTTCCTGCTCGGCTTCCTGGCCATCAACGGCCACCACGTGCTGCTGCGCGCCCTCGGCGACTCCTTCGGCCGCGCGCCGGTGGGCGAGCTGCGCCTCGAGAGCGGCATGCTCGAGCTGGTCGAAGCCTTCTTCGTGCGCGCCATCGAAGCCGGCGTGACCTTCGGCGCTCCGGTCATGGTGATCATGCTGATGCTGTCGGTGCTGATCGGCGTACTCGCCCGGGTCGTGCCCCAGATCAACGTGCTCGAGATGAGCTTCACCCTGCGGGTGGCCCTCTCGATGTGCGCCATGTACATCTTCGCGCCGATCATCGCGCCAGCGCTGATGCGCATGTATGACCTCCAGGCCATCTGGCTCGAGGCGCTGATCCAGAGCATCGAACCCACGGGGGTGCAGGGTGGCTGACGGACCCGCAAAGGACGAGAGGACGGAAGAGGCCACTCCGCGCAAGCTCGAGCAGGCGCGTGAGAAGGGCCAGGTCGCGTACTCGACCGAGAGCGTCGCGGCCATGGGACTGCTGGTCGCCATCGGGACCTTCCTGATGGGCGGCGGCTTCGTGGCCCAGCGCATCGCTGGGATCCTCGCGCGCAGTCCCGAGATGGCCATGACCATGGGACTGGGCACCTTCGAGAACGCCGGCGTCGCGCGCATCATCGGCGACATCGCGAAGGAGAGCCTGCTGCCGATCCTGATCCTGGTCACGCCGATGACGGTCGCCGGCCTCTTGATCGGCGCGGCCCAGGCGGGCCTCAAGTTCAGCCCCAAGGCGATCGCCCTCGACCTCAGCAAGCTCAACCCGATCAAGGGCATGGAGCGCATGGTCGGCATGCGCGGCTGGATCAAGGTCGGCCTGGCGGCGCTCAAGATCGTGACGATCGGCACGGTCTTCGGGGTCACCGGCTACATGCAGGTGGCGAACCTCTTGTCGATGGGCATGACCGACATCGGCCCGATGCTGGCGGCCCTCGGCCAGACGCTCATGTACTGCCTCGCGGCGGTGATGGTCGTCGTGCTGCTGCTGGCCCTGATCGACTTCCTGTTCCAGCGCTTCCAGTTCAACAAGGAGCAGCGCATGACCAAGCAGGAGGTCAAGGAGGAGATGAAGAGCCAAGAGGGCGACCCGCACCTGAAGGCGCGCATCCGCGCCGTGCAGCGTGAGATGGCCAGCCGCCGGATGATGGAGGACGTCAAGGACGCCGAGGTCGTGGTCACCAACCCGACCCACTACGCCGTCGCGATCAGCTACCCCCGCGACGAGCAGGGCAACCCCCAGCTGATGGCGCCGATCGTCGTCGCCAAGGGCATCGACCACCTCGCCCAGCGCATCAAGAAGGTGGCCGTCGACAGCGGCGTCCCGCTGTACGAAGACCGGCCCCTCGCACGGGGCATGTACGCCCAGGTCGAGATCGGCGAGCCGATCCCGGCCGACCTCTACGCCGCCATGGCGACCGTGCTCGCCCACGTCTACCGCACCAAGCAGAAGCCGACCCCGCGGCTCGCGACCGCTAGCTCGAGCCAAGTCCAATGAACCAAGCCTCTCCAAACGTGACCGGCATCCAAGGCGCCGGCTCCTTCCTGGTCCGCCACGCGGACTGGGTCGTGGGCGTCGGCGTGCTCGGCATGCTGGTGACGCTCGTCACGCCCATCTCGCCGGTCCTGCTCGACGTGATGCTGGCGGCGAACGTGACCCTGTCGCTCCTGATGCTGCTGGTCACGATGAACGTGCGCGGCGCGTCCGAGCTGACGACCTTCCCGACGATCCTCCTGTTCGCGACCCTGTTCCGGCTCGGCCTGAACGTCGCGTCCACGCGCCTGATCCTCTCGACCGGCGAGGCCGGCTCGATGATCAAGGCCTTCGGTCAGTACGTGGTCGGGGACAACCTGACGGTCGGCGTGATCGTGTTCCTGATCCTGGTCATCATCCAGTTCGTGGTGATCACC
>JARGPD010000093.1:12214-18904 GCA_029212845.1 Planctomycetota bacterium
GCCGGATCAGTGAGGTCAGCGCGCGCTTCGTGCTGGACGCGATGCCCGGCAAGCAGATGGCGATCGACGCCGACCTGAACGCGGGCCTGATCGACTCGGCCCAGGCCAAGAAGCGCCGCGCCCAGGTCTCGGGCGAGGCCGAGTTCTACGGGGCGATGGACGGTGCCAGCAAGTTCGTGCGCGGCGACGCCGTGGCCGGCCTGATCATCACCGCGCTCAACCTCGTCGGCGGCATCGCCATCGGCGCGATGGACGGCATGGCGATCGGCGAGTCCGTCGACCGCTTCACCATGCTGACCGTCGGCGACGGCCTGGTCTCCCAGATCCCGGCGCTCTTCGTGTCGACGGCGGCGGCGGTCCTGGTGACCAAGGCCAACAGCCGCTTCAGCCTGGGCAGCAACCTGATCGCCCAGGTCTCGGGCCGCCCCAAGGCGACGATCATCGCCGCGGGCATGGTCTTCATCCTCGGCATGCTACCGGGCATGCCCAAGATCCCCTTCTTCATCCTGGCCGGCGTGCTCGCCGCCCTGTGGACCGGCACGCGCAACATCAACAGCAGCGAGGACCTGCTCGACGAGCACTCCGAAGACCCTGAAGCCGTGCTCGCGGGCGCCGGTGCCGAAGCGGACGAGGACGAAGAGTCCAAGGAGAACGAGGTCGAGGAGCTGCTCTCGGTCGACCGCCTCTCGCTCGAGATCGGCATCCGCCTGATCCCCCTGGTTCAGGACAAGAGCGGCACCGGCATCCTCGACCACATCGGGCAGCTGCGCCGGCGCATCGCGATGCGCGACGGCATCCTCCTGCCCCAGGTGCGCATCAAGGACAACGTGCGCCTTGACCCGGGCGTCTACCGGGTGCTGCTCGGCGGTCAGGAGATCGCGCGTGGCAAGATCGAGCCGGGCAACGTGATGGCCCTCGACGGCGGCCTGGCCTCGGGCAAGCTGAGCGGCAAGGAGACCGTCGACCCCGCCTTCGGCCTGCCGGCCTGGTGGATCTCCGAGTCGGCCCAGGACGAGGCCGAGATGCTCGGCTACACGGTCATCGACGCGACCAGCGTGCTGATCACGCACTTCAGCGAGGTCGTGCAGGGCACCCTCGGTGAGCTGCTCACCCGGGACGACGTGCGCGACCTCGTCGACAACCTCAAGCACAGCTCGCCCGCGGTGGTGGAGGAGCTGATCCCCGAGCGCATGGGCTACGGCGAGGTCCAGCAGGTGCTGCGCAACCTGCTGCGCGAGGGCGTGTCGATCCGCAACATGGCCATGATCCTCGAGACGCTCGCGGACAACGCCCAGCGCACGCGCGACCCCGAGACCCTCTCGGAGCTCGTGCGCCAGCGCCTCGGTCGCGCCCTGTGCGAGCAGTACGCCGACCGCGACGGCACCCTGCACGCGGTGACCCTGGACCCGGCCGTCGAGGCGCGCCTCGCGACCGCCGTCGGCAAGCAGCACGACCCCGACATGCCGCCGGTCAACCCCGCCTGGCTGCAGCGCCTGATGGAGGGCGTCGCCGAGACGGTCGCCGACGCGACGGCGGGCGGCAAGGACGTGGTGCTCTTGGTGCGCTCGAACGTGCGCCGCTTCCTGCACGAGCTGGTCCAGACCTCGATGCCCAAGGTGGCGGTGCTCTCTTACAACGAAGTCGTCCCGGCCAAGGCGCTGGAGACGACGGGAATCGTACGGATGGATGAATCATGATGCAGATCCAACGGATCCAGGGCCGCGACATCAGCGATGCCCTCGAGCGAGCGCGGGAGACCTGTGGCCTCGAGGCCGTGGTGCTCTCCCAGGAGTCCCACTCCGGTGGCGGCGTGACCCTCTCGGTCACGCGGCGCCATGCCGAGCCCAAGCCCGCGAAGCCGCCCGCGCCCGAGCCTCGACCGACGCCGCACCGGGAGTCCGCCGATGTCGCCGAGGTGCGCCAGCGCCTGGGTGAGGCCGGCTGCAGCGACGAGCTGGTCGAGCACATCCTGACGCCGGTCCGCCGCCTGCAAGCCGAGGGGGTGCACGCGATCGACGCGGCCGCCGAGGTGCTCGGGCGCCTGTTCAAGGTCGCGCCGCTGCCCAAGGCGACCGGCCGCCTGCGGACCATGGCGCTGGTCGGACCGACCGGTGCGGGCAAGACCACGAGCCTCGCCAAGCTGGCCGTCGTGCTGCTGCAGCGCGGGCGCCGGGTGGCGCTCGCGACGACCGACACCTACCGCGTCGGCGCCGTCGACCAGCTGCGCGCCTACGCCGAGGTGCTGCAGGTGCCGCTGTTCGTGGCGGCGACCGGCGACGAGCTGGCGGGCACCGTCGCGGCCGCCCAGGACTGCGACGTGCTGCTGGTCGACACGGCCGGGCGCTCGCCGAGCGACACCGAGAGCCTGACGCGCCTCGAGCCGGGCCGCGCCAGCGCAGGGCGCGCCCCCGGCCGGGAGAGCAACCGCGTGCGGCGGGCCGCGGCCCGGGGGGGCGGCCGCCCGCAGGCGCGCCTCGCCTACTCGGTGCTCGACCCACGCGCGACGATCCTGACCAAGCTGGACGAGACCCGCGAGGTCGGCATCGCCCTCGAGTTCTGCCTGCGCCACGGCATGGAGTCGGCCTTCCTCTGCGACGGCCAGGACGTGCACGCGAACATCCACCGGGCCACCGCCGGCCGCTTCGCCGACCTGTGCCTGCGCGGGAGGGTCGCGTGAACGAGCAGGCCAAGAACATCAGCCTCCCCGGGCTGATCCTGCCCAAGGCGCCGCTTCCATCAGGACAGTCCGTCCCCCCAAGGTCAGGCGCGTCGCGGCTGCAGCCGGTCGGCGAGCTGCCCGAGCTGGGCGTCCCGCTGGTGTTCGTCACCGGCGGCAAGGGCGGCGTGGGCAAGAGCTCGATGGCACTGAACCTGGCGGTCGAGCTGGGCAAGCGCGGTCGTCGGGTGTTGCTGGTCGACCTCGACCTGGGCCTCGGCAACCTCGCGGTGATGATGAAGGTGAGCGCCCAGCGCAACATCGAGGACTACCTCGATGGAGGCGCCTCGCTCACCGACTGCGTCACGCGCCTCGGCGATGGCGTCGACCTGCTCGCCGGCTCGGCCGGCTCGGGCGAGCTGGCTCGGCCCGACAGCGCCCGCCGTGCGCGCCTCTTCCACGGCCTGCGCGAGGCTGCGCCGCACTACGACCTGGTGCTGGCCGACGGCGCCGCGGGCATCGGCCCCGACGTGCTGGCCTTCGCCGGCTCGGCGGACTTCGTCCTGGCCGTCGGGACCCCCGAGCCCGCTTCGGTGACCGACATCTACGGCATCCTCAAGGCGATCGACTCCTGGTCCCGGGAGCAGGGCATCGAGGTGCCCACCCCGGGCGTCCTGTTCAACCGCGTCTCGGGCCCGTCCGAAGCCAACAGCCTCCTGGCCAAGCTGTCCGGCGTGACCCGGCGCTTCCTGTCGCGCAGCCCGCGCCTGGTCGGCTGGGTCCCGGAGTCGCGCTCGGTGCGCGACGCCGTCCAGGCCCAGCGCCCCTTCGTCCAGACCGAGCCGCGCGCCCTCGCCGCCCAGTGCATCGGGCGCCTGGCCGCCCGCATCGAAGCCCTCGTGGGCCTGGACTCGGAAAAACTGACCGGGTGACCCGAGCCAATAGGAGATTCCTTCTAAGGCTTCGGAAAGCTCTTACCGATACAAGCACCGTGAACTTCTGCCTCCAAACCGCTTGGCGCGATCTGACGCGCCGCCTCGCCGTCCTCGCGGCGGCTGGCGCCGGGCTCCTGTCCCTCGTGATGGACGCGCCGGTGATCACGGCCGCCCTGCGCGGAGCGGCAGCCTACGTGGCGCTCTTGGTCGTGGCGAAGATCGGTGCTTTGGGCATGGCCTCCACCAGCGCCCGCGCGAAGGCCCCGGAGACCCCTGACCCGGTCGAGGTCGAGCGATGAGCGGCATCGAGCTCAACGCCCTGAGTCCGGAGCAGCGCGATGCGCTGATCCTCGACCACATGGGCCTCTTGCACCACATCGTGGGGCAGCTCTTCGTGGACATCCCCGGTGGGATCGAGCGCGAGGACCTCGAGGGCTACGCGATGGTCGGGCTGATCGCCGCGGCGGACAGCTGGGACCCGAGCCGCGGCCTGAAGTTCTCGACCTTCGCCTACTCCCGCATCCGCGGCTCGGTGCTCGACGAGCTGCGCCGCATGGACTTCCTGCCGCGCGGCCGCCGCGAGCGCGTGCGCGAGCTGGACCGCTACGTGCAGTCCTTCGAGCAGGAGCATGGCGGGCGACCCTCCCCCGAACAGATCGCCACCGGACTCGGCATCACCGAGCCCGAGGTCGATGAGATCTTGCAGAGCGCGCGCGCCGCGATGCGCGCCTCGCTCGACGACGGCCCGTCGTCGGACCTGGCCGGCCTGGTGAGCGACCCGCGCTGCGAGGACCCCTCGGGCACGGCCGAGTGGGACGAGATGCGCGAGCTCCTGACCGAGGCGATCCAGTCCCTACCCAAGCGCGAGCAGTCGGTGATCACCCTCTACTACGCCGAGGACCTCCTGCTGAAGGAGATCGGCGAGATCCTCGAGGTCACCGAGTCCCGCGTCAGCCAGATCCACAGCCGGGCGCTGTACCGCCTGAACACCTTCATCGAGGCACGCACAGGAAGCACCTAGGAGACGAGCGATGGACAGCGGCATCTCGAGAATCCACCTGACCGCCGGGACGACCCGCGCCGATCGGGTCGCACCGATGAAGGAGCGCGAGCGCGAAGAGCTCGCCGACTTCGCCGAGGAGCTCGAGCACCGCGACGACGACTCGCCTCCAGCCCCGACCCCCGAACACCCACGCCGCGACGAGGCCCCCTCGGTCGGCTACCCCACCGACGACGAGTCGGGCAGCTCGCTCGACCTCAAGGCCTGAACCACCCCATCCCCATGAACTCGATCATCAAGAAGTCCCAGGTCCAGTACGAGGGCCACCAGGTGCGCGGGCTCGCGAACCTCGCGGGTCGCGGCTCGCTCGGCTGCGAGTCCGAACGCTCCCTGCGCCTGGTCGAGGTCTCCGGCGTCGCCCGCGCGATCGAGGTCAGCTGCTCTTGCGGCGACACCTTCATGATCGAGCTCGAGTACGAGGAGAAGTGACCATGAACCTGCGCCTTCCCGCCATGCTGCTCGCGAGCCTGGCCCTGACCTCCTGCGGCCCCTACTACGTCGGCCGCGCGCCCATCGAACCCGCGGCCGAGCTGATGGCGTCGCTGCCCAAGGTGACCCCCGAGCCGACCGCGCCGATCCCGGACCCCGTGCCATCGACCTCGGTCGGCAAGGAGCAGACGCCCGAAGTCCAGGACGTGCCCGTGGCCGCGGCCACCGAGGCCGCCGTCCGCGGTCCCGCCATCGGCTGGGACGGCAAGGACGTGGTCGAGGACGCGCGTCCGCTGCACGAGCTCGAGGCCGACGCCGGCTCGCGCGGCTACCTGATCGACCTGTACGTCAAGACCAAGGAGCGCGTCGACGAGCTGGAGCTCGAGGTCGAGGTCCTGCGCGACCTGCAGCTCCAGCAGGAGGCGCAGATCGCCCAGCGCGACTCCGCGCTCACCGGCGAGCGCACGATCATCTCCGGCCTCGAGGCCGAGCTCGAGGCCGAGCGCGAGCGCAACGTGGACCTCGAGGCGCGCCTCGTGACCGCCCAGATCCGCCGGCTCGAGGCCGAGCGTCAGCTGCTCCTGAACCTGCTCGGCGAGGACGAGCTGCCCGTGGGCCAGCTAGGAGCCGGTCCGACCGTCGCCGGTGGGGTCGACCAATGAGGTTCGCCCTCGCGATCGCGGCCTTGGCCCTGTCGAGCGCCTGCCAGACCATCGTGCACCCGCGCGACCTGCCGATGCCCGAGCTGGCGCGAGCCAAGTCCGCCTCGGACATCGGGACCTACCGCCTGCACCGCGTCGGCATCCTGCCGCCGGTGGGGGACAACCTGCCGCCCGCCGAAGCCCAGGACCTCCAGGAGCTCCTGTTCGGTGAGTTCAGCGCGACAGCCCCCTTCGAGGTCGTGCTGCTGAGGGCCGAGGACCTGGCCGAGATCGACCTCTCCGATCCCTACCGCCGCGGGGTGTACAAGGCCGAGACCATCGTCGGCATCTCCAGGCGCTACAAGCTGGACGGCATGCTGGTCGGCACGGTGCTCTCGCGCCAGGACTACCCGCCGCTGCGCCTGGACATGCACATCGACCTGGTGGCCGCCGAGACGGGCATGGCGATCTGGACCGCCGCCGTCGGCCTGCGCGGCGACCGCCCCGAAGTGCGCCAAGGCCTCGAGGCCTACTACGGCAACGGCCTGGCCAACACGGACGACTCCTGGGCCACGGCCCTCCTGTCCCCGACCCAGTTCTCCCGCTTCGCCGCCAACCAGCTAGCCCGCACCCTCTAGGCCCCGCCCCCGCAGGCCCCGCCCCCGCAGCCCGCCCGCAGCCCGCCCGCCCGCCCCAAAACAGCGCGCCAACGGTACCGCCAACGATACCGCATCAAAACGGCGGCATCCCCGTCGGCCATCCCGCAGCGCAACGCGCCAACGGTACCGCATCAAAACGGCGCATCCCCGTCGGCCATCCCGCAGCGCAACGCGCCAACGGTACCGCATCAAAACGGCGCATCCCCGTCGGCCATCCCGCAGCGCAACGCGCCAACGGTACCGCATCAAAACGGCGCATCCCCGTCGGCCATCCCGCAGCGCAACGCGCCAACGGTACCGCATCAAAACG
>JARGPD010000094.1 GCA_029212845.1 Planctomycetota bacterium
GTGCCGTTCGCTGCGTGCCGTTCGCTGCGTGCCGTTCGCTGCGTGCCGTTCGCTGTGTGCCGTTCGCTACGGGCCGTTCGCTGCAGTCCGTTCGCTATGGGCTGGTGGAGGCATGCTGGTGCCCGCCGTTCGGGGGGCAAAGGCAGGGCGGGGGGGGCGTAGGCAGTGGCGGGGTGTGGTGCGCGCGGGTGGTCAGTAGCTCTCGAGGCGGCGGGCCTTGACGAAGTTGGTGATCAGGGCGAAGGCGGAGAGGTCGCGGATCTCGCGGGAGGCCTTGACGCTGCCGCTCCACCACTTCTCGTCGCGGGTCTCGCGCAGGCGCTTGTAGGTCGCGCCCATGTGGTCGACCGCGTAGGCCATGCGGTCCTCCTCGGACTTGAGCCCCTGGGCCTCGGCCAGGCCCTGGGCGTCGAAGTGGTTGACCGAGTCGAGGATGCGCCCGTGGCCCATGCGGAACCAGGCCGCCAGGTTGCCGCCGCCCCAGCGCTCGGCGCACTCGGGGCTGTCGATCAGGACCTCGACGCGCTCGGGCTCGAGCACCTCGATCAGGTGTGCGCCGACCAGGTGGTAGATCGGCACGACGCCGGGCGCGAAGACGTCCTCGAGGTAGGGGCTGTTCGGGTCGCAGGCGACGGCCGAGACCTGATCGAGCACCTCGGCCTTGGTCGGAAGCTGGCGCACGGCGCCGGGCGAGACGCGCTGCACGGTCTCGGTCACCGCCCAGCAGGAGCCGAACAGGTAGCCGCCCACACGCACGAACCACTGCAGGCGCTCGACGTCGACGGCGCCCATCTCGCCGGTGCAGTTCGACACGAACACGCCGCTGCCGTCGAGCGCCGACTGGGCGACCTTGTTCCCGGACGTGCGGCGGTAGCTCAGCCCGAGGAAGTCGAGCACCGTCTCCATGTGGTCCCCGCGGCTCTCGAAGACCATCACGTCGAGGCCCGCGTAGATCTCGGTGGGGGACGAGGCATAGCCGAACTCCTCGCGGCGCTGCTTGGCCTCCTTGGGCGTCTCGAGCTTGATGCGCTGCTCGTTGTCCGCCCACCAGGCCTGCCACACCTCGAGCTCGGGCTGCAGGGGCGCGCCGCGGTTGATCGAGCGCAGGAAGCTGTGGGCGGTCTTGGCGACCAGCGGCTCGGGGTCGGCGAGGGCCGCGATGATCGGCGGGATGCCCTGCTTCTTCATCAGGTGGCAGAGCCCCATGACCGCGGCGCCGCGCAGGCGCCAGTCCTCGCTGCCGGCCAGGGCGACCAGCGGCGCGACGGCGCCGTCCGAGCGCGTGCGACCGAGGCTGACCGCGGCCACCACGGCCACGTTGGGGTCCTTGTCGTCGAGCGCGCGCACCAGGGCCGCGACCGAGGCCTCGAGCCCTTCGCGGCCGAGGGCCACGGCCAGGTCCTCGCGGATCGCCGGGTCGGGCTCGGCCGCGAGGCGCGCCTCGAGCCATGCGCGCTGGCCGTCGTCAGTAGCGTCAGCGAGGAACAGCAGCGAGGCCACCGCGGCGCGCCGGACCCGGGCGCTATCGTCGGCCTCGCCGAGCTGCTGCAGCCTGCCGAGGCTGCTGTCGCGCTCGCCGAAGCGCAGGGCACGAGCGGCCGCCGCGCGCGGTCCGGGCTGCGCCTTGACCAGCGCCGGCTCCAGGGCGCGCGCCACGTCGGCGCCCTCGAGTACGGGCGCCTCCCCCGAAGCCAAGAGCTCCACCAGTCGCGCCCCGCGCTCGGCGACGCGCAGGTCGACCTGCACCTGGTCCGCATCGAGGTCGCCCACCTGCCCCGAGGCCAAGAGCCCCGCCACGCCGGCCGCATCGTCCTGGCCGAGGCTCGCGGCCAGGGCCGCCAGGGCGCGGCGCTCGACCACGTCCACCAGCTGCGGGCGGCGCAGCAGCTCGGCGAGCGGCGCGGCCTGTCCGGGCCGCGGGTCGGCGGCGGCGGCATCGAGCGCGGCCGCGACGACCGCGGCGTATTCGGAATCGAACAGCTCGCCGAGCAGCTCGCTGCGCCCGCCCTCGCCTGCGCCGCGGGTCGCGAGCACCAGGGCATGGGCCGCCGACGCGCGCGCCAAGGTGTCCTTGGCCTTGAGCGTCTTGGCCAGGGCCTTGGGCGCCTTGGGCTGGACCTCGGGGTCCGCCGCGATCAGCTCGCCCAGCACGATCCCAAAGGCGTCGCACACCGCGCCGGCGCGATCGCCCGACATCTTCTTGGCCAGCCCCTTGAGCGCCTCGTCCGCATCGAGCGCGGCCGCCGCGCGCGCCGCCGCCGCCCGCAGGGGCGCGACCGGCCCGTCCCAGGCGAGCTTGACCAGCGCGTCGACGCTGTCCTCGCCACCATGGCGCGCGAGCCCGCCCGCCGCGATCTGGGCGACCTCCCAGTCCTCGTCCTTGAGCGCCTTGATCAGCAGCTTCTCGGCCTCGTCGCCGCCCTCGGTAGCGAGCCGCGTGACCAGCTCGAGGCGCACCTCGGGGTCCTTGGACTTGAGGTCCTTGGCGTCGTCGAAGGCGGCGGAGCTGAGGAGCGCGAGGCTGGCGGCGGCGAGGGCCGCGAGGCGGAGGCGGTGCATGGTGGTCGTCGGGTGCGGTGGGTGAGAGCCGCAACTCTACCCGGCCCGCGCCCGGTGGCGACCAACAGCACCGCGCTCCTACTTCTGCTTGCGCACGAACTGGGTCAGGATCACGATCCGGGTGCCGTTGACGCGGCCTTCGATGTGCTCGGCGTTGTCATCGACGAGCGCGATCCCGCGCACCGCCGTGCCGCGCTTGGCGGTGAAGCCCGCGCCCTTGACGTCGAGGTCCTTGATCAGGGTGACCGTGTCGCCGGTCTCGAGCACGACGCCGTTGCTGTCGCGGTGCACGACCGCGGGCTCGCCCTCGGCGCTCGCCGCGGGAAGGCCGGCCTCGGCCCAGGCGCGCAGGTCGTCCTCGAGGTACAGCTGGTCGAGCAGCTCGGCGGCCCAGGGCTCTAGCGCAGCGAGGGAGCTCAGCTGGCGGAAGGCGAGCGCCTGCACGGCGGGCACCTCGCTCCACATGCTGGTCGTCAGGCAGCGCCAGTGGCTCGCGTCCGGCGCGTCGTCGGCTTCGGCGTCCGGCAGCCCGGCGCGGCAGGTGGCGCAGAGCAGGACGGCTGCCTCGGCGCCCGTCCCCGGGGCGTGGCTCAGCTCGAAGGGCGCGGGCTCGGTGGTGCTGGTGCACAGCTCGCAGGCGCCGTCGGCGCGGGCGAGGAGGTCGTGGTGGGTGCTCAAGGTCTTGGTGTGGGGTAGGCGGCTTCGTGGGTGCGGGATGATAGCGGCTGGATCGGGAAGCGCACGAGCGAGCCAATAGCTGCCCGACCCGAATCCGAGGCGGGTGCCCTTAGAAAGTTGGGAGGCGCACTAGACTCGTCCTGCCGCCTTCACCCCGCCCCCATCGCGGATCCCAACATGTTGAAGTCCCTCCTCGTCCTCGCCGGGTCGCTGCTCCTGATCGCTGTCGCCGCTGGTGACTGCCTGGCCTTCGACACCCACGTCGACAGCGAGCGCGGCTTCGGCGCCGAGCTGCCCAAGGGCTGGCAGGTGCACGCGGCCGAGAACCCGGGCATCGGGCACACGACGAGCTTCGTGCCGCCCTGGTCCGCCGGCGAGGCGGCCGCCTCGGTGACGGTGACGAAGCTCGGCAAGGACATCGACGCGGAGGAGGCGCTGGAGCTGAAGCTGGACGGCATCGTGGCCCAGGGCCTCGACGCGGACCACGTCGAGCGCATGCAGTCCGAGATCGCCGGCGAGGTGACGGTCGGCTTCGGCATGGACCTCACCCAAGCCGGCGTGACCTACCGCCTCGAGCAGGGCCTGGTCGTGCGCGATGGCTGGCTGTACACCCTGCAGCGTCACGCGCCGAAGGACACCTTCGACGACGTGAAGGACGAGCTCGGCGCGGTGCTGGCGACCTTCACCTTCGCCGAGCGTTCGGCCGAGGCCCTCGCTGCGGCCGAGCTGGCGGCCATCGCGGAGCGCTGCGGCAGCGAGGTCGACTGGGCGAAGTCCTGGAGTGCGGCGTGCGCGCAGAGCGCCGCCGAGGGCAAGCCGATCCTGCTGGTGGCCTGGCTCTTTGGCCCCTTCAACCTGCCCGGCAACCCGCGCGCGACGGTCTTCATGCACGAGGACGTGATCCGGCTGGTCCAGGAGCGCTTCGTGCCCTACTGGCTCGAGCAGGGCGAGGCCCAGCTGACGCGTCAGGATGGCACGCCCTACGGCATGGGCCCGAACACCTTCGGCCAGGCGCTGATGGTCGTGGACGCACAGGGCGTCGTGCGGGCCGAGCTCGGCGAGGCGTCGGACGGCCCCGTGGCGTGGTCGTTCCTGGTGCAGAGCCTCGCGCTCGACGAGGCCTGGACCGGCAACCCGATCCCCGAGGGGCTCAGCGAGCTCGAGCGCGCCACCCTCGCGGTCGATCGCGGCGACGACCGGGACGGCCTGTCCTTGCTGGGGGACCTGGCGGGCCACGCGGGCGCCTACCAGCGCGCGCGCTTCCAGCGGCTCTCCACGAGCTCGGCCCACGACGAGCTGCTCGAGGCCCGCGAGCTGGTGCCCGCGGGCGCCGTCGAAGCGCGCGTGCGCTACGCCTGCGAGCTGGCCCTCGAGCTGGTCTATCGCGAGCAGATCCCCGAGGCGGACGAGCTGCTGGCCGGATGGCTGGACGAGCAGCTCCCGGCCGAGCTGCGCGCGCGCCTGCTGCACGATCTGGCCGGCCTGCGCCTGGTCGCCGGCAGGAGCGGATCGGCCCGCGAGCTCTACACCGAGGTCGTGGAGCTGCACCCGGACACGCGCTGGGCCTGGTCCGCCGCCGACGCGCTCACCAGCGGGCTGCTGGACCTAGGCATCGCCTTCGAGGCCGAGCGCTTCTCGCTCGAGAGCCTGCACGGCTCGATGCTGCTCCAGGGCAACTCGCCCGCTCCCTTCGGCCCGACCCCGGGCGCGACCCGCGAGCAAGCGCGCCACGTCAAGGCACGTGAGGCCCTCGCCCAGCTGCGCCGGTTCGACCAGGGCACCGGCAGCTACTTCCACCCGACCGAGCGCAGCTACCAGGCGTCGCTCGGCGCGAATCCCTTCCTCGACGCGACCAACGCGATCTGCGGGCGCGCGCTGCTCGCCGCCGCAGAGGCCGACCTCGCTCCTGTGGAAGAGCTGCACGCGGAGGTGCGACTCGTGGTCGACACCCTGGTGGCGTCGGTCGCTAGCCGCGACGAGGTCGAGCCCGTGGTCTTGTACATGGACTACATGACCTGGAGCAACGGCGCGATGCTCGAGCTCCTGGCGGGCGCCTTCGAAGCCGGCGTCGTCGAGCGTGCGGTGGTGGAGCCGACGATCGACGAGCTGGTCGCGGACCTGGCCGCGCGGCAGCAGGCAAACGGTGGCTGGAGCTACTACAAGAAGAACGACCTCGCGGCGGAGGACGTGCCGGCGCAGTCGATCAGCTTCACGACCGCCGCTGTCTCGATCGGCCTGTCGAAGGCCGCGAGCGCGGGCTTCGAGGTGCCCGACGAGCTGCGCGCGAGCTCGACTCGCGCGCTCCAAGCGCTGCGCGATGGCGAGGGCGTGTTCGCCTACTTCCTGTACGGCGAGGGCGGCGCCGAGCACGCACCGATCCCGAACCCGGCCGGCGATGTCGGCCGCGGCCCGGCCTGCGAGCTCGCGCTCTTCTTCGCTGGCGCCAGCAGTCCTGAGCGTCTGGCGACGGCCGTGGACCAGTTCCTCGACCACGCGGACACCTACGGCGCCCAGCAGGGCAAGGTCTTGATGCACGCCGGCGACAAGGGGGAGGGCTGCCACTACCTGTTCTTCGACTACACCCACGCCGCGATCGCGGCGGCGCTCGCGGGTGGGCCCGAAGGCCCGTCTTCGGTCGGCACGCACGGTGATCGAGAGGGGCGCCGCACGCGCATCCTCGAGCTCGTCGACGACTGCCGGCAGGAGGGCGGCAGCTACATGGACACGCCGATCAACGGCCGCTGCTACGGGACGGCGATGGCGCTCTTGGCGTTGCTCGCAGAATAGGCGCGGGGGCATGCTGGCGACGGCGCAGGCCTTGGCCCTAGGCATGCGGGGTCGTCGCCACTCGGTGGTGCGCGGGTTGGGCTTGGGCTGACAGCTGCCGGCGGGTTGTCGGCAACCGCTAGGGCACGCCGTGCCATGGTCGTTGATGGCGCTGATTGCCGATCGGGCGTGCGGGATCGGGTGCGGCACTCGCGTCGGACCTACGACACCGGAGCGCACTTGGGCCTCCGAGTCGCCTCAGGCGTCGGCGAAGCGGGCAGGCAAGAGCGCTCTGGTTCAGCTTACCCCTGCACGTCCAAAGGCCACGTGGTGCGAATCGCTAAGCTGGGGCCATGGGAAACACGACGCTCGCGGCTCTGGTCGCGCTCTGCATGGCGGCCTGCGCGGGACCGAGCGCGACGGGTGTGACCGGTGGCCAGCCCCACGAGCTGGTGCTCTTGACCTACAACATCCACCACGGGGAGGGGGACGATGGGGTCTTCGACCTCGAGCGCCAGGCGCGGGTGATCCTCGACTCGGGGGCGGACCTGGTGGTGCTGCAGGAGGTCGATGTGGGGACCGGCCGCGCGGGCGGCGTGGACCAGGCGACCGAGCTCGGGCGCCTGACCGGGATGCACGCGACCTTCGCCGAGGCGATGCCCTACGACGGCGGTTCCTACGGCGAGGCGCTGCTCTCACGCTGGCCGCTGGTCGCGGCCGAGACCTGGCCGCTGCCGGCGACGGCTGGCCGCGAGCCGCGGGCTGCGGTCGTGGCGGTGGTCGAGCCGCCGGGCCTGGGCTGGGCGGTGAGGGTGATCGGCACGCACCTCGACCACCTCGAGGACGAGGAGCTGCGCGTGGCGCAGGTCGAGGCGCTCTTGGGTTACTTGGCTCCGTCTCGTCCCCACAGCGGGCTCCCGACCGTGCTGATGGGGGACATGAATGCGCGCCCTGGCAGTGGGCCGATCGAGCTGTTGCAGGAGGCGGGCTGGACGGCCGCCGACCCGGACCTGGGGCCGACCTACCCGGCGATCGACCCCGTTCGGAAGATCGACTGGATCCTGCTCGGCCCGCGATCGCCGGGCAGCCTGAGCGGGGCCGAGGTCTTGTTCGCTCCGGTCGCCTCGGACCACGCGCCCCTGCGCGCGACCTGGTGCCTGCCATAGGTCGTCCCGCGGTAGCACGACTTCAGCTCGCTTCGCTGGCGTGGCTGCCCCTCGTAGCCTGCGCGACAGTGGGCGCGGGCGGCGGCGTCTCCGCGCGCCTGGCGCACACCGCCTGGGCCGACTACCAGCAGCGCACCGGTCCCTCCCCGAGCGAGGGGGTCGACGTGACCTACCTGGAGCTGGGCCTCGGCAGCATCAACCTCGACGAGGGCAGGCTCGACTCGCCAGAGCTGCTCACCGAGTTCGTGATCGGTGTGGGCGAGTACGACCGCAGCGACGCGCTCAGCCTCGGCTACGGCGCGCGCAGCTACGGCTCGACCCACGCCAGCCTGCGGCCCTTCGTCTCGCTCTTTGGCATCCTGACCTTGAACGAGAGCACGCCCGGGATCGAGAACAGCGGCCAGTACGCCCTGCGACCCGGCATCGGCGTCGAGCGCTACCTGGGCGACGGCTGGTTCGCCGAGCTGGTGCTCGACTACGAGCTGGTCATCGACACGACCGAGAAGCTCTTCGCGGATCCCGCGGACCCCGTGCGCGAGTTCGAAGGCTGGGGACTGAGGCTCGGCCTCGGCTACCGCTTCTAGCCCAACCCACCCCGCAGACCGACGGTCTGCGGCCCTGGGTTGCGGGGCGGTCGGGTGACTCCGGCGTGCCCTGCTGGTCGTCGGCCGGCCAGAGGCCCTTGCGGTAGGAGCCGAAGCCGAAGTCGGTCGGCTCGTAGCGGCCGATCATCGAGGCCTCGAGACCGCCCTTAGGCATGCGAACCTCCATCCGGAGGCGCCACAACCTTAGCGTTGAGGAACAGGCGCCGCAGGTCCTCGCACTCCAGGGCGGTCGCGGCACCCATGGTCGTCGCGAAGATGCGCTGGGTCGCCTTGGCGTGGAGACGCATGCCAAGGACCCAGAGTGAACGGGGACAGGGGCGAGCAGGAGGAGCCGGAGCCGACGGAACTCGAGCAGGAGGTGTCGCCGGGTGTGCGGCACCGTACGGCGGTGCGTGGCTGATCCCAGGGACGTGCGGTCGGGCCCGCGGCGACCAGCCGCACGGTGTTGGTAGGGCGGTCAGGCTCGGATCTGGCGCGGATCCCTTGTGCCGACTGGCTAGCCGTCTTCCAATTCCGTGGGGTCTCGCGCTGAGATCGCGCACGCAGCCCCATCCACTATCTCGCAATCCACAAGGAGGAGTCCTGTGAAGGTCATCAATCGTTCTTGCCTAGGTGCAGCGGTGCTGTGCCTCGCCCTAGGTCTACCGGCAGCAGCTCAATCACAGTTCGTGGCTGGTGATCTCTACATGTACAACCCGGCCTACTACGGCACGGGTTCAGGCTCGGGAGCGGTCGTTCGCATCGATCCTGGCACCGGCCTCAAGACCGTGCTCGTCGACCTCGCGACCAGCAGCTCGGACCAGGACCAGATCGCCTACGATCCCTGGCGCGACCGGGTGATCTTCTACGGCGGCTTCGTGCCGAACCACAACGAGGTCTACCTGAGCGACGCGGCTGGCAATGTGACCAGCCTGGGGTTCGCCAAGGTCGCTGGGCCGACCCTCGGTCACTTCGCGCCGCGTGGTGACGGCCTGATCTACTTCAACGGCTGGAACGATCCCGGGCACATCTCGTACTTCGACTCGGCCGACGTGGTCCACACGCTGATGGACGCGACCGGGACGGCGCCGTACACCTCGACCTTCTACCTGGGCGGCATGCGCCAGATGGAGTACTACGCAGCGACCAATTCCTTGGTCGTCGCCTCGGTCAGTGGTTTCGGTACTTGCACGGGTGGCATCGCCGATGCGGCGAACTTGCGTCGGCTCGACCTGTCGGCCGACGGCACGCGGGTCCTGTCGGAGAGCTGCTTCCAGTTCGACCTCAAGGCGGGGACCGGTGGCGAGGTTCCGGTCGGGCTCGGGACAGGGATCGGCGGCGACTTGCACATGACCATCGACGACAACAGCAACGACACGCTGCCGCGCATGGTGCGCGTTGATGTGGCTGCCTTGAGCGCTACGGCCTTCGCCTGGAACGGGCACACCTTCGCGGCGTCGACCATGGCCGGCTGCTTCAGCCAGGTGCTAGCCAAGGCGGTCATCCTGGACGCGGGCAACGACGTGCTGCGCGCCTTCGCGGACGGCGAGGTGGGGGGTGGGACGATCATCGCGACCTCGACCACCTCCTCGCCTGGATCGGGCGAGGTCGCGACGCTGATCGAGATCGGTCCGGGGGGGGCGCACTTCGGCATGACCGCTTCGCCCAGCAGCATCTCCATCGCGGCCGGCGGCACCCAGAGCTGGACGATGGACTTCGGTGCGGCGCGCGCGGGCCTGCCCTACCTGGTGCTGGGGTCGGTGACGGGCTGGACGCCGGCGACCGTGGTCGACGGGGTCGCGATCCCGCTGGTGGCGGACTTCTACACCGACTTCACGCTGCTGCACCCGAACTCGGTCGTGCTGCCGGGCAGCTTCGGGCTGCTCGACGGAGCGGGTCGGGGCTCCGCGGCGTTGGCCTTCCCGGCCGGCGGCCCGGCGGTGGTCGGGCTGGTCGCCTACCACGCGACGATCGTGACGAGCTTCGCCGGCGTGGTGCAGGTCGCCAGCAACCCGGTCGCGGTCGTGTTCGTGCCGTAGTTCTGGCTCCCGTCCGCGTCCCTCGGGGTCCTGCGGCGTCCTGCGCGGGCACCCGACGGTCGGCGTAGCGTACCGACGGTCGGGCGATAGCATGGCGCTCGTCTGCTTTGACGTGGCGCCCGTCTACTCGGGCGTGCCGTCGCGGTAGTCGGCCGGCCAGAGGCCCTTGCGGTAGGAGCCGAAGCCGAAGTCGGTCGGCTCGTAGCGGCCGAGCATCGAGGCCTCGAGACCGCCCCTAGGGATGCGATCCTCCATCCGGAGGCACCACAACCCAGCGTTGAGGAACAGGCGCCGCAGGTCCTCGCTCTCTAGGTCGGTCGCGGCGCCCATGGTCGTCGCGAAGATGCGCTGGGTCGCCACGCCGGCCTCGCCCGAGTTGGGACCCTCGTTCCCCGCACCGGCCGCGCTCGCAAGCGGGCGCTCGCGCAGCCAGGCGACCGGGTGCATGGGGTTGTTCTTGGCGCCCTCGACGGGGGGCGAGTCCGGGGTCATGCCGGCCAGCACCTGGCCCTGCAGCAGCGTCAGCGCGTCGGCGGGCAGGTCGCGGATCGCGTAGACGTCGGTCGGGCCGAAGACGTCGTCGACGCCGCGCAGCACCGGGTGGTCCGCGTGGTCGGGGTGCGGCAGGCCGCGCGTCGCCTCTTGCCCGTGGTGCCCGTGGTGGGCGACCCAGGTCTCGCCCAGGATCTCACGCCCGAAGCCGCCGGCGGGGTCCTTGCTGGTCCAGGTCCACTTGGCGAAGGGGCTGGGCGAGTCCCCCTTGTAATTGAAGGCGTGGGTCGAGGTGCGGATGCCGAAGAGTGGCTTGCCGGCCTCGACGAAGTCCATGACGTGGGCCATGTCCTCGTCAACCAGCTGGCGGAAGCGCAGCTGCAGGATCAACAGGTCGGCCTGGTCGATGAGCTCCAGCCCGGGGATGTGGGTCGACTCGTCGGGGTTGATCTCGCCGGTCTCCGGGTCCTGGCTGAACAGCACCGCGCACTCGAAGCCGTGGTGCTCGGAGAGCAGCCGCGCGAGCATCGGCAGAGCCTCCTCGGAGCGGTACTCCTCATCGCCGGCGACCAGCACGACGCGCTTGCCCGCGCCGACGCCCTCGCCTCCGGGATAGCTGAGCCAGCGGGCGTCTTGCTGCATGGTCGAGTGGGGGGGCGTGCTGGTGCAGGCGGCGACCGCGAGGGTGAGAGCGGCCGGCAGGACGAAACGGACGAGGTGCATAGGAATGCGGTGGGTGAGCTTTCGGGGTGGGGGCCATCGAGGCTAACTTGGGTGCCATCATGAAAGCCAGCCTGCAACTCCCATCGCGTCGCTCCCCCTTCTTGGCTGCCTTGTGTGGCCTGTCCCTGGCCCTCGGGTGCACGTCGGAGCCCGTCCCCGAGCCGAAGGGGCTCGACCTGCTCCTGCCCAATGACCACGTCGTGCTCGTAGGGGGTGGCCTGGCCGATCGCATGCAGCACGACGGCTGGTTCGAGACCTACCTGCAGGCCGCGAAGCCCGACCTGCAGCTGGTCGTGCGCAACCACGGCTACACCGGCGACCGCATCGACCACCGCCCGCGCAACGATGGCTTCCTGTCGGCGGACGAGTACCTGACTCACTCGGGCGCCGACGTGATCCTGGCGATGTTCGGCTACAACGAGGCCTTCGACGACGACCCCGCGGGCTTCGAAGCCAAGCTGGTCGAGTGGGTGCAGGCGACCCAGGCCAAGAACTACGGCGGGGCGAGCCCGCGCATCGTGCTGGTCTCGCCGGCGGCCGCCGAGGACCTGGGGGATCCGAACCTGGCCAGCGCGGGCGAGCTGAACCTGCGCCTGGCCGCCGTGACCGAGGCGACGGAGCGGGCCGCCGCAGCCTCCGGGGCTGCGTTCCTCGACCTCTTCTCGCCGACCTTGCACCACTTCGCCATGTCGACCGCGGCCCAGACGATCAACGGCGTGCACCTGAACGCCGAGGGCAACCGCATCGCGGGCGCGGAGCTGGTCAAGGCCCTGTGTGGCAGCGTGCCGAAGCTCGAACCGACCGAGCTCGAGCGCCTGCGCGCGGCGGTGCTCGACAAGAACTGGCACTGGTTCAACCGCTACCGCGCGACCGACGGCAACGACGTGTGGGGCTCGCGGGCCGGGCTGGCCTTCACCGACGGGCAGACCAACCGCGACGTGCTGCAGCACGAGCTGACCCAACTGGACGTGATGACGGCCAACCGCGACCTGGTCGTGTGGGCAGCGGCCAAGGGCGAAGCCCTCGCGCCGGACGACTCGAACGTGCCCCCGGCGGTCGAGGTGGTCACCAACCTGGACAAGCCCCAGGAGCAGGGCGGCATCAGCAAGATCGGCGACGGGACCTACCTGAGCGGCAAGGAGGGCCTCACGCGGATGACCATCCCCGACGACCTCGAGGCCAACCTGTTCGCCAGCGAGGAGATGTTCCCCGAGCTGGTCAACCCGGTGCAGCTGGGCGTCGGCCCGGCCGGACGCCTGTGGTGCGCGGCGTGGAAGACCTACCCGAAGTGGGAGCCGCTCAAGGAGATGGACGACCGGATCCTGATCCTGCACGACGATGACGAGGACGGCGTGTGCGACCGCACGACGACCTTCGCCAAGGTGCACAACCCGACGGCCTTCGAGTTCTGGGGCGGCGGCGTGATCGTCGCTTCGGCGCCGGACCTGATCTTCCTCAAGGACACCGACGGCGACGACGTGGCCGACGTGCGCTACCGCATCCTCGGCGGCATCGACTCGGCGGACACCCACCACGCCGCGAACAACTTCGCCCTCGGTCCCGACGGGTTCCTCTACTACCAGCGCGGCGTGTTCCACGTCTCCAACGTCGAGACGCCCTGGGGCGCCAACCAGCAGTCGGGCACCTCTGGGATGTACCGCTTCAACCCGCGCACGTACGAGTTCAGCTTCCACGCGACCAACAGCCCGAACCCCCACGGGATCAGCTTCGACCGCTGGGGCTACCACTACGCGACCGACGGCACCGGCGGACGGGCCTACCAGGTCGTGCCGGACTACGAGGCCGAGGGCGGTGGCTTCAAGATGCGCAAGCTGTTCGACCACACCGTGCGTCCGGTGGCCTCGAGCGGGATCCTCTCGAGCGCGCACCTGCCCGAGCGCTACCAGGGCAACTTCGTGCTGTCGAACTGCATCGCGTTCCTCGGCCTCAAGCAGTACACCCTGGCCTTCGACACCGAGACGGGCTTCGCGACCGGCACCGAGACCGAGGACCTGCTGGTCTCGACCGACCCGAACTTCCGGCCCACGGACCAGGTGATCGGCGACGACGGCGCGATCTACGTCTCCGACTGGTGCAACGCGATCGTCGGGCACATGCAGCACAACGTGCGCGACCCCGAGCGCGACCACGCCCACGGCCGCATCTACCGCTTGACCGCCAAGGGCCGGCCCCTGGCCGAGCACGTCGACGTCGTCGGCGTGCCGACCGGCGAGCTGGTGCGCAAGCTGGCGCACCCGGTCAACGGCGTGCGTGAGCGCGTGCGGGCCGAGCTGTCGGGCCGCGACAGCGCCGAGGTCGTCGCCGCCGCGCGGGCCTGGGCCGAGGAGCTCGACCCGAAGGAGGCCGCCGACGCGCACCACCTGCTCGAGGTCCTGTGGCTGCACCAGAGCCACAACGTCGAGAACCGCGAGCTGCTGGCCGCCCTGCTGGCCTCGCCCGAGCCCCACGCCCGCGTCGCAGCCGCCCGCGTCGAGTACATGTGGGACCACACCGACGCGGCCCCAGCGGTGCTCGGCGAGGACGGCCTCGGCACGCCGCGGCCCGAGACGCCCGAGGGCGCCATCGTGATCGAGGCCGTGCCCGAGAAGATGCTGTACGACGTGACCAAGATCACGGTCAAGGCTGGCGAGCCCGTGAAGCTGTGGTTCTACAACCCGGACTTCATGCCCCACAACCTGGTCGTCGGCATGCCCGGCTCGGCCGCCGAGCTCGGCCAAGCTGCCGAGGCCATGGGCGCCAGCGGCTTCGCCAAGGGCTTCGTGCCCGAGAGCGACAAGATCCTGGCCGCCTCGCGCCTGCTCAACAACGGCGAGGCCCAGCTGCTCGAGTTCACGGCGCCCACCGAGCCCGGCGAGTACGTCTACGTCTGCACCTTCCCCGGCCACTGGCAGCGCATGCGCGGCGTGCTGGTGGTGGAGTAGGCCGACGTGGATCGTCGACAGCGACCGGGGTGGCCGATCGTCCTTGGTCTGGCCGCCCTCGTCGCTGTCGCGCTCCTGCTCGGCCGAAGCTTGAGCAGCAACCGGCTCGTCGTTGCCAACGCGACGGGCCAGACGATCTCCCTGCTACGGGTTACCCAGGTGGGCAGCGACATGCGGGACGTGCCTATCGAGCTGATCCACGAGGTGGACCTGCCTCAGGATGGGGAGGTTCGCGTCACCTATGGTGGGGGATTCGGGGAAGGCCTCGGGCTTGACGCGATCGCCGTGACGGCCGACGGCCGCGAGATTCCTGGCTGGACTGGCTTCTACGTCAACGACTCGGGACATCGAGTGAGGTTGACCGTAGGGGCGGGGGACCGGATGGCGGAGCAGGTCTCGGACCGGACCCCGCTCGTCTGGCTCCTGTGGGCGGGCGTCCTGCTCTGCTTCTTTGCTGCGTGGCGGCGCGGGCTACGCATCTCCCGGGCTTAGGATCGAGGAATGCTGAGCGAGAGTCGGTTGAGAAGAGTCCGCGAAGGCAGCATGGCGAGGGCGCTCTGGCTCGTCGCCATCTCGTACGCAGGGATGCTCCTGATCGGCATGCTGCTCGAGAACCGCGCAACGGTGCACAACGAGTCGGGTCGGGAGCTGCGCTCGCTCGTCGTCTCCGGGCTCGACGGAGTGCTCGAGGAGCGCGACTCCCTCGCGCCCGGCGAGGCGCTGGCCGTCGGGCTCGATGGAAGGGGCAGCCGAGAAGCGGAGGTCGCCGTTCGAGGCTACTTCGCGGACGGCGAGTCCTGGGAGGCAAGGGCCGAGCTCGACCCCGAAGGACGCGGCCTACGTGTGGCCTTCGTGGTCCGGGGGCCTGGGCGGATCGAGGTGACCGAAGGGCGCTACACGTGGTGGGCCATCCTGGTCGGTGTGTTGATGGTGGCTGGCTGGATCGGGATCTACAGGCTGCACCGTGGAGCGGAGTCGGGGCTGACTTCGAGCTAGGCGGGAACTCGAGCAGCTCCAAGGGCCACGGGCTGGCTAACCTCTTGGGGTGCTGACCTCCCTCCTGCTGTTCGCTGCCACCTCCGCCACGCCGCCGGCCCAAGACCACCCCAACGTGGTCGTGGTCTTGGCCGACGACATGGGCTACGGCGACCCGCGCTGCTACGCCGCGGGCTCCCGGGTGCCCACGCCGGCGATCGATCGCCTGGCGGCAGGCGGCATGCGGCTGACCGACATGCACACGCCCTCGGCGGTCTGCTCGCCGACGCGCTACGGGCTCCTGACCGGTCGCTACGCCTGGCGCAGCTCGCTGAAGTCGGGGGTGCTGTGGGGCCACTCGCCGATGCTGATCGAGCCCGAGCGCGAGACGCTTGGCGACCTGTTCCAGCGCGCCGGCTACCGCACCGCGGCCGTCGGCAAGTGGCACCTCGGCCTCGGCGACACGGACCCGGTCGACTACGGCGCGGTGCTCTCCCCGAGCCCGCTCGACCTGGGCTTCGACCGCTTCTTCGGCATCCCTGCCTCGCTCGACATCCCGCCGTACCTCTTCATCGAAGGCGACCGCGCCGTGCAGGGCCTCGACGGCCGCATCGAGGCCTCGGGCCAGGCGCGCAACGGCGGCGGCGGCTTCTGGCGCGAGGGCGAGGTCTCGCCCGACTTCCAGCACGGCCAGGTGCTCGGTCGCATCCTCAGGGAGGGCCAGGCCTTCATCGCGAACCACGAGCGCGACCACGCCGACCAGCCCTTCTTCCTGTACCTGCCGCTGACCGCGCCGCACACGCCGTGGCTACCCTTGCCGCCGTTCCAGGGCGCGAGCGAGGCCGGCCCCTACGGCGACTTCGCGGCCCAGGTCGACGACACCGTGGGGCAGCTGCTCGCGAGCCTCGACGAGCTCGACCTGACCGACGACACGCTCGTGATCTTCACCAGCGACAACGGCGCCCACTGGACCCCCGGCGACCGCGACAAGTACGACCACCGCGCCAACGGACCCTGGCGCGGGCAGAAGGCCGACATCCACGAGGGTGGCCACCGCGTTCCCTTCGTGCTGCGCTGGCCGGGGCGGATCCCCGCGGGCGAGGTGCGCCACGAGCTGCTCGTGCACACCGACCTGTACGCGACCTTCGCCGGGCTGCTGGGCCAGCCCGTGCCCGAGGGCGCCGCCGAGGACAGTGTCGACGCCCATGCCATGTGGCTCGGCGCCGAACTGGAAGTGCCGCCGCGCACGAGCGCCGTGCACCACTCGCTCAACGGCCACTTCGCCTACCGCGCAGGCCGCTGGAAGCTGATCGAGAGCCAGGGCTCGGGTGGCTTCACCAAGGTCCCCGTCGCCGAGGTCGCACCCGAAGGCCAGCTCTATGACCTGCGCCTCGACCCCGCCGAGACCACGAACCTGTGGGACGCGAAGCCCGAAGTCGTAGAGCGCCTGCGCGCCGAGCTGGCCGCGGTCCGCGGCGACGACTGAGCTCTGAGCCCAGTCGAAGGTGGGCCCATCCGGTGGAGCGCGCACGGACGCCCGCGATCGGCGTGGCTAGGACGGCGGCCGGGACGAGGGCGCGAGCCGACCGCGGTCAGGGGTGACGAGGCAACCCGGTGCTGGCTGCGCTCGGCCCGAGGGGGTGCAGCTCTTGGAACCCGCAGGGGGGCGCTCGCCCGGCGCTAGCAGCTCAACATGCGTGACCCGCCCAGTGCGCCCGAGCTCGCGATGGCGCAGCTTGCCCGGCACGCGCAGCGAACCTGGCGGCTACCCCCGGGACGCGACCACGCCAGCGCCCACCCCTGCTACCCTGCGCGCCCATGGCACCGACCCCCTCCGAGATCGCGCGTGCTTACCACGCGACCACCAAGCACCACCCGCAGCGCTACGCCCGCGCGCTCGGGTACATGGACTGGGACACGCAGCCCGATCCCTTCCGGCGCTTTGCGGGTGCCGCCGAGGTGGCGCTGCCCTTCTCGGACGAGGCCTGCACGCTGACCCACGCGGCCGCCTCCCGCGGTGAGCTCGAGGCCGGCCCCGTGGCCGACCTCGCGCCGCCCGCGCGCCTCGGCCGCATGCTCGAGCTGTGCCTCGGCCTGACCGCATGGAAGCAGTTCGAGGCCAACCGCTGGGCCCTGCGCGCGAACCCATCGAGCGGCAACCTGCACCCGACCGAGGGCTACGTCGTGCTGCCCGCCGGCCACGCCGGCCTGCCCGCGGGCGTGCTGCACTACGCGCCGCGCGAACACGCGCTCGAGCTGCGCTGCTCCCTGCCCGCCGCCGCCGCCACGGCCCTCGCCGAGCTGCTGCCGCCCGGTGGCTTCCTGGTCGGCTTGACCTCGATCCTCTGGCGCGAGGCCTGGAAGTATGGCGAGCGCGCCCTGCGCTACTGCTGCCTCGACACGGGCCACGCCCTGGCCGCGATCGACCAGGCCGCCGCCTGCGTGGGCTGGCAGGCGACGCCGCTCCCGGGCTGGACCGACGCGGACCTCGGGGCGCTCTTCGGCACCGACCGCGCGGAGGACTTCGCCGAGGTCGACGCCTGGGAGCGCGAGCACCCGGACCTGTTGCTGTGCGTCTGGCCGGGTGGAGCGCCCGCTGGCGACGCGCAGCCTGGAGCTGGCTCGACGAAGGAGCCTTCGTGCGCGAGCGCGGTGCCTGGGGCCGAGCCGCGTGTCGACCGGCAGGTCAGCGGGAGCAACCCCGCTGGTCCAGGGTCCGCGCGGCTGGCAGGCCTCGCGCCCGATGCCGTGCTGGCGACGCTCGCCTCCGGGACCTGGCATGGCCACGCGAACAGCCTCAGCAGCGAACACCACGAGTGGGACGTGATCCACGCGACAGCGGCCAGCACCAAGCGGGTTGCGCGCGCAGAGGCCGCTCGACCCGCGCGCGCCCCTGCCGCTTTGCCGGTTCGCGACCCGAGCCCGCTGCGCTGCACCGATCAGCCCCTCGACCAGCTGCTGCGCCAGCGTCGGAGTGCCCAGTCGATGCGCACCACGGAAGCCCTGAGCCTGCCCGCTTTCCTCGCCACCCTAGACGCGACCCTCCCGCGCCCGGACGTCGCACCTTGGCGCGCCCAGTCCGAGGGACCCGACGTGGACCTGCTCTTGTTCGTGCACCAGGTCGAGGGGCTCGAGCGCGGGCTCTACCTGCTGGAGCGCGGGGATGTGGGCACGCCCGGCCTGCGCGCGGCTCTCGGACCGAGCCTGGGTTGGGAGCGTCCAGCTGCGCTCGACCCCGGAGCTGGAGAGGGCCAGGCCGGCGGCAGCGTCGATCCCAGTGCCCCAACTTGTGGTGGCACCGGCACCGATGGCAGCCCTGAAGGCACAGCCAAGCTCGACCCCTCGAAGTCCTACGCCCACCTCTGCCTGCACCGCCTGCGCTCCGGTCACGCCGAGAGCCTGGCGCGTGCGACCTCCTGCAACCAGGACATCGCCGCCGACGGCAACTTCGCCGTGGCGATGATCGCGCGCTTCGCCGCCAACGTCGACCAAGACCCCAGCCGCTACCGGCGCCTGTTCTGGGAGTGCGGCGTGATCGGCCAGGTGCTCTACATCGAGGCCGAGGCCGCGGGCCTGCGCGGCACCGGCATCGGCTGCTACTTCGACGACGCGGTGCACCAGGTGCTCGGCCTGCGCGGCGAGGAGTTCCAGGTGCTGTACCACTTCACGACCGGCCAGCCCGTCGAGGACGAGCGCCTGCAGACCCACCCCCCCTACGCGCACCTCGAGCGCTAGCACCCACGACCCGCGCTCGCCACCAGGACCGCCGCGAAGCCAGGTGCAAGTGCCGCCGCCCGGTGCCGTACCGCCAGGCGGCGGGCTTGCGAACCACCGGTACGGAGTCCCTCGACCAGCGGTACGGTGTCGCACACCATGCTGTCGATCTCGCCGACCGGCCCACGCGTTGGAGTGGGCAGGGACGCTCCGGT
>JARGPD010000095.1:0-1796 GCA_029212845.1 Planctomycetota bacterium
GGGCTTTTCCCCTGCGCAATGTTCTGCCCTTCGACCCCCCGCCGCCGGCTTTTGCCCCGCGGAATGAGAGCCACAAAGGACGCGCGCCGCGCTGGGTCCCCCCCGCGGGGCTCGCTCCACAAGTCCTTCGAAGGAGCTAGTTCGGAGACACTTTCTCGCCGGCCGCCTCGATGGCGGCCATGATCTCCTCGGCAGAGCAGGCACTCGGGTCAAAGGTGACCGAGAAGTCCTTCTCTCCTTGGGTGATGGCGATGGACTCGAAGCCTTCAAGGGACTTGACGGCGCCACTCACGGTGGCGACACAACCCCCTCACGGGACCTTTTCGAGTTTCAGGCTCGCCGTCTCGAAGCCCTGGGGGGCTTCGGAGGCGGTCGGCGTCATTTCTTGGTTCGAGCCGGTCTGGCATCCGAAGAGCAGACCGAGACCAAGTAGCGCCGTGAGATGCACGTTCTTCATGGATCTAGGTTCAAGTGTGGGAACATCCACCCCGTGGCAGGCGCAAGTCGCCGGCCCATGCCGGGGAGGGTGAGACCCCCTTCTACGGGGGCCGGCGCCCTGGCGCCAAGCAGATACCGATTCCTTTCCTGGGCTGGGCGGTGGGGGTGGAGGGCGCTATCTTGCCGGGCATGCAACGCTCCCTGCCCCTGCCTCGCTTCCTCGGTGTCGTACATCTGCTGCCGCTGCCAGGCTCCCCGCGCTTTTGTGGGGACCTCGGGGCCGTCCTCTCGGCCGCCTGTCGGGACGCGGAGGCCCTGTATGAGGGTGGCGTGGGGGGGCTCATCGTCGAGAATTTCGGGGATGCGCCCTTCCGCCCAGGACCGGTCGATCCGGAGACCGTGGCGGCGATGGCGGTGGCCATGACCCGCGTGCGGGCGGTGGTCGGGGACGACGTGCCGATGGGGGCCAACGTCCTGCGCAACGACGCCCGGGCGGCCCTCGGGCTGTGCGCCGCGGCGGGTGCCGACTTCCTGCGAATCAACGTCCATACAGGCGCGGCGGTCTGCGACCAGGGGCCGATCGTGGGCCGCGCGGACGAGACCCTGCGCACCCGACGCGAGCTCTTCGGGACGGGCGCGGTCCCGCCGATCCTGGCCGACGTGCACGTCAAGCACGCCTCGCCCATGGGCCGTGAGTCGATCGGGGTCGCCGCCGCCGACACCCTCCTGCGCGGCCTCGCCGACGGCCTGGTGGTGTCCGGGACGGGCACCGGTGCGGGGGTCGATCTGGCCGACCTGCGCGAGGTGCGCGAGGTCCTGCCGGGGGCGCCGGTCTGGATCGGCTCGGGCTGGACCCCCGAGCGCTCGGCCGAGCTGCTCGAGCTCGCGGACGGCGCGATCGTCGGCACCTGGCTGAAGGCCGACGGGCAGCTCGCGGCGCCCGTCGACCCCGAGCGCGTGCGGCGCGCTGCGGGCTGCTTCGCCTAGCGATCGCGCAGCCCCCCAAGGGGCCGCAGCTTAGAGCTCGAAGAGCTCGTCCTCGAGCTCGACGAAGGGCTCCCAGAGGGAGACGCGCACGACCTGGCTCTCGCCCTCGGTGAAGGTCGCGGCGTACCAGAGGCCGTCGGCCTCGGTCCAGTCGGAGTAGGTGTAGACCTTCTCGGCACCGTTCGCGGTGACGCCCATCCTGGCCGGCCGGTGGTCGTCTGCGAGCTCGATCCAGGCCAGGCGTCCGGACGAACCGTTGAGCACCAGGCGACCCTCGTCGTCGAGGCCGGCCTCGAGCTGTGGGTCGCCCTTGGCGAGCCGGGCGAGGTGCCAGGCGATCTGCGCCCCGCCGCGTCCATGCCCGGCAAGGA
>JARGPD010000095.1:1806-18677 GCA_029212845.1 Planctomycetota bacterium
GCACCAACTGCGCCACCGCCGACACTTTTGAGCTGGTGGCCTGCTCGGCCTCCACTTCGGACACGCCGGTCGGGGACTTCAGGTAGCAGGGGCCATCGGTGATGATGCTGGTGTAGCTGGCGCCGGTCGGCGTGGTCTGGCGCATGCGCAGGCCAGCCGGCTCGAAGCGGCGGTGCTGCTCGACCGGCACGAAGGCGCTGCCGCTGGGGTAGATCAGCTCGGCGGTCAGCTTGACGTGGACCGTGTTGAGTCGCGCCCAGTCCTCGGCGCCGCCCATGGCGGTGAGCATGGCGGCGACCTCCTCCTCGGCCGAGGCGAGCGCGGCCTCGGGCTCCAGCAGCTCGACCTCGGCGACCGACTCGAGCTGGGCCATGATCTCGTCGGCGGGACCGACCGCGACGACCAGGAAGCGCGCCGGGGGCATGCGCCGGCGGATGGCGCTGCCGACGGCTATGTTGTCGACCTCGACCAGCTGCTCGAGGTTGCGCTCCCAGAAGTCGGTGGGGTAGCCGTACAGATCCAGGGTCATGGCGCGCGACAGGACCTCTGCCGACGTGTCGTAGCGGAAGACCTGACTGGCCAGCAGCCGGCTGCGCGCAGCCTCGAGCTCGTCCTCGGGGATCAGCTCTGCGCCGGTCGCCGTGATCACATCGATCATCTCCGACACCGCCTCGGCGACAGCGTCGTTGCGCGTCCCGCAGTAGGCATAGAAGCTGCCGCGGCGGGGCAAGGCCGAGCTGTAGAGGCAGCCGACGCCGTAGGCCAGGCCGAGCTCGGTGCGCACGCGCGACATCATGCGGTTGGACATGCCGCCCATGCCGACCGCGTAGCTCCACAGGGTCAGGGGCGCGTGGTCCGGGTCGTCGAGCCGCACGCCGGGTCCACCGAAGCGCAGCTCGGTCTGGGGGACGCCGGGGCGATCGACCACGAAGATGCGCGTGTGCTCGGGGATGAAGAAGGTGGGCTCGGGGATCTCGGCGGCCTCACCGACCTGGGGCAGGACGCCGAGGGTGGCGCTCGCGACCTCGACGGTGGCCTCGACGTCGAGGTCACCGCTCAGGCCCACGCGCAGGCGGTTCAGCCCGAGGTTCGCGCTGGCCCAGGCCGCCAGGTCCTCGCGCGAGATCGCGCCGACGGTCTCGGCCGTGGCGACGCGCCCGTGGGGCGAGGCGGTGCCGTACAGCAGCCCGTCCATGGTCTGGTCGGCCAGGGCGGCGGCGTCGTCCGAAGCGCGGGCGATGGCGGTCAGCATCTGCATGCGCGTGGTCTCGACCGCGCGCTCCTCGAAGCTGGGCTCCGAGAGCAGGGCGCCTAGGCGCGCGAGCAGCTCGTCGAGGTCCTCGGACAGGCAGGAGAAGCTGATTCGCAGGTGGTCGCCGGTGGCCGTGAAGGAGAGCTCCGCGGCGTGCAGGTCGAGCCAGGCGTTCAGCTCGGCGCCGGTGAAGGCGGCGCAGCCACCCTCGCGCAGGCCGTCGGCGGCGAACTCCGCCAGCCCGACCATGGACGCGGGGTCGCGCAGGCTGCCGGCCCCGAAGACCAGCAGCCCGTCGACGAGCGGCAGGCTGTCGTCCTCGATCAGGAGCATCGGGGCCGAGGTGCCCTCGGCCTGACCCTCGAGGCTACGGCGCTCGGGGGCCGGTGGATCGAAGGCCCGCAGGGCGGGCAGCTCGATGTCGGCGGGGCTCGCCGGCAGGTCGTCCTGACAAGGGCCCGGGACGGCGAGCAGGACCGCGGCGAGGGGCAGCAGGATCAGGCGCTCGAGGTGGTACATGGCTACTGCTCTTCGGTGGGCTGCGCGTCGGGCTGGGGGGCGGGAGGGACGAGGGTCGCGACGGTGCGGCCGGTCGGCTGTAGGTAGCGCTGCATGGCGGAGCGGACTTGCTCGGCGGTGATGTCGCGGTACTCCGCGGTGCGGCGGAACAGGTTGCGCCAGTCGCCGCTCTTGGACTGCCACTCGCACAGCTGGGCGGCCAGCTCGGAGTCGTCGCGCAGGCTGCGCAGGAGCCCGGCCCGACTGACGGTGCGGGCGGCCTCGAGCTCGGCCTCGGTGGGGCCGGAGGCGAGGAAGCTCTCGAGCTCTGCGTCGATGGCGGACTCGAGGTCGCCGAGGCTGGCGCCGTTGCTCGGGACCCCGAAGACGAGCGCGAGGTTCGGGTGGCGGTCGCCGGGCAGGCCGGTGGCGGCGCCGACCTGGGCGGCGATGCCGGACGTGCGCACGAGGCTGGTCTGCAGGCGCGAGGTCTGGGCCGTGGCGAAGGTGTACAGGCCGATCTCGAGGGCCGGGTAGTCCGGCGCGGACAGGGCCGGGATGTGCCAGGCCATCATCAGGACCGGCATGGCGGGGAACTCGACCTCGACCCGGCGCTGCTCGGTCTGCTCGGGCTCGACCACGTCGACGGTGGTCGGCTCGGGACCCGCGGGGAGGTCGCCGAAGTAGCGCTCGAGCATGGGCACGAGGGTCTTCGGGTCGATGTCGCCGACGATCGAGGTCACGAAGCGGCGCACGCCGTAGTGCTTGGCGTAGAAGGCCTCGGCCTCGGTGCGGGTGAAGTGGTCGAGGTCGTCCGCGTAGCCGATCACCGGCCGGCGGTAGGGGTGGGTCGTGAAGGCGGTCGCGTAGAGCGACTCGAGCAGGGCGCCGAAGGGGCTCGAGTCCACACGCATGCGGCGCTCCTCCTTGACCGCCTCGCGCTCCTTGTAGAACTCGCGCAGGACCGGCCTGTGGAAGCGCTCGCGCTCCAGCCAGCACCACAGCTCGATGCGGTTGGACGGTAGCGAGACCATGTAGCGGGTCTCCTCGGCCGAGGTCGAGGCGTTGAGCGTCGTGGCGCCACCGGCCTCCTCGAGCAGGCGCGTGAACTCCTCGCTGGCGATCGGGACGGCGGCGGCGGCCTGGGCCTCTTCGAAGCTCGAGCGCAGGGCGGCGAGCTCGCCCGGCTCGGCCACGCCCTTGGCGGCCTCATAGGCCTGGTAGGCGCGCTCGACCTCGTCGAGCAGCTTGGACTCGGCCTCCCAGTCGGTGGTGCCGATGCGGTCCGAGCCCTTGAAGGCCATGTGCTCGAACATGTGCGCCATGCCGGTGGCGCCGTCGTCCTCGAAGATGCCGCCCACGTCGATGTAGGTGTGGAACGAGGCCACCGGCGCGCCCTCGCGGGGCAGCAGCAGGAAGGTCCAGCCGTTGTCCAGGCGATGCTCGACCACGGCCGCCTCGAGGGCGGCGGTCTCGGAAGGCGCTTGGGGAGTGGGGGTGTCCTGGGCCTGGGCAGGCAGGAGCGGCACGAGGGCGGCCGCGAGGATCGCGGTGGTCTTGAAGAGCATGGGTTCTCCGGTTCGGGGCCGGGATTGTACCGCTGTTACCAGGCGAAGTAGCGCTGGGCCAGCCAACGTGCGGGCCGCGCTGCGGCGTCGTCGAAGAGGGCCGCGAGGTCGCCGCCGTCCATACGGGCGGCGCGCACCTCGGTGAGCAGCTCGGCGATCATCTGACCCTCGAGCCCCGCGAGCTCGGCCTCGAGCTCGTCGAGCTTGAGCGCCTCGCGCTCGGTGCCCAGGTGCAGCACCACGCGCCGGCACTCGGTGATGGCCTTGTCCCAGTCGCGGAAGGCGCCTCCGCGCATGAGCTTCTTGAGCTCCTTGGTGACCTTGGGATCGTGGGCCACGCCGAGGGCCTCGCCCCAGGCCAGCAGCACGTCCATGGCCGGCTCGGCGCCGCGCTCGATAAAGGCCTCGGCGGTGGCGATCGGGTCCTCGGCGGTGCGCTGCACGGCCGCCAGCATGGCCTGGGCCCGGCCGACGTTGCGGTCGACCTTCGAGTCGAAGGCGGCCGCCTCCGCGAGCACCGGGATCGAGCCGGTGAAGTCGCCCGAGCGGGCGGCCTCGCTGGCCTTGGCCCAGGCGCGGTGCCAGGCCTTGAGGCTCTCGAGGTCGCGCTTCTCGATCAGCTCCTTGAGCGGGCTGTCGAGGTAGGTCGCCATGCCGCGCTGGTAGCCCTGGCCGATGCGGAAGCCGGGGTCGCCCTCCCACACCACCTTGCCGTCGAGGTCGACGAGCAAGGTGCGCGGCAGGTTGAAGCGGTCGATGGAGTAGTCGGTGAAGGTCAGGCCGATGCCGCCATCGGCGATCTCGTCGACGCACAGGTAGCCGGGCCAGTCCTTGTCGGCCAGGTAGCCGTCGGCGCGGTCCTCGTCGAGGGCGCTCATGACCGAGACCAGCTGCAGGCCCTTGCGACCCCACTTGCCCTCGAGGTCCTTGAGCCAGTCGTGGATCGGGATCAGGTCGTTCTGCTCGATGCTCCACAGGGTGACCAGGGTCAGGCTGGGGTCCTCCTCGTTGACGAAGCCGGGGAAGGCCTCGCCGATCCAGCGCCGCTCGCGGGGCAGCGGCGGCACCAGGCCGAGGTAGCTTCCGCTGAGGCCGCCGGTCGTGCCCTCGGCGCCAAGCGCGTCGAAGCGCAGGCGGCGCTCGACCTCGGCGCCTGGGTCGCGGGCGGGCCGGGCGAGGTAGCGCACGTTGCGGAAGCGCGCCTTGCCCGGGGCCGTCAGGAGGCCGAAGCTGCCGCGCAGTACCTCGCGGCTCGGGAAGGTCTGGCTGGCGGAGAACTCGCCGTCGATCCAGACGTCGACCGAGTCGCCGACCACGTCGAGGCGCACCTCGTGCCAGACCTCGGACGTGGACTCGCCTTCCTGCAGCTTCTTGGCGACGGGCACGTGCCGCCAGATGCGGAAGTTGTCGGACGAGTAGAAGGTGGTCAGGTCCACGAACGAGGGCTGCTCGATGGCCTCGGCCCCGCCGGCGCTGTCGTGGGGCGGGTACAGGATCAGGGAGTGGAAGGTCGTGTCGCTCTTCTTGCCGAAGACCAGCCCGGCGAAGCCAACCTGGTCCTTCTCGACGAGCACCTGGGCCTCGAGCGAGAAGTCGCCCGAGGTGACCGTGTCGAGGGCCAGGAACTGGTAGTCGAAGGGGTTGGCGGACTCGAAGCTGGCGTCGAGGAACGAGCCGTTGGGCTGGAAGGCCGGCTTGCCGGCGGTGACCCAGCCGTCGAGGTCGCGCTCGTTGTAGGCCAGCTTCCAGATCCACAGGCTCTTGCCGGCTAGCTCGAGGGCGCGCTCGTAGACCTCGAACATCGAGGGCAGGTCGAGCGCGTCGCCGAGGCGCCAGGAGACGTCCATGGCCATCAGCGGCCGCTCGGCGGCGAGGTAGCGCTCGGCCACGGAGAGGGCGCGCGCCTCGATGTCCTCGTGGACCTTGGCCAGCTTCTTGCGCTTGGGGTCCCACTTGCTGAGCTGGCGCTCGAGCTGGCGCAGCAGCTTCTCGTCCAGCTCGGGCTGCGCCTCGACGACGCGGATCGCGGCGAGCATCAGCTTGGCGGCGCGGTCCTCGTCGGCGCGCACGTCCGCGAGGAACTCGGCGAACTCCGACAAGAGGGTCGTGTCGGTGGGGGTCGCGATCAGGCCCTTCTCGAAGTGCTCGAAGGCGGCGTCCTTCTCGCCGCGCTCGATCGCGTTGCGCGCCCAGGTGAGGTACGGGCGCTCGACCTCGAGCCGCCCGCTCTGGATCTCGCGCAGCTCCAGGGTCCAGTCCTTCCAGACCGCGTCGAGGGCCTCGATCGAGGTCGGCAGGGTCAGGGCCTCGTCGTACTCGGCGCCCTTGAGCGGCTTCGAGGGATTGGCCAGGACGACCTCTTCGAAGTTCTCGACGGCGCCGTCACCGCGGCGTCCTCCGGAGCTGTCGATGAAGTTGGCGAAGGCGTCGCGGTAGACGAAGCGACCGTCGACGCGGTCCTGGTAGTTGTAGAGGAAGTAGACGACGCCCCAGGTCGGCGCGTACCACGGCGGGCCCCAGGCGTACTCGTTCTCGACGATGATGCGGAAGGTCGGCGCGGTCTCCGGCGTGGCGTTGGGGTCGGAGGAGTCGAGGCCGTCCGTGGCGCTCGTCATCCAGCCCTGCTCCATGCGCCCGGCCAGGGGGAACAGCCGGTGGTTGGCCGGCAGGTTCATGATCACGGTGCCATTGGACAGGATCCGGCAGCCCTCGAAGAACGAGGCCAGCCCCTCGTTGAGCCAGCCCGATGAGGTCGTGGCCAGGCTGACGAACTGGTGCGCCGCCTCGTGGAACAGCGTCGTGGTCATGCCCTCGAAGCCGCCGCCGCCGATGTAGGTCTCGACCGCGTTGCCGGTGAAGTGCCCGGCCGACCACTCGACCGGCGGGCCGATGCCCTTCTCCAGGTACTCGTCGCGGTCCTTGAAGATGTGCAGCGAGATCTTCGGCACGCTGCCGCCGTGCTCCTCGGTGCCGTACTGGAAGAACACCCGGTAGAAGGCGTTCATCTGCTCCATGGCCTCGGCCGCGCGCACCAGCACCTCGTAGCCCGCGTCGGTGTAGGTCGTGTAGTTGTCGCGGTCCTCCTTGGCCTTGTCGCGCCAGGTCGAGTGCTTGGCGTCGAACTCGGTGATCCACTCCTCCGACACGTCGGCGAGCAGGTCCTTGGGCTTGGCGTCGCCGGCCAGGCTGGGATCGGGGCGCGAGGCGATGCGGTCGATGGCGGCGAGGCTCTTCTTGTTCTGTGGGTCGAGCGCGAGGATCTCCTTGTGGACGCGGATCGCGCTGTGGGGGCGGTCGTCCTTCTCGTAGGCCTCGGCGAGCGGCTGCAGCTGGTCGAGGAAGCGCTCCTTGAGGCCGAGCAGGTCGGCGGCCAAGGGGTCGAGCAGCTCGAGCTCCGCGCGCAGGGCCTTGAGCTCGCCCTTCGTGGCGCCCTGGGCTTCGGCCAGCTGGTAGTGTCGGTGGCGGCTGAAGATCTGCTCGTCCAGGTCGCCGGCGGCGGCGCCCCAGCGGGCGCGCAGGGTCCAGGCGGCGAGGGACTTGGGGTCGCGCTCGAGGGCGCCGAGCACCAGCTCGTAGGCGCGGTCGAGGCTGCCCTGGTCGATGGCGGCCTCGGCGCGGCCGATGTAGAAGCTGAGGCTGCTGGAGTCCTCGGTGGACCGGGCACCGGCCGCGACCAAGGTGGCGGTGGCGAGCAGGGTGAAGGCGGCCGTGGTGCGGGCGATGGACCCGCCCAGGCGCGAAGCGCGGGCTGTGAGCATTGGCATGGACTGGAGGTGGGCGCCTATTTCATGCGCCCGAGGCCATCTACGCCAGGGGCAGGCGCACTTGGAACGTCGTGGGGGCGGACATTCTAGTGGGATCCTTACGACTTGTTTCCAGGGCGCCCGCAGGGCCGGGGTGCTCGAGCTCGAGCTCACCGCCCATCGCGCGGCACAGCCCGCGGGCCAGGGAGAGCCCCAGGCCGAGCCCCTCGGTGCGGCTGGCGGTGTCGCCCCAGGCCTCGGCGGCGCCCCGGTCGTAGTCGTCGAAGAGGCCCCGACGGTGGGCCTTGGCGATGCCTGGCCCGGCGTCCGAGATGCAGAGGTGCAGGCTGCTCGCGTCCGCAGTCGCCTCGATGACGATCGGCGCCGCGCCATACTTGCAGGCGTTGTCGACCAGGTTGACGAGCACCCGCTCGAGCCCGCGGCGGTCGGCCAGGACGTGGGTCTCCGGCGGTAGCTCGTCGGTGCGAAGCTGCAGGTCGGCGGCCGGGTCGTTCGGGCTCGCGCCGTCGAGGTCCCCGCGCGCACAGCGCTCGCGCAGGCGCGGCCCGAGGCCTTCGAGGAAGCTCGCGACCTCGATCGGCTCGGGCTGCGCCTCGGACCCGCGCTCGCCGAGGCCGGCGTGGGTCAGGACGTTGTCGACGAGGCCTGCGAGGCGCAGGCTCTCGCGCTTGAGCGTGGCGTGGTACTCGGCCACCTGGGCGGGGTCCTTGACCAGGCCGGCCTCGAGCATCTCCGCGTACATGCAGAGGGTCGTGAGCGGGGTGCGCAGCTCGTGGGTGACGGCCGAGGCGAAGCGCGTGCGACGCTCGGCCAGGTCCTCGCTGCGGCGCAGGAAGGCGTAGAGCGCGCCGAGGGCGGCGAGGTAGACGACGAAGGCGCCAGCGAGTGAGGCGGCGGTGGCGGTCCAGAGCTCGGGCCGGAAGCTGCGGCCGCCGTGGATCGCGACGTCGATGGCGAGGCTGCCGAGGTGCCCGCCGAGCTCGTCGGCGCCCGAGGCGCGCGGTGGTAGGGCGACGCCGTCGACGAGGCGGGCCGCGCTGGGCGTCAGCACCAGCTCGCCGCTGGCGAGCTCGGCGGTGCCGACCGCGTGCAGCATGCCGTGCAGCCGCGCCCAGTCGTACCAGATGCCCTGCAGGCGCAGGCCGGTCGGACCGGTGACGAGGCGCAGGAACAGGAGCTCCGCGCCGGGCTCGTCGGCGCGCACGGCGAAGAGCACCGGCGTGAACATCTGGCGCGCCGTGGTGGCGCGCGGCAGGGCGCCGGCGGTGGTGGCCAGCCGGTGCAGGAGGGCGGTGGGCACGCGCGCATCGAGGGCGGCGGCGGTGGCCTCGACCCGCGCGATCGCCGCCGCGGTGGTCAGGCCCTGGGCGATGGCGAGCTCGCGCGCCGGGCCGGTGGGGGCGGCGGGCAGGCTGCGCTGGGGCGCGCTGCCGTGGTCGGTGCTCGAGAGCTCGAAGTAGAGCCGCACCAGGTCGCGGTTGGGGATGCCCGAGCGGTAGATGCCGGCGAGCGGGCCAAAGAGCTCGGCCGCCTCCGCGGGCAGCAGGCCCGGGGGGCGGATCAGGGGCGAGGGCAGGGGCGGCGGCGGGCTGCTATCGGTGCGCACGGTGCGGCTGGTCGTGAAGCTGACGAAGGCGTCGGGGGGCAGCTCGGACTCGCGCGTGACGAGCACGGTCATCAGGCTGTCGAGGCGGTCGACGACGCGCTGCACCTCGGCACGCCGGGACCAGTAGTGGCGCGACTCGTTGACCGCGCGCTCCTTCTGGAGGGCGGTCCAGGAGGCCCAGCACAGGGTCGCCGCGGACAGGGGCGCGAGCACCCAGAACCAGCGCAGGCGGCGCCTCATCGTGGGCCGCCTGCTGCTTCGCGGGACCGTCGAGTGCGCGGCTCGGGCAAGGGCCGTGGGCGCGCTCGGCGACCTCGTGGGTGCGGGTGGGTGGGGGGCACGAGGGGCGCTGGGCGCTAGCGAGGTGAGCTCGGGAGGAGTCGCGAGGCGGTAGCCGCGACCCCGTACGGTGGCGATCACGCTGGGCTCCGCGGGGTCGTCGGCGAGGCGCTCGCGCAGGCGGGCGACGAGCATGTCGACGGTGCGCGTCTCGAGGCCGCGCGGGTCGATCTTCCAGACGTAGCGCAGCAGCTCCTCGCGGCTGATGGCGCGGTCGGGGTGGGCGACGAGGAACTCGACCAGCTCGGACTCGCGCTCGGTCAGCTCGAGCTCGGTGTTGTCGGCGAGGGTCACGGAGCGCCGGCCGAAATCGAAGCTGCGGCCGGCGATGACGACGGTCTTGGCGGAGGTCTTGGGCCGTTCGGCGGAGCGCCGCAGGACGGCCTCGACCCGGGCGATCAGCTCGACGACGCTGAAGGGCTTGACCACGTAGTCGTCCGCGCCGGTGCGCAGGCCGCGCACGCGGTCCTCCTCGGCGCCGCGCGCGGTCAGCAGGATCACCGGCAGGCCGGGGTGGTGCTTGCGCAGCTCGGCAAGCACCCCGAAGCCGTCGAGCTCGGGCAGCATCACATCGAGCAGGATGATCTCAGGCGTGCTGGCCAGGGCCTTCTCGAGCCCGCGCGGCCCGTCGGCGGCCTCGGCCACGTCGTAGCCAGCAGCGGTGAAGGCATCGACGACCCCGCGGCGAACCGCGGCGTCGTCCTCGACCACGAGCACTCGGGTGGGAGTCGGCATGCCGCCAGTCTAGCGACAAGACGAGGCCACGCAGTAACTCCCACGTCACATGGCCGATCGAGGCCACCAGCTGACCGGCCCGGAGCGCTCGAAGACCCCATGCCGGCCAGCCAGGCCCAAGCCAAATCGCAAGGCCTAGGGACCGAAGCGGCGAAGGAGGGTGACCAAGTCGGACCGGGGCCTGGCGGCAGACCGTCAGTGCGCGGCTACTGCCCGAGGTTGCCGATGGGCATCTGGACTGCGTTGGTGAAGGCCAGGCCGCCGGGGACGGCGGGGGTGCCGGCGACGGCTTGCCAGTAGAGCTGGCCCCCGACCAAGGTGGAATCGTAGGGCATGCGGAAGTTGAAGCTGCCGGCGCCGCCGCCGTCGAGGGGCACGTTGGTCAGGAAGGTCGTCGGCAGGTTGATCAGCAGGAAGCCGCCGGAGAAGGGCAGGCCGCCGGGGATCTGGGAGTCGCTCAGGGCCAGGATCGCGCTGGAGGCCCCGGTCAGGCCCCCGAGGTCGAGCTCGACGGAGGCTCCGATCGCCGGGGCGCTGGCGGAGGTCAGGCTGCCGATGTTCGAGCCGCCGAGGCCCGTGCCGAAGGTGGTCGAGGTGACGGTGCCGGGCAGGTAGAAGATCGGGTTGGTGTAGGCCGTCTTCGAGCCCGAGGACGAGTAGGCACGGGTCCACGAGGTCTTGCCCGCCCAGGGGGCGAAGGTCGTGGTCACGACGCCTTCTCCGGTCAGGCCGGGGAAGGTGCCGAGGCTCGTCTCGGTGACACCGTTGGCGCCGCCGAACAGCTCGACCGTGCCGACGTCCGTGCCGAAGTTGTAGTGCACCTCGAGGGTGAACAGCTTGGTCTGCTGGGCGGGGGTCAGGGTCTGGAGCGAGCCCATGCCGATGCGGTCACCTTCGACGGTGGCCTCGTGCACCAGCACGTGGGCGTTCGAGATGTACGAGCGGCCCTCGCGCAGCGCGCGCTCGAGCTGCTTGGGGTTGAAGGGCTCGCCTGCCTCGAGCAGCGCGTGGTTCGCGCCGAAGGCGAAGGCCTCGTCGTGGGTGTCGCTGCCGGAGTAGGCGTACAGGATGCGACCGGACTCGAGCCAGTCGACCCACATGCCGACGTTGCCGCCCTGGCCACTGGTCGTGGCGCCGTTCCAGATCTCGACGCCGTGCATGTCGTTGTTCTCGATGCCCTGCAGGCCCGCGACGCTGTTCCAGCCGAAGCTGGAGCCGTCGGGGTGGTTGGCGATCGGCCAGCCGCCCTCGTTCCGGACCTTGTCGATGTTGCTGCCGAAGCTGTCGAGCTCGTCCGTGAAGAGGCCGTCGCAGAAGCCCCAGAAGGCCTCCTGGCCGCCCTGCTTCCAGGTGCTGATGCCATGGGCGCCCATGTGGTTCGACGAGGTCGCGCCGAGGCAGACCGCGTCGCCGAGGTCGCTGCCCTGCTGGGGGCCGGACTCGTCGCTCGAGAGCTCGATGTCGGGCACCGCGATGAAGCTGGCGTCGGTCAGGTTCGAGCACTCGGTGACGACGACGCCGTACTCGCTGGGGCTGTCGATGCAGTAGCTGTGGTCGGTGGCCGTCATCCAGTCGAGCCCGAGGGCCTGGTACTGGCTCTTGAGCTGGGCATAGCTGAACGAGCCCGAGAGCTGCAGCGACTCCGCACCGCAGTTGCCAGAAGGCGCGCAGGCGCCGGCAGCTTCGCCGTGGCACGAGTGCACGTGCAGGTCGCCCGCGTGGGAGTGGGGCGCGGTGGCCATCAGCGGCTTGCCGTCGTGGCCCGTGCGACGCGCGAGGGTCGCGGGGGTCGAGAGCGACTTGGCAAGCAGGGTGACCGGCACGCTGACGGCCGAGGTGCCGGCCACGCCGCCCGCGCTCCAGTCGAGCTCGAGGCCCACCTGCCGGACCGCGCCGGGCGCGGCGTTGGCCTCGAACAACTGGTCGAGCTGGTAGCCGAGATCGATGGCGAGGAAGGGCTCGGGCGCGCCCGCGTCCCACGCGCTGCGCAGGACCTGCAGACCGGACTCGACGTTCCGCAGGGCGGCGGTCACGTCGGGACCGCCGAGCGGCGCGGCGTCCTCGGGCACGACGTAGTTGGGACGCTGGAGCTCGGTGACCTCGCGGGGCAGGCGCTCGACCGTGGCGAGCAGCTCGCCGAAGCGCGGGTCGCCGGCGAGGTTGTCGTCGAGCGAGCGCGCCTCGACGACGACGCCCTCGAGCACGACCCGCAGCTCGCGCAGCTCGAGCGGCGCTTGGTCGCGACCGCGCGGGTTGTAGACGAACAGCTGGCCATCGACGGCGACGAGCTCGCGCGCGGCGGTGACCACATGGGGGATCAGGACCGGCTGGTCACCGAGCTCTGCGAGGCGCGCCTCGCCCTGGGCGCCGCGCAGGGGGCCTCCGACTCCGACGGCTGCGATCACGAGGGCACCGAGGGACAGGCGGAGGAGATTGAGCGGCTGCATGGGGGTCTTCGTCGGGTTCCTGTGGGGGAGGGCTTCAGCCAATTCCGGGGCCGGTCGCGTGCCGGGCCCGGGGGCTAGGTGCATTCATTAGAAAGCAATTGCATGAAACCGGGGCAATAGCTTTCCCTGGGAGCCCGCCCGCAATTTCGCACCCCTCACGACGCAGCGACCTTCCTGATGCAAGAACGACCCTGGCACGCGCACTACGACGCCGAAGTCCCGCGCGCGATCGATTTCGAGGAGGTGACGATCCCCGACTTCCTCGAGCGCAGCGCCAAGCGCTTCGGCGACCGGCCGGCGATGTTCTTCATGAACAAGACCCTGAGCTACGCCGACATGAAAGAGGCCGTGGACCGGCTGGCGACCGGGCTCGCGTCGCTCGGGGTGAAGGAGGGCACGCGCGTCGCGATCCAGATGCCGAACATGCCGCCGACGGTCATCGCCTACTACGCGGCGATGGAGCTCGGGGCCGAGGTGGTCCTGACCAACCCGCTCTACACCGAGCGCGAGATCGAGCACCAGTGGAACGACGCGGGCTGCGAGGTCGCGCTCGTCGCGGACTTCCTTTACGACCAGAAGCTGCGCGGGCTCGGGGACCGCGTCGGCATCCGCCACTATGTGGTCGCCGGCATCGCCGACTACCTCGGCTTCCCGCTCAACTTCCTCGCGCCCTTCAAGCTGCGCAAGCAGGACCCGCCGCTGGCCGCCAAGGTCGCCGAGACCGCGACCGTCCACAGCTTCAAGAAGCTGATCGCCAGGAGCGGGTCCAACCCGCCCCGCGTGCGCCGCAGCTTCGACGAGATCGCCGTGCTGCAGTACACCGGTGGCACGACCGGCGTGTCCAAGGGCGCCGTTTTGACCCACGGCAACCTGTCGAAGAACGTCCAGCAGATCCACCACTGGTTCCAGGGCGTCGACATGGGCCACGAGGTCTGCCTCAACGCCCTGCCGATCTTCCACGTGTTCGGCATGACCGTCTGCATGAACTGGAGCGTCTTCACCGGCGCTGCCATGGCGCTCGTGCCCAACCCGCGCGACTTCCCCAAGCTGGTCGAGGCCGTGGTCAAACGTCGCGTGACGCTCTTCCCCGCGGTGCCGGCGCTGTTCAATGCGCTCAACCACCACCCCGGGATCGAGAGCCTCGACGTCTCGAGCGTGAAGGCCTGCTTCTCGGGCTCCGCGCCCCTGCCGCTGGACACGATGCAGCGCTTCGAGAAGATGACCGGCAGCATCATCGTCGAGGGCTTCGGCATGAGCGAGACCTCGCCGGTGACCCACGTGAACCCGCTGCAAGGCAAGCGCAAGGAGGGCAGCGTCGGTGTGCCCGTGTCGGACACGGACGCGCGCATCGTGGACATCGATGACCCGACCAAGGAGGTCGCGCTCGGGGAGGAGGGCGAGCTGGTCGTGCGCGGTCCCCAGGTCATGCCGGGCTACTGGAATCGCCAGGACGAGACCGACAAGACGATCATCGACGGGTGGCTGCACACCGGCGACCTGGCGACCATGGACGAGGACGGCTACTTCTACATCGTCGGTCGCAAGAAGGACATGATCAACGCGTCGGGCTTCAAGGTCTTCCCCGACGAGGTCGACGAGGTGCTCGCCAGCCACCCGAAGATCCTCGAAGCGGCCACCATCGGGGTGCCCGACGAGTGCCGCACCGAGACCGTCAAGTCCTTCGTCGTGCTGCACCCCGGCCAGACCATGGACCGCGACGAGGTGCGCGAGTTCTGCGCCCTCGAGCTGGCACCCTACAAGGTGCCCTTCGACGTGGAGTTCCTCGCCGAGCTGCCCAAGAGCTCGGTCATGAAGGTGCTGCGTCGCGAGCTCCGGGACCTGGAGATCAGTCGGCGCAAGGACGCCCAGGGCTAGGCTCGAGGGCTGGACCGTGCGTGACCTCTTGATCGTCGGCGCCGGCGGCTTCCTCGGCGCCATCCTGCGCTACGGGGTGCACCTCGCGGCCGTCGGGCGAGCGGGCCTCTTCCCGCTGGGCACGCTCGTCGTGAACGTGCTCGGGTGCTTCGGCCTGGGCCTCTTGGCCGCCTGGCTGGACGAGCGTCCCGACCTCTCGCCCGAGCTGCGCCTGGCCTTCGGCACCGGGCTCTTCGGTGCCCTGACGACCTTCTCGACCTTCGGCGTCGAGAGCCTCGATCTGGTCCGCGCGGGCGAGGCCAAGCTGGCCCTCGCCAGCGTGGTCCTCAACCTCGTGCTCGGCTTCGGAGCGGCCTGGCTGGGCCGCTCCTTGATCACCTCGGTGGCCTGACGCAGCTACTCCGGGTAGACCGGGTCGGGGGCGCCGAGCTGCACGCTGTGCTGGTCGGTCACGGTGACCTCGATCCCGCGCTCGCCCTGCACGGGCTTGCCGACGACGTACAGGTAGTTCTGGCGCTCGCCGAGGTTGCGGTCCTCGAGGGCGAGGTGCGCGTAGTCGGCGCGCAGGCGCTGGGGCACCTTGCCACGGAACTCGACGGCGTCCTCGCCGGCCGAGCGGAACAGCAGGGTCAGCGAGCCGTCGGACTCCTCGAAGGTGCGGTCGACGCTGCCGAAGACCGAGGTCAGGTAGCCGCTCGCAGCGCTGCGCTCGACGGCCTCGGCGAGACCCTCGGGGTCCTCGGCGGAGACCACCGAGCCCGGCATCGTCTCGTCGCGCATGCGAAAGCCCTGGACGGCTTCACCGCGCGCGTGCCACCAAGGAACGAGGCGGTCGTAGTCGCGCTTGTGCCACGGGTCGGCCGGGTTGGCAGGCTTGTTGACCTCGGGACTCCAGACGCCGAGCTCGGCCGCCTTCGCGCGCGCCTCGGCCTCCAGGAAGGCCGCGTGGCAGATGCGGCTGTAGCCGTACTTCGGGAAGTAGGGGCTCCAGCCCTCCTCGACCAGCTTCAGGTTGAAGTCGGTCCCGTCGGGCAGGATCACGTGGCAGAGCAGGCGCCCGTAGACGTCGTAGGCCTCCTCGCCCTTGGGGAAGGCGACGCCGACGCGCGTCTTGCCGTCCTCGTCCGCGAGGCCGGCGAAGAAGTCGATCGCCCACAGCTTGGCCTCTTCCCCGAACAACGTCTCGGGCTTGGACGGCTCGAACGGACGACCGCTGAGCTTCTCCTCGGTGTCGACCGAGAGCAGGCGCAGCTTGTCGACCTTGCCACCACGCTGGATGTGGATCGTGTCGCCGTCGACGACCTTGACGACCTCGAACAGCTCCTTGGGCGGGGTGGCCTTGTAGTCGCCGGAGTCGTCCTCGCCGGTCTCGGCGACGGTCTTGTCCAGGCGTGTCCGCGCGGTGTCGAGGGCCTTCTCGAGGGAGGCCAGCTGGTTCTCGAGCTCGGGCTGCAGCCGCTGCCAGGAGTCCTCGGAGGCCTGGCGCAGCATCGCCAGCTTGCCCTCGAGGATCCCGCGCTTGGCGTCGACGGCGGCGACCAGGAGGCCGGTGCGCATGACGGCCTCTTCCGAGGCGCTGGCCAGGGTCGCCTGGAGGGCTTCGATCTCGACGTCGAGCTCGGCCAGGCGGCTCTCGAGCGCGACGGCCAGCTCGTCCTTGTTGTCGACGAAGTAGCGCCGGGCCTGGGCGAAGGCGGCGTCGAGCTCGGCCGAGGCCTTGGCCTTGGCGGCCTCGACATCGGCCTTGAGCTGCTCGGCGGCATCCGCCGCGGCGTCGCTGGCTCGCTCGGCGGCGGCGCTGGCGCTCTCGGCTAGCTGGGCGGCCTTCGCGCTGGCCGCTTCGGCGGCAGCCTGGGCCTCGAGCTTGGCCTTCTCGGCGGCCTCACCGCTGCAGCTGGCGAGGCAGAGACCGAGCACCAGGGCGAGGGACGAGAGTGGAGCGACGGCTCCTTTGGGCATGAACTGCATGGATTCCTCCTCGGAATGAAGCGCCGCGATGGCTCCCCAAGGGGCCACGGCGGGGTCCACGATATCCATCCTTCGGCCGGAGAGGCCACGGCTCTGTGGCGGACCTGCCTAGTTTTCTAAGATGTCCGCGATCATGAATGGAGCATCCCACGAAGAGGCCGGCCCCGAGACGGCCCCGGCCGACGACGACGCGCGCCCCGAAGCGAACCCCCTGGCCGAGGCCCGCGAGGCCAGTGCCGGAGCCGAAGGACCCCTCGCCGGCGAGCTCCTAGTCGGCACCCCCGTCTCCCCGGGGCTCGTCCTCGGCGTCGCCCACCACAAGGACCACGACCTCAAGAACGTCGAGGAGGTCCGCGTGGCCCGGGACGAGGTGGAGGGCGAGCTCAACCGCTTCCGCCGCTCCCTGGATGCGTCGCGACTGCAGATCGAAGACTTGAAGCAGCGCCTCGCCGACCAGATCGCGGCGAACGACGCGCGCATCCTCGACACGCACCTGGCCTACCTCAAGGACTCGGTCTTCATCGCCGACGTCGAGGAGCTGATCATCGGCGAGCAGATGCGCCTCGACGCCGCGATCGCCAAGGTGATCTCGGACTTCGACCGCATCTTCCAGCTGGTCGAGAGCGAGACCCTGCGCCAGAGCGCCGTCGACCTGCGTGACGTCGGGATCCGCGTGCTGCGCAACCTCGAGGACGAGGTGCCCGGACCGGTCGAGGAGCTGGCGCCCGAGCGCTACATCCTCGTCGCGCGCGAGCTGTCGATCGTCGACATGTTCGACCTGAACAACGAGCACGTGCTCGGCATCGTGACCGAAGGCGG
>JARGPD010000096.1:0-5822 GCA_029212845.1 Planctomycetota bacterium
CAGAGCGCCCCCAACCTCGCCGCAGGCGCTAGCCCCGCGGCAACAGAGCGCCCCCAACCTCGCCGCAGGCGCTAGCCCCGCGGCAACAGAGCGCCCCCAACCTCGCCGCAGGCGCTAGCCCCGCGGCAACAGAGCGCCCCCCCCAGCCTCGCCGCAGGCGCTTGCCGCGCGGCAACAGAGCGCCCCCCCCAGCCTCGCCGCAGGCGCTAGCCCCGCGGCAACAGAGCGCCCCCCAGCCTCGCCGCAGGCGCATGCCGCGCGGCAACAGAGCGCCCCCAACCCCTTACCTCAGCGGCTCGATCCAGCGCTTGGCGTCGCGGGTGTTCCACTCGGCGGCCCAGGCGCGCAGGGCGGGGGTGTCGGGAAACGACTCGTCCGTGCCCACGCGCTCGCCATAGGGGAAGCCGCTCATGCCGTGGAAGGGCATCGGCTCGACGCGCTCGACATCGACGGCGTTGGGGTCGCGATCCTTCGCCCAGCCGTCGAGGTAAACCAAGAAGTCCCGCCGGTACCCCTCGGGCAGGGCGGGCACCCCGGCGGCGTCGAAGCGCAGGTGCAGCGAGTCGCCCGCGCCCATGATCACGAACTGATCCTCGGGCTGGTCGAGCAGCGGCGTGACGTCGCCGAGCTTGGTGTAACGACCGGGGTGCTGGTTCCAGCGGTGGTCGGTCTCGAGCTGGTTCCAGTCGAACCACTCGAGGTCATGGTTCCCCAGCAGCAGCACCGGCTTGCTGAAGCCGCGCTCCCAGAGCTCGGCCGAGTGGGGCGCCAGCTCGGTGGTGCGCATCGGCGCGTCGCCGGCATCGATCCCCAGCCGGATCGCGTCCCAGTACAGCCGCAGCGTCCCGAAGATGCGCAGCCGCGGGTCGGCGGGGTCGAGCTGCCCGGTCAGATCCGCGACCATCGTCTTGGTCTTGCCGGCGGGGAAGCCGAAGGGCGGGCCGAGCTCGCGCCAGCCGCCCTCGACCGTCGCGTCCGGCACCGAGAAGATCGGCGGCACGAAGTCGACGCCGGGGGTGCGCGCGGCGGCCATGTTGACCGAGGCGTCCGTCCAATAGAACCAGCCGGTCAGGAAGAGCCGCAGGGACTCGGCCCCCGCGACCTCGGCCGGGTCGAAGGCCAGCTCGATCACGTGGGGCTTGGCGAGGCCCTGGAAGCGACCCTCGAAGTGCTCGAAGGGCACCGCGTAGTCGCCGTCGATCGCGGCCAGCTCCGCAGCCCAGTCGCGACCCGAGGCTTCCCCGGTCGCCAGGCTCACCTCCCGCGCGCTCGCCGGCGCCAGGGGCGCCGCGGTGATGTAGGTCTTCTCGCCCGGGAAGGGCGGGAAGCAGAAGCGCTCGTCGGGGAAGACCTCGGTGCCGAGCGGGTGGTCGACGACGACCAGGCGCGCCTGGTCGAGGTAGGTCACCTCGCGCAGCTCCTCGGTGAACTGCAGGTCGTAGTACAGCCCGCCGTCGACCTCGCGCGCGGCCAGCTGCTCGCCGGTCACCAGCACGAATTCGTCGTGGTCCGGCGGCACGTACATGCCCGGCCCCATGGGCAGGCCAAGAGGGGTGATGCCCAGCACGTCGCTCACGAAGACGTACCCCGTACCGTTCCACGTGTAGAGGAACGGGCACGAGCCGATCAGGCCCTTCTTCTGGACCACGACCAGGTCGCGCCCGGCGGGATGGTGGGCGAGGTTCTGGACGACGCCGTTGGGCCAGGTGACGCGCAGCACCAGGGCCTCGTCGTGGCCTCCGAGGCCGATCGTGACCAGCTCGTCGCGCCAGTAGAGACGCTGGTAGGCCGTGCCGATGCGCAGCTCGAGGATCGCGCCGCGGCCGCGCCGGTTGTCCTTGACGCCCTGCAGGAGCAGCCGGAAGGAGCGCGCGTTCGTGGCCCCAGCGGCGTGGCTCTCGGCCCGGCCTTCGCGCAGCACGATCAGCTCGTCGGCGCCGTCGCCGTCGAGGTCCGTGAGCGCGCCGGCGCCGCGCCACGACCGCGCCGTCGTCGCCGCGCGCGAGGGCGTCCCAGTCCCCGTTGCGGTCGAGGTCGCCGACCGCGACCGCCCGCGTGACCTTGGCGCCGTCGGTGCGCAGCTTGTAGCTGCCGTCGACACGCGCCTCGTACCAGCGCCCGCCGTCGAACAAGAGGTCCGGGCGCCCGTCGTGGTTGGCGTCGCTGACCAGCGGCGCCTTGCCGATCGGCAGGCCGGGGACGCGCTCGTCCACCAGGGCGAAGTGCCCGCCGCGCAGGTTGTCCGCGAGGTGCGCGCCGTCGGCGCCGCCGAACAGGAGGTCCACGTCCTGGTCGGTGTCGAAGTCCTCGACCACGACCCAGTCGGTGACCCGCGCGCCGGCGAGGCCGGCCTCCTCGGTCGCGTCGGTGAACGCGCCCTCGGGGAGCTCCGCGCCGTCGTTGCGCAGGAGTCGCACGCCGAACTCGCCCACGAAGACCAGGTCGAGGTCGCCCTCGTGGTCGTAGTCCAAGAGCGCGGCGGCCCGGGGCGTGCTGCCCAGGTCCAGGAGCGCGCGGTGGCTGAAGGCGCCGTCCGTTTGCAGGTGCAGGCCAAGGGCGCCGCCGGAGCTGGCCACCAGGTCGAGGTCACCGTCGTCCTCGAGGTCGAGGCACAGGACGAGGTCGGTCGGCGTGTCGGTGATGCTCTGGACCTCGCCCTGGGCGCTCACCAAGCGGATGCCGGCGGGGCCCCAGGCGACCCAGTCGGGCGCACCCAGGGTGTCCGGCAGGTCGATCGTCGTCGAGCCGTCGGGGCTCCGGTCGATGCCGCCGTCCTCCCAGTACTCGGCGCTGCCGGCCATCGCGAGCCCGCGCGCCTCGAAGCCCTCGAGGGCGCCGCCGAGGAGCGGCGTCGCGGCCCCGTACTCGGGCAGCTCGCGGACCGCGACGTTTCCGGACGCCAAGGGCTGCGGCGGCAGGAGGCGACCGAAGTTGCCACGCTGCAGGTCGGTCAAGCTCGGCACGGTCACGTCGCGGGCGTACAGCGTGTCGTACTCCTCGCGCAGGGCGTCGCCGGCCCCGTCGTCGCCGTCGGCATACTTGAGCTGCGACAGGCGGTAGACGATCGTCATGTACCACGAGCCGCTGAACTCGAGCCCGACGTCCTGGAGCTCGGTCAAGAGCGCCTCGGCCTCCTCGTAGCGACCGAGCTCGTCGTAGGTGATGCCCAGGCTGAGGGCCGTCGGCAGGTCGTCCGGCGCGGCCCGGCGCGCGGCCTCGAAGTGCAGCAGCGCGGCGTCGGGATCGATGTCCACGTCGAAGGCCAGCTTGCCCAGGTTGAAGTGCGGGGCCGCCGCGTCGGGTTCGAGCTCGAGGGCGCGCTCGAACCACCGCTTGGCGCCCGCGTAGTCCTTGAGCGCGAAGGCGCAGATGCCGATCGCGTTGAGGTCGAAGAGCTCCGGCTGCGGGGCCTCGGCCAGGGGCAGCATGGTCTCGTAGGCGGCCTGGAACTTGCCGACCGAGGTGCTGCCCTCGGCGAAGAGCGCTGCGGCGAGGTCGCGCGTTGCGAGCGCCTCGGCGCCGGTCCCTTGGCTGGCTGGCGTCGGCGTGCCGCGGTCGTCTCCGCAGGCGACGAGGACGAGGGGCAGGGTGAAGAGGGCTAGCAGGAGGGACGGGCACTTCATCGCGCGCTCAGGGTGCGCGAAAGTCGTTCCCCAGGCAAGCCGAAGTGGCGATGCCGGGACCTAGAAGCCGCGGCGACGTGCCTTCTGAGAGTTGCTGCGAGCGCGGCCCCCGCGGCCTTCCCCGCCGGCGCGGCGACCATCCTCGGTCTCGCTGATCAAGCTCGCGCCCCGGCGCCGGCGCTCGGACTTCACGCGCTCGATCTCGCTCTGGTCGAGCTCCTTGCCGAGCACCCCGCCCTCGTCGATGAGCGACTCGTTGACCTCGGCCCACAGCTCCTTGACGATCGGCAGCCACATCGGCATGAACACCGCGATGATCAGCAGCTTGGCTAGGAAGTCGACGGAGATGGCGGCTAGGTACATGGGCACGGGATCGGTTGGACCTGGGGCTGTGATCGACCAGGACCTAGTGGAGCCTGTAGGCCAAGGGCGCGCAAGCTTCGAGGCCGGGGCGGCGCATGGCTACAGGTAGCCGAGGGCTTCCAGGCGCTCCTGGGTAGCAGCATCGAGGCGCACGCTGCCGCCCTCGAAGGCGTCCTTCGAGTAGAGCTCGCGGACGGCGGACAGGAGCTGGCGCAGGCTCTCCACGCGCGCGGGGTCCTCGGCGCGCAGGTTCTTCAGCGCGCCCGGGTCCGCGGCGAGGTCGTAGAACTCGGGGGCGCCGGACTCGGCCCGCGCGAAGTCGTAGGTGCCCTCGAGCACGACCTCGTCGCCGACGCGCAGGGCATACAGGCTGCGCTCGCCCTCGCGGTAGCGCCAGGCGTAGATCGGCACCTCGGGCAGGCCGCGCAGCAGGGACTCGCCGGCGAAGCTCAGGCCCTCGAGCTCGGTGCCGAGGCCGACGGCGTCGAGCACGGTCGGGGCCAGGTGCAGCTGGGACGTGGCGCCTGGCTCGGTCTCGCCGGCGCGCCAGCCGTCGGGGAAGCGCAGCATCAGCGGGACGTGCAGGAGCTCGGGGTAGAGGCTGTCGCCGTGGCCGATCATGCCGTGCTCGCCGAACTCCTCGCCGTGGTCGGCGGTGATCACGACCAGGGTGTCGTCGAGGGTGCCGGCGGCGCGCAGCTCGTCGAAGAGCTCGCCCAGGACGGCGTCGGCGACCTGCACCTCGGCGTCGTACAGGGCCTCCATGGCGGCCGAGACCTCGGCGCTGACCTCGGCCGTCCACTCGCCGTTGTGGTAGAGCTCGGCGAAGTCGGTCGGGCGCGTGATGCGCTTGGCCAGGCGCTCGGGCAGGCCGGCGCGGATCGTGGCGAGCAGCGCGGGGTCGGGCTCGTAGGGTTCGTGCACCTCGTAGCTGTGCAGCACGAGGAACCAGGGCTCGGCGCCGGGCTCCGTGGCCTTGCGCTGGAAGAACTCGCGGGCGAGCTCGGCGCCGTGGGCGATGCCCTCGCGGTGCTCGAAGAACGCGCGGAAGCCGGCGTCGTGGCCGTAGATCGCGCGGAAGAGTCCTCCCTCGCAGATCGCCTCGGTGTCGTAGCCGGCGGCGGCCAGGCTGCTGGCGAGGGTGTCGAGCGCGGGGTTGATGCGCGAGTTCTCGTGGATGCCGCCGTGCAGCTCCTGGTGTGCGCTGGTCAGCATCCCCGAGATCGCGGGCATGGTCCAGGACGAGGTCGACCAGCACTCTTCGAAGACGAGCGACTCCGACGCGATGCGGTCGAGGGCCGGCGACAGGCCGTCGGGGTTGCCGTGTGCGCCGAGCCGGTCGGCGCGCAGGGTGTCGAGGATCACGAACAGGACGTTGGGACGCTCGGCGAGGGACGGCACGTCGCCGAAGGCCAGGCGCGGCTCTTCGAGGCGCACCAGCGAGCCGGCGGGGCCGGTCGCTTCGAAGGTGAAGCTGCCGGGCTGCTCGGGGTGGCCGGCAGGCAGCACGAGCTCGACGGCGCGGGGCGTGCGGTCGGCCTCGAGGGCCACGGTGCCGGCCGGGCCGGGGAAGCTGAGCGTGACCTTGAGCGGAGGGGCGGCGGTCCCCGTCGCGGGCTGGTCCATCGAGGCGCCGTCCGAGGCGACCAGGCGCGCGTGCAGGGTGGCGCCGGGGAAGTCGGCCATCGGCAGGGTCAGGCGCGTGCCGGCCTCGAGCACGAGGGCCGCGTTGCTGCCGGTGGGGGTCTCGACCCGCGCGAGGTGCAGCTCGTCGGGGCTGCGCTCGTGACCGGCTCCGCCGGCGAGCCGCGCGGCCTGGATGGGGTAGTGCAGCAG
>JARGPD010000096.1:5832-12513 GCA_029212845.1 Planctomycetota bacterium
TGAGGTGAGTGAGCGGCATGCCGGCCTGGGCGCGCAGCGTGAGGTCGGCCGGGGCGCCTTTCTTGCCGAAGATGTGCAGGGTGCGGCCGTCGATCCAGGCGTCGGTGCGCTCGGGCGCGGGGCGCTCGGCGCGGCGCAGCAGCACGCGGTCGGGGACCACGTCGACGGGCAGGGGGTCGGTGCCGGGCAGGTCGATCGTCGGCCAGGTCCGGTCGCCGGCCGCGTCCTGGCGCACGGGCCAGGGCAGCTGCCAGGTGTAGTGGTTGCCGTCGCTCGGCACGGTCGTCGCGTCGGCCATCGCGAGGGGCAGGTCGACGATGGCGAGGCCGCCGGCGAGGTGCGCGACGCTCGCGCCCGCGGGCAGGTCCGCCGACGGGCGCGGGGCGACGGTGGCGCCCTCGAGCAGCTCGGCGAGGCCGAGCACCAGGTGGGGCGCGGGGCCGGGGGTCGCGGCGGGATCCTCGCTGCAGGCAGAGAGGCCGCCGATGGCGATGAGGACGCAAGTGAGGCGGGCCCTCTGGCCCAACTTCCGGATCGGGGACAACATCGGCAGATGGTAGCACGCCCCGGGGGAGCGGCCGCTTGGGACCGAGCGCCTGGCTCGCGGTCGGCTATCCTGGGCGCCACCCCATGCCAAGCACACCGACCCCCGAACTCCCCCTCTCCGGCTACCGCGTGCTGGACCTGTCGCGCATCCTCGCCGGCCCCTACTGCACGATGATGCTGGGCGACCAGGGGGCCGACGTGATCAAGGTCGAGCGACCGGGCGTCGGCGACGACACGCGCCGCTGGGGGCCGCCCTTCGTCGAGGCCAGTGCGGGCGAAGCGATCAGCAGCTACTACCTCTGCTGCAACCGCAACAAGCGCTCGGTCACGATCGACCTGAAGGGCGACGCCGGCCCGCGGCTCGTGCGCGAGCTCGCGGCGCAGTCGGACGTGGTCGTGCACAACTTCATGCCCGGCCAGATGGAGGCCTTCGGGCTGGGCTACGAGGCCTTGAGCGCCCAGCGCCCCGGGCTCGTCTTCGCGGCGATCAGCGCCTATGGCCAGGACGGTCCCTACGCCGACCGGCCGGGCTACGACATGGTGCTCGCGGCGGTGGGGGGCATGATGCACATCACCGGCGAGCAAGGAGGGCCGCCGACGAAGCCTGGCGTGGCGCTGACCGATGTCTTGACCGGCGTGCACGCGGCGGCCGCGATCACGGCCGCGCTGCTGTACCGCGAGCGCACGGGGCTCGGCCAGCAGCTCGACCTGAGCCTGCTCGACGTCGAGGTGGCCTCCCTCGCGAACGTGGCCAGCAGCTACCTGACCGCCGGCCGCGAGGCCACGCGCTGGGGCACGGGCCATGCCTCGATCGTGCCCTACCAGGTCTTCGCGACCAGCGACCGACCGATCGCCGTGGCGGCGGCGAACGAGCGCATGTGGGCCGACCTGTGCGCGGTGCTCGAGCAGCCCGACTGGATCGCGGACGCACGCTTTGCGACCAACGCTGCGCGCGTCGAGCACCGCCGCGTGCTGCTGCCGCGGATCGCCGCGGTGCTGCTGACGCGGGGCTCGGACGAGTGGCTGGCCCGGCTCGTCGCCGCCAAGGTGCCCTCGGGGCCCGTCAACGACATGGCGCACCTGTTCGCCGACCCCCAGGTCGCGCACCGCGGCATGGTCACCACGGTCGACCACCCGACCCTGGGCGAGCTGAAGCTGGTGGCGAGCCCCGTCCGCTCGGACGTGGCCCAGCCGGACCCGCCCAGCTCGCGGCGCCACCCTCCGCTGCTCGGCGAGCACACGGACGAGGTCCTGGCCGAGGTGCTCGGCTACGACGCGGCTGGGATCGCCCGGCTGCGGGCGGCCTCGGCGATCTAGGCCCGGCCGATTTCGGCCCTGGCAGGGGCCCTTTGGAGGCCGAATGCGTTACCCGGGAACTTTCCCTGGGGAAATGGCGCGCTGGATCGAGCTCGGTGGTCTAGGCTCGGGGCATCAGCCCGAGACCCGGCCCGGTCACCCCTTGCCCCGGCCGCCTTCCCCCGAACTCCACCGGACCATGAAGCTCTTCCCCGCCGCCCTCGGCCTCGCCGTGGGCCTCCTTGCCAGCGCCGCCTCCGCCCAGACCTGCTCCCTGGTCGCGGACATCAACCTCGGCACCGGCGACAGCACCCCGTCCTTCGCCCACTCGGTCGGCGGCAAGTACCTCTTGTTCCGGGCCGACAACGGCACGGACGGCAACGAGCTGTTCCGCTGGGACGCGACAAGCGGTGTCGTCGCCTTCCCCGAGATCCGGCCCAGCGGCAGCAGCTTCGCCTTTGGCTTCACGACGCTCAACGTGGGTGGCGTGCTGACCACCGTCTTCGCCGCGAACGACGGCACCCACGGCAACGAGCTGTGGGTCACCGACGGCTCCACGGTCAGTCTGTTGATGGACATCAACCCGGGCTCGACCGGCAGCAGCCCCTTCGACTTCCTCCTGCACCCCGAGCTCGGCGTGGTCTTCTTCCAGGCCAACGACGGCGTGGCCGGCAACGAGCTGTGGCGCACGGACGGCACGGCCGCGGGCACCTACCGCGTGGCCGACGTCAACCCGGGCAGCGCCGGCGGCGGCGCCTCGAACCTGGCGGTCTTCGGCCCGCTGGTCGTGTTCGGTGGCGACGACGGCGTCAACGGGCGCGAGCTCTGGGCGTCGGCCGGCTTCCCCGGCGGCACCTTCCTGGTGGCCGACCTGAACCCCGGCCCCGCGAGCAGCAACCCGCGCACCTTCGCCGAGCTCGGGGACAAGCTGGTCTTCGCCGCGACCAACGCGGCGGTCGGCACCGAGCTGTTCCTCACCGACGGCACCCTCGGCGGCACCAGCCTCTTGAAGAACATCAACCCGGGGTCGGCGAGCTCGAACGCGAGCTCGATGACGACCTTCCAGGGCGCGACCTACTTCTCCGCCGACGACGGGGTCAACGGTGCCGAGCTCTGGCGCACGGACGGGACCAGCGCCGGCACCTCGATGCTGGTCGACCTGCGCCCGGGCAACTTCGGCAGCGCGCCGGTCAACTTCACCGCAGCGGCCGGCAAGCTGTTCTTCTCGGCGGCCAACTCCGACCGCGAGCTGTACACGAGCGACGGCACCGCGGCGGGCACGCAGCTGGTCACCGAGATCAACCCCGGCGGCGCCTCGGCGAGCCCGGACTTCCTGGTGCCATGCAGCACCGGCGTCTACTTCGAGGCGCGCGGACCGAGCGGTTCGGAGCTGTACTTCAGCGACGGCACCGCGGCCGGCACGACGCTGGTCTGCGACGTGTACCCCGGAGCCCTCTCGGGCAACCCCGAGGACCTGATCCTGTGCGACGGCGGCCTGTTCTTCACGGCCGACGACGCGACCGTGGGTGAGGAGCTGCGCCACCTGGCCCTGCCCGGCGCCTACGTCCAGGACCTGGGCCAGAGCGGCAACGGCTCGCGCCTCGCGGCGAGCTTCCCGGTGCTCGGCACCTCGAGCGACGTGACGGTGACCGGCGCGCCGGCCGGCTCGATCGGCCTCCTGGTGATGAGCGCCCCGAACGGCGGCCCGGCCAGCTTCCTGACCGACGGCACCAGCGTGTCCTGGATCGACCCGCTGACCTACTCGATCCTCAGCATCTTCAGCACGCCGGACCTGGCCCTGAGCCAGCCGCTGCCCGCCACCCCGACCCTCGTCGGCGGCCAGGTGCACCTGCAGGCCTGGGCGATCCCAGCCGCGGGCCTGCCGGCCTCGACCAGCAACGGCCTGCAGCTGGTCCTGGGCTTCTAGGCCAAAAGACCGACGAGCAGCTAGGCGAGCCCTGGGCCAAGGCCCCGGGCGCAGCGTTGCCCCCTCCGGCGGCCTTGCCGGGGGGGGCAACACGGCTTCTTGGGGCGGGCACTTGCCGGGCTCGTCGGACGGCCGTTCCATGGGAAGGGATCCCTCGTTCCCCGGCCCTGCTCGTCATGCACCACGCACCACGCCTCGTCCTCTTCGCGCTCGCCGCATCCCTCGCCGTCGGCTCGACCGCAGCCCAGGAGCTCCGCTCCTATGGTGACGACCTGTCCGGTCAGGTCTCGAGCACGCCTCTGGGCTGGGGCTTCCAGGACGCGTCGGCCGGCGGGCAGCACAGCCTGGCGCTGCGCAGCGACGGCACCCTCGTGTCCTGGGGCTCGGACCAGTACGGCCTGATCACGAGCAGCCCCTTCGGTGGGAGCTACGCTGCGGTCAGCGCCGGGACCTTCCACTCGCTGGCCCTGACCCCTTCGGGGGCGATCGAGGCCTGGGGCCGGGACGACGCCGGGCAGGTCAGCATGGCGCCGACGGGCACGGGCTTCGTCGACATCTCGGCAGGCGGCTACCACTCGCTGGCCCTGTCTCCTAGCGGCACGATCACCGCCTGGGGAGCGGACGACTTCGGCCAGGTCTCGGGGACCCCGGTCGGCTCGGGCTTCACCCAGATCTCCGCAGGCCTCCTCCACAACGTGGCCCTGAGCTCGAACGGCTCGATCGTGGCCTGGGGCAACGACTCCGATGGCCAGGTGTCGGGCGCACCGACCGGCAGCGGCTTCCTGCAGGTCGAGGCCGGCGGCAGCCACTGCATCGCCCTGGCGGCTGACGGCTCGCTCGTCTCCTGGGGCAAGGACTTGTTCGGCCAGGTCAACTTGACCCCTTTGGACGCGGGCTACGTCCAGGTGGCCGCCGGGAGCGAACGCTCCTACGTCCTGCGGGCAGACGGCACCATCTATGGGTGGGGTTCGGTCTCGCCCTGGTTCTCGACCGTCGAGATCTCGACCCCCGGGCACACGCTGATCGAAGCGGGGGCGACCCACCTGGTGACCCTCTTTGACCCCGACTGCAACGGCAACGGGATCAGCGACCACACCGAGCTGGCGAGCGGCGCGAGCTCGGACTGCAACGGCAACGGCGTGCCGGACGAGTGCGACATCAGCTCGGGCCAGTCGAGCGACCTCGACGGGAACGGGATCCCCGATGACTGCCTTGCGCCGCCTCTGTACTCGGACACGCTCGCCCTCTCGGTCGCCTTCGGCGGAACCCAGACCTTCCAGCTGGCCGCGCCGGCGGCCTCGCAGCTGTACCTCTTGCTGGGGACGGGCAGCGGCACGAGCCCGGGCACGCCGGTCCCAGGCTTCGTCCTGCCGCTCAACCTGGATGCCTACCTGCTGCACACCCTGCTCGCGCCCAACAAGCCGCCGCTGGTCGGCTCGTTCGGACTCCTCGCCCCGGCGCCAGGTGGGGGCGGCCAGGCCACGGCCTCGCTGATCCTGCCGGCGGCCTTCGACCCCAGCCTGGTCGGCTTGACCCTGCACCACGCCTTCGTCTCCCTGAGCCTGGTCGGTGGGACCGTGACCTTCGTGAGCAACGCGGTGCCCCTGGAGCTCGAGCCCTGAGCCGGCGGGCCGCCCCTGGGTGGCTCGGTGTGCCTACTCGCTAGGCGCGGGGGCCGTGGGCTCGGACGCTGCCGCCGTTGCCGGATCGCGGTACAGCACCAGGTAGCTGGTGACCTGGTGGAAGGGGTCCCAGGTCTGGCCGCGGCCCTCGTTGACGTAGGGCGCGAGCGCATAGTCGAGGTCGATCGCGTCGCCGGCGAGGGGCACCTCGACCTCCCAGGGCAGGACCACGTCACCCGGCGCCCAGCCGGCGCGGTCGTACTTCCACGTGCCACCCTGGGGGCGGCAGGGGTTGAGGTAGTTGTCGGTCTTCCAGAGCTCGTTCTGGTGGGCGATGCCGTTGACCGTCAGGGTGCGACCGAGGGCCATGAACTCGGCGGCGTTGTCGGTGTTGGGCGACATGCCGTGGCCGGTGACGACGGTGCGCACCTTGGCGGCGGTGGTCTCGGGATCGGTCGCGACGTGGCGCGCCTCGAAGAAGCGGCTCGGCGGCTGGGCCGGGTCGCCGATGTTGCACTTGCCCTCCCACAGGCGCTCGACGCGGTAGGGCTCGGGCCGCGGCTCGGCGCCGTCGGGCCGCGGGTACAGGTGCAGGACCACGCTCACGACCCAGCCCTCGCCATAGGTGGCACAGTACTGCTCGAAGGCGCGCGTGCCGGTCAGGACCGAGGCGAGGTCGGTCACGTCGACGGTCCACACGTGGCCCTTGTGGTAGGGCGTGATGTAGCGCAGGAGCTCGACCTGGCCGAGGCGCTCGTCCTCGACGTACACGTGCGCGAGCCGGTCCCATGGATCGAAGCGCGTCTCGGGCTTGTCGAGGCGCAGGGTCATGAGGATGCGCTCGTAGCCCGACAGGTCCTCGGGCAGGGTCGCGCTGCCGCTCGTGCGGTGGGCGGCCTTGTCGTTGAGCTGGCGGTCGATGGCGATGACCTCGAGCGGGGCGGGGTAGCCGCCGTCGGACACGTCGAAGAGGTCGTCGAGCTCGATGGTGAGGTCGTCGATCGTGGCCCAGCCGGCGGTCTCGGCGTTGCGCCCACCGAAGGCCGCGCGGCCGGCGTAGGGCGTCGCCCCGGCCAGGAAGTAGCGCTCGAAGACGAGCTCGTCGCCGAGGGTCAGGTCGACGAACGCGCCGCCGGGCACCCAGTCGACGACCAGCTGGACCTCGCGCGGCTCCTCGTCGCGGAAGTCGGTCTCGGTCAGCTTCTTGAAGCGCTCGACGCCGTCCCAGTGGATGCTGATCTCGTGCTCGGGGCGGTGGTGGATGTTGCCGCTGCCGCGGAAGGGCTCGCT
>JARGPD010000096.1:12525-18561 GCA_029212845.1 Planctomycetota bacterium
CCGGGGGGCGCGCGCGGCGAGGCGGTGGCCGGGGCGCCCCACTAACTTGGGCCCCCCCCCCCCGGCGGGTGCCGGCTCGGCGTCCTCCTTCGGCGGTCCGACGGTCAGGTCGGCGCCGAGCGGCAGCGAGGCGGGGCCCTCGGTGCCGTGGCTCGCGGTGTCGAGCCACACCAGGCCGATGCCCTCACAGCCGGGCGAGAGGGTCAGGTTGAAGCGCAGCTCCAGGCGGCGCGCGCCGTCGACGGTGGGGGCCGGCAGGGCGGCGCTCGTGTCGAGCTTCCACCAGGGCTCCAGCACGACCAGCTCGCCGTCCTCGAGCTTGGCGCCGACGCCGTCGCGCTTGGCGCCGTCGCCGCTGGCCGCGAAGGCGAGGCCATAGTCCTCGGCGCTCGACTCGAAGTCGAACGTGAAGGTCGCGGCCGCGTCCGTGGCGGCGGGCGCGGCGTTCTGGAGCGGGGCGAGGGCGAGGAAGAGGGGCAGCAGCATTGGCATGGTCTCGATTGGGGGGAGAGGGCGCGGCCCGATGATTCCCCGGGCCGGCGCGCGGGGCAAGTGGCCCATGGCAGAAGCGGTCGGGCAGGGCTGGCTTGGGGGACGGCGCCGCCCTAGGGGCCCGACCCTGCCAAGCTCGACGTCGAGGCCCTAGGATTCCACTCCGTCCGGAACTTGGCCAGGGCCGCGATGTTCCTTAGCAGCCCGTTCGACCGTCCCGCCGCACCTCGTCCATTCCACCCCCCAAACATGCGCCGAAAATCGATCTCGACCCTGCTCCTCGCAGCCCTCCTGGCACCGGCCCTGTTCAGCCAGGCGGGCCCGCCTCCCTCGACCGACGCCCCCTTGGGTCTTGACGGCGAGGCGCAGCAGGACGAACCCGAAACAGCGCCCGCGGCTGGGGTCGCTTGGTTCGGTCGCTGGGACGACGCCAAGGCCGAGGCGGCGCGCACCGGCCGACCGATCCTGTTGATGTCGGCGGCGCCCCAGTGCTCGGGCGCGCCCGGCATGTGGTGACCGGGCTACCAGAACACGGACGAGGCCTTCCTCTCCGTCGAAGCGGTGGTCACCGCTTCCCGCAACTACGTCTGCGTGCGTCCCCAGACCTACGAGGACAAGGCCGAGGCCGAGCTCCTGCTGTCACTCTTCAGCGGTCGCTCGGGCGTGCTCGAGAACACGGTCTTCTGCGTCCTGGCACCGGACGGCAAAGAGAAGCTGAGCCGGGCCGGGCGCTCGCCCGCCCAGCAGTTCCGAGACGCGGACGCCTTCACCAGCTTCCTCGACAAGACCTTCGAGCCCTTCGCCAAGGAGGCCAAGCCCCTCGGGAGCCTGCCGATCCACGACGAGCTAGCCCTGGCCCTGAACGTGGGCGCTTGCGACTCGCTGCCCGTCGCGGTGCTGGTCGCCAAGGACGACCGCGCGATGGCGAAGCTCGAAGAGCGCGTCGCCAAAGTAGCCTGGACCGCGGACCACATCGCGCGCCAGCACTTCGTGCGGGTCGTCGGGAAGGAGGCCATCGCGGCCGCGAAGGAGGACCAAGGGCTGGAGCTCGAGGACGGGCTCAACCTGTTCGAGCCCGACGCCTTCGGCCGGAACGCCAAGCTGCTGGGACAGCTCGCCCCGGGACTGTCCACCAAGCACCTGGGCGAGCAGCTGGCCGAGGCCCGCGGGGACCACTCTCCGGCCGAGAAGAGCCGTCGCGAGCACATCCGGAACGCCCGCCGCGAGGGCATCACCTGGGACTCCGAGCTGCCGGTCACCGACCCCGGCGAGGGTAAGGGACGCGACAAGAAGTAGCGCAAGCGCGCGGGCCAAGCCGGTCGACCTCTCCGATCCTCGCACCCTGCGGGCGGAAGGGTCGACCGGCATGCTTGGCGCGCTGGGTCCCCCGGTCGAGCGGACCTTGGGCGGGCGCGAGCTTCAGTCGGCGGGGTGTGCGCCGAAGGCCGGCTGGGTCCACGCGAAGTAGGCGAAGTGCTCCGCGGGTGCGGCGGCGCCGTCCTCCGCTGGGCCACCCGCGACCACGCAGGTGACCCTGCAGCGGAGGTAGGGCATCTCGGGAGCGAGCTGGTGGCTCGAGTTGGTCCTCTGGTGGCTGGCGAGGACCTCGCCGCTGTGGCCGATCCAGTCGATCCTGAAGCCCTCTTTGGCGTCCGGGTCATCGAGCCTGCGCCCGACCAGCAGCTCGGACCGAAGCTCGTGGCGGGTCGCGGCCTCGTCGACGGCGACCCGGTAGGTCTTGGTGCCATCGGCCGCCTCGGTCACCTCGACCTCGGCCAGGATCACGCCGCTGCTGGCGTAGAAATCACCGCGGGCCATGGCGTCGGTGATGGCGTCGGGGCTCAGCTCGGCGGCGCGCACCATCACCCAGCCGCGACCGGGGTTCGAGACCTCGGGTCCCCAGCTCTTGAGGTTGTGCATGTCGTCGCTGCTGACGCCCCAGATGCGCATGCCCGCGCTCAAGAGCTGGTCCCACAGCTGTTCGGTCGATGGCCTCGTCGCATCGCCTTCGTTGTGCACGGCGGGGTGGCCGTTGTAGAGCTCGAAGTGGTGCAGGTGCTCGACCGGCAGCATGTCCTCGGCGGTGACCGCCCAGCCGAAGTTGGGGTGGTTGAGGATCGGGATGCCGCCCGCTTCGAGGGCGCCGTGGACATGGTCCTGGATGACCTCGTGGGTGTGCTGGCCTGCGAACGAGCCGTCGACCAGGCCGTCCAGGTTCATGCCGGTCGTGTGCACGCCTCGGGTGCCCGTGATCTCTTCGCCGGGGATCAGGATGAAGTCCCCACGCCGGTCCGCGGGCAGCTCGACGTCGGCCGGGTCGATGAACTGGTTGTGCTCGCTCAGGACCAGGAAGTGGAAGCCATGGTCGAGGTACCACCCGGCGACCGCCTCGGGCGTCGAGTCCGCGTGCCCGCACAGCTCGGTGTGGGCGTGGGTGTTGCCCTTGTACCAGGCGCCACCTGGGCTCGCGCAGCTGACGGAGAGGACGGCCAGCGCCAGACTGGACAGGAGGAGGTGGGGAAGGCGACCGACGTCGCGGGTGCGGTGGGAGGTCATGTGCAGGAGTGTGGGGGGCATGGGGAAGCCGACGGCTCGGCCTTCCCGTGAAGCCTAAGGGATCCGGGCGCATGGTCGGTCGGCCGAGCCCGGGCACCGTGTCCCAGCTGGCCGCGAACCGGACCGAGGTCGCGATCGATCGGAGGGGGCCTAGGGCCCAGGCTCTCGAGGTCATCCCCGCTCCGATAGGCTTCGCGAGCGGCTGGGGCATGCGGGCCCGGCGCGCCGGGCCGCGCCAACTGGTCGTGGCTTCGACTCAGTCCGCCCGCTCGAGCTGCACGCCGAGCCCGTCGGCGATGCGGTTGACGTAGGCGTAGTAGGCGACGAGCTCGGCGAGGTGCAGGACATCGGTGTCGGTGAGCCCAGCGGTGCGCAGGCGCTGGACATCGGCGCGGACCATGCGCTGGGGATGGCGGGTCAGCTTCAGGGAGTAGACGAGGAGGGCATGGCGGCGGGCGTCGAGCACGGCAGCGACTCGCGGCAGGTCGCCAGCGCCTTGCGGTGCCGGTCGATCGTCCATCGGAAGGCTGGCGGGGTGCTGTGCAGCGCTCGGGCCTTTCGGATGGGCCGCAGCCTCGGACTCGCCCCGGATGTCCTGCACGAGTGCAGCTTCGATGCTGCCCAAGAGCCCGTCGTCCTTCAGCAGCCGACGCAGACCGCGCCGGTGGTGGGTGACTCAGTAGTGGCACTCGTTGGCCGTGCTGACGGCTAGGGCGACCAGCTCGCGATCGACCTTTCGCAGACTCGGCGTGCCGCGCATGACCGCGGTGTAGAGCATGAGGTGCGCCTCGAGCCCAGCCGGGTGCAGCGAATGGATCGCCATGATGTGATCCAGCGCACCGGTGCTCGGATCCAGCGCCGCAGCGTACAGCTGGGCCAGATGCCCTTCGGCCTCGCCGAGTGGGATGGTGTTGATCCAGGCCATGGGCCGAGTGTAGCGGGATCCATGCCCGCAAAGCTTGGGGGCCCAAGCTTCCGGCCTCGAGCCTTCGAAGGGGCTCGCACGGACCGTCCCTGATGTTCGATCGAGGCCGCCGCAATGCCCCCAGGAGCGCGAGGGACGGCCCAGGCGGTGTTCCTGGGTGGGGGCGGTTGATCGAGCGTGGTGCCGGGTCTAGCCTGCAGGAGCTCTCGCCCGCCCCAGCCCCTCCTTCTCCTGCCGCCTCCGCCGGCGATCCCTGCCATGGCCCAACGCCCTGCCGTCCTCCGCCATCCTGTCCGGACCTTGTCCTGCTTGATCGCGAGTGCAGCGCTCGCGGCTGCCCAGAGCCCGGGCCCGACCCTGCGCGGTCCGGTGCCCAATCCGGCCTTCTTCCAGTCGCCGGACTTCGGCCATGCGATCACGACGATCCCGGACGCCACAGGCGGCACCAATGCGATCGTGACCACGGGGGACTACTTCTCGGGGAGCACGAGCGAGTCGACGATCAACCTGTACGAGCCCGACGGAACCCTGCGCTGGCAGCGCCTGCCCCCTGCTGAGTTCTTCGGCTACTTCGGCTCGACCTACGCCGGGCTGCCGGACATCGACGGGGACCTGGTGCCAGACCTCTTGGTCGGGCGCTCGTTCGACGACGCAGCCGAGCTGCTCAGTGGTGCCACGGGTGCCCGCATCGAGCTCCTGAGCTCGCCGACCCCGCTGCTCGGGTCGAGCTTCGGCACGCGGGTGGCGAGCATGGGGGACATGGATGGCGACGGAGCTGTGGAGTTCACGGTGGAGGGGAGCACCGGACTCGCGCTCTACCGCTTCGTTGGGGGCAGCAGCCAGTTCGTGACCTTCCACCCGGGCATCAGCGCGGCAGCTCTTCCTGGTCCGGGGGGGGTCACGGAGATGATCACGGACAGCAGCTTCGATGCGCGCTTCTACACCTTGTCGGGTTCCTCGCTGACCTTGCAGCGAAGCTTCCCCCAGCGGCCGCATCGTACGCTCTCGGTCGGGGACGTGACCGGCGACGGGCGCGAGGACCTGCTGATGAACACCGGCATCGACGTCTCGCTGCTGGACGGCGCGAGCCTTGGGGTGGTCTGGTTCAAGGATGGGGCTGGCTTGACCCTCTCCACAGGCTTCTCGGCGGAGGGCTTCTTCGGTGCGTCCTTGGCTGGGGGGATGGACCTGAACGGCAACGGCACCCTCGACGTCGCGATCGGCGACATCTACCACATGGCCTCGCACCCCGAGAGTGGGGAGGGTGCCGTGTTCTTCTACGAGGGGACGACGGGCGCCGAGATCGGGAGGCTGTTCGGCATCGCGCAGTTCTCGGGCATGGGCAACACCATCGCGCTCGCGAGCACCTTCCTTGGCAACGGGTTGCCGACGCTGCTCTCTGGCCAAAACACTCCCTACGGCTACGCCTTCCCGACGACCATCCCCGGCGAGATCCGCGGTTACACCTTGCAGCCCCCCGGAGTCGCCCCTCCCGCAGCTCCAGTCCTGCAGGTCGACCGGGTCTACAACAACTACGTCGTGAGTGGTGCGAACCCGAACTCCCTCGGCTTGATCGGCGCTTCCTTGGCGACCACGACCTTCGCGGGCATGACGGTGGTGGACATCTTCTCGCCCGCTTTGCTGGTCGTCGCACCCCTTCCCTTCGACGCGAACGGCATCGCGCAAGCGGGACTCCCGACCCTTGGCTTCCCTCCCTTCTACCTGCAAGTCATGGACGACCGAGGGATCCTCACCGAGGTCACGAGCTGGGACTTCTACTGACTCCCCTCGGCCCACGCGGAAGGCCAAGCGGACGCCTTGGATCCCAGGATCCCCTTTCAGCAGAAGCGCGCACAACCGACCCCTTGCCTGGCTGCACCAGCCGAAGGGCGGGCACCAAGGGCCTGGGCTGAGTGACGCTCGAGCGCTCCTCTGCGATCACCTGGCCGCAGCACCCCTGCGAAGACTTCGCACCGTTGCAGCCCCGTCGGTCGGGCCCGCCATCGCAGTTGGCGCGCCCACCAGGACTTGAACCTGGGACCGCCGGATTAGAAATCCGGTGC
>JARGPD010000254.1 GCA_029212845.1 Planctomycetota bacterium
CGCGTTCCCCAAAGGCTGGTGCTGGGGCTCAGACGCGGCGGAAGAGCACGCGGCGTTCGGTCCAGTTGCGCTGGAGCTCTCCGGCGTTGGTGGGTGCCTCTTCGATCAGCTCGAAGGCCTCGCCGAGCGCTTCGGCAAGATCGGCGGGCGTGGCGCGGTGCGGAGGCCCGCCCGCGTCGAGGGGCTTGTTGGTCGGGAAGAGGAACGAGACCAGGTGACCGCCCGGCTTGACGCAGCGCGCCATGGCGGCGCCGAAGTCGGGGCGCTGGCTCGGGTCGATCGCGCAGAAGATCGTGTGCTCGTAGCAGAGGTCCCAGGGCCCCCCCACCGCGGCGGGATCCAGGGTCAGCACGTTGTCGACGTGGAAGCTGCCGCCGAGGGCCTCGAGCTGCTCGACGAAGTGCTCGCCACACAGGTCGACGAGGTCGATCGCGTCGACCCCATAGCCGTGCCGCGCAAGCTGTAGGGCGTCGTGGCCCTTGCCGCAGCCGGGCACGAAGGCGCGCCCACGCGGCAGGTCCGCGCCCTGGCCCTCGAGCCAGGCAACGAGGCCCGGGTGCGGGCCGCCGAGGTCCCAGGGCGTGTGATCCTCCACGTAGCGGGTGCGCCAGTCGAAGCGCGGACCGTGGGGGTTCTCGGGGTCGAAGGGCAGGGCTTCGGGGTGCGGCTCGGGTGAGTCATGGCCGGCAGCCGGCGGAGCGGTCGAGGGCGCGCGCGGGTCATGCCGGTCCGAGGCCCCTGGGCCAGCAGGCGCGGCGACCTCCCCCACGCCCCGGCGCAGGGCCAGGGACAGGGAGTAGGCCGGCTCGTCCGAGGCGCACCAGACCGAGTGCAGGGTGGTGTGCCCGAAGCCGTGGTTCGGCAGCACGACCACGTCGCCGGCGCGCAGGAAGAAGGCGTGGCCCGCGTCGGCGAGCAGGCTGGTGAACTCAGGTCCCCGGTTGACGATGCGACCGAGCTGGCCGCAGCCGGGCCGCTCGAGCTCGGCATAGACGAAGCGGCCGCCCTTGAGGATCTTCTTCTGCAGGGCCTTGCCGCGCTCCCCGCGGAAGAGCACGTCCCGCAGCCAGGGCATCTCACCCTCGGCGATCAGCTCCGTGAACTCGACCACGCGCGCGGCGAGCTCCTGGGTCGAGAGGGCGATCCACGCCGTCGCGCCCGTCAGCTGGGCGTAGACGACCGCGCGCTGGCGCTCCTCGTACTCCTCGTCGAAGGCGTCGTGGTGCATCAGGGCGCCGCCGTTCGGCGCGTTCCAGTAGGCGATGTCCTGGGTCAGGTACAGGTCGCCGGTGTCCTCCTCATCGCGGTCGAAGGCGTCGAGCATCCCGAGCAGCTCGTCGTCGCCGCGCAGGAGCTCGGTCTCGGGCAGGAGCGCCGTGCCGAGCGCCGCGACCACGCGCTGGCGCACCTCGTCGTTGCTCGCGTCGTGGTCGCGCTCGGCCCCGAACGACAAGCGCAGCCGCACCGAGTGGTCCTGGGCCGTGGTCGAGAGCTGCTGGGACTTGACCCAGAAGTCCGGCACCCCGGCGAAGGCCAAGAAGCGCCGCGCGAGGTCGCGCTCGGGGTCGCCACCGGCTGCGCGCTCGAGGTCGCGGCCCTCGGCCTCGCCGAGCGGGTCGAAGCGCGCATCGAGGCGGCCGAGGCCGGCGTCGATCAGCTGCTCGATGCCACGCTTCTTGAGCAGCGGCTTCTGCAGCTTGGCACGCTCGGCCAGGAGCGGTGCGAAGGCCGGCAGGCGGTCGTCGAGCTGGCCCCGCAGCACGATCGGACGCGCGTCGACCCAGCGCTGGCGCCAGGCGTGCTCGCCCACGAGCAGGTCCTCGACGAGCCCCTCGAGGTCGATCTCGGCCCAGCTGCCGTGGTCGATGCCACGCCGCACGAGGTCCACACGCGCGCGCTCCCGCGCCCCGACCTCGGCCAAGAAGCCGGCCTCATCCTGGTCCGAGACCGAGACCACCCCCAGCCCTCCGGGCAGGTCGTCACGGTCGGGCGCACCCACGATCTCCTCGAGCAATCCGGTCGTCATGGCCGCTATGGTATCCGAGCTGCGCGCCCCCCAAGCCCCCCAGCCGGCCCCGTGTACTTCTACCTCCACTACCTGGTCTTCGCGCCGCTTCTGCTGCTCGTCCTCTTGGCCGCAACCCTGCCGACGCGCCGGCCGGACCGGGTGCTCGGGCGTGCCCTAGCCGAGCTGGTCACCACCCGCGGAGGGCGGCTCGTCCTGACTGGCTACCTGTTCGTGGTCTTCACCAACCTGATCCAAGGCCTCCTGGATCCGCGTCTGACTGCGGCCCTCGGCTACGACCTGACGCCGCGTGTGCTGGCGCTCGAGGGCGAGTCCGTCGCCCGGCTCCAGGACTGGATCCTGGGCCTGCCCGCCGGCGACCTGTGGATCGCGATCCTGGCGCTCTGCTACACCGCCGGCTACGTGGCCTGGCTGCTCTTCCCGCCGGTCGCGCTAGCAGCCCTCGGCCACCGCCGGGCTGCCGGCGCCTTCGGCCTGGCCTTCACGCTGAACTACCTGCTCGCCCTGCCCTTCTACCTGTTCGCGCCGGTCAAGGAGGTCGCCTGGAGCGGCATCTCGCGGGCGCGGCCGCTGCTCGAGGAGCACTGGCCCGGCATCACCGAGCACCTGCGCCTCGAGAGCGCCCTCGACAACTGCTTCCCGAGCCTGCACGTCTCGATCGCGGTCACGTCCCTGTTCTTCGTGCTGCGCCACGGCCCGCGCCGCATGGCCTTGGTTGCCTGGCCGCTGACGTTCCTGATCTGCCTCTCGGTGCTCGCCCTCGGCATCCACTGGACCACCGACACCCTGGCCGGGATCCCCTTCGGCCTAGGCTGCGCCTGGCTTGCAGAGCGATGGCTAAAGCCGGCGACGCCCAAGCAGCAAGAGCCAGCCAAGGGGAAGCGACGAAGCGGAGTCACAGCGTAGACCACCTGGGCCGAGGGAACGCTGGCCGAGGGAACGCTGGCCGAGGGAACGCTGGCCGAGGGAACGCTGGCCGAGGGA
>JARGPD010000097.1 GCA_029212845.1 Planctomycetota bacterium
GATCGCCGATCGGGACGCGCCGTTTTGATGCGGTACCGTTGGCGCGTTCCCCACCTCGTTCGGTGGTCGCGGGGCAGCTGGACCTTCGCCCGGAGGGCGGGCTGGCCTACTCGGCGCCGAGCACGCAGGTGCCCAGCAGGTTCGCGCCCAGGCCTTCGAGCACGTTGGCCGCCTGCTCGACCAGGTACTTCGGCGTCTGGCCGAGGCGCACGGCCAAGATCGTCCCATCGGCCATCAGGGCCAGCTGGCTGGCGTCGTTGAAGTCCAGCGTGGCGGGCGCATCGATGACGACGTAGTCGAACTCGCGCTTGAGCGTGCGCAGGATCGACTTCAACCGGTCGGTGCCCAGGTACTGCGCCGGGTTGCCCTCGAGGCTGCCGGAGCCGAGCACCGAGAGGCGTGGCACGCTGGTCGGTCGGATCGCGCGGTCGAGGTCGAGCCCGCCGGCCAGCAGCTCGGCTAGGCCCTGTCGACGAGGCAGGCCCAGGTGGTCCTCGATCGCCGGCCGGTGCAGGTCCGCGTCGACGACCAGGACGCGCAGGTGCGGCTGCTCGGCCAGGGCTAGGGCCAGGTTGAGCGTCGCGGTGGTCTTGCCCTCACCGGGCAGCGCGCTGGTGACGACCAGGTTGCGCGGCGCCCCATCGGGGTTCATCGCCTGGATCGAGTTCCGGAAGGTCCGGAACTGCTCGGCGACGCGGCCACGGGGGTTGGTCAGGACGCGCAGGTCCTCGCGGCGGATGGGAGCCTCGCGGGACTCGTCGCGCTCGGCGACCTCGAGCGGCCCACGGGAGGTGCCGGAGAAGGGGGAAGGAACCATAGGTAGACCTCTTTCGGCAGATGATGCCGGGTCCTGACGCGACCTGCACGGTTTTTCGAGCCCGCCTGCCCAAGCCCAGCGCCTTGGCGGCGGATTCCTCGGTCGTTTCGGCCCACACCGCCACCGATCCCGGCCTCGGCCCCGGGCCTACTTGCCGCCCAAGAGGTCGAGGTCGTCGACCAGCTTCGACGGCGCCGGGGGCCAGCCCCGGTACAGCACCCGCTGGGCCAGCGGATGGCCCGAGCCCGAGTAGCCGGCGGCCACGTCGGCCACGGCGATGATCAGCTCGGCCGCGGCCTGGTCGTCGTTGCGGGCCCAGAGGAAGGCCAGGGTCGTCTCGAGCGCGGGCAGGGCCTCGGCCCCGTCGCCCGACCGGGGCGAGGAGAAGGCCCGGTCGAGCCGCTGGACCAGGAGCCGCCGCACCGGGGCCCCAGCGGGCGCCGCGGCCAGGACCGCCTGGGCGTCGAGGTCGAAGTAGAGGGGCGAGGCCTCGCCCCGGGTCAGCAGGTCTTCGATCAGGCGCGCCTGCAAGGCCGGGGCCATGGCTCCGCCGAGCAGGGTCAAGCGGTCGAGGGCGGTCGGCTCGTGGTCGCCCGAACCCAGGTCGCTGGGATCGGGCTCGGGCAGCCGGCTGGCGGCGCGCAGGCTAGCCATGCCCAGGACGGCCCGGGCGCCGATCAGCTCGCCGCCGCGCACGAGGCCACCGATGCCCGCGGCCAGCTCGTCGACCAGGCGGCCGAGGCCCGGGTCCTCCAGGCAGCGCGCCCAGGAGCCCGGGGAGCCAAGGTCCAGCGGCCCGATCAAGAGCTCGGACGCCGCCTCGAGGTCCCCGGCAAAGACCGCGGCCAGGCAGCTCGCCCGGATCGCCGCGGGGCTGTCGAGCTCCAGGGCGGCCGCGATCGGAGCGACCGCACCGGCGCGCCCCAGGCGACGGCCGAGCTCGTCGGCCGAGGCCAGGTCGGGCACCAGCTCCAGCAGCCCAACGGGAGCACCCAGCTGCACCCCGGCGAGGCTCGGGTCGACGGCCCGCGCCTGGCCCAGGATGCCCAGGGCGACCCACTGGGTCGCGCCCCCCGCCGTCCCGGCGAGCACAGCCCGGGCCAGGTCGGCGCCGGCCGCGCCACCACCCCCGACCGCCTCGAGCCCGCCCAACCGCAGGTGCCGCACGAGGTCGCCCTCGTCCCGCCAGCCCTCCAGCAGCAGCGGCGCCACGGGCCCCTCGGCCAGGTGGCGAGGCAAGGCCGCGAAGGCGTGCTCGAGGCGCGCGAACAGGACCCCGTTGGGGGTCGCCTGGCGCTCGAGCCGGCGGCCCTCGACCAGCAGGCGCTCGAGGCCCTCGGTCCCGAGCAGGCGCGCGTCGAAGCGCCCCCGGCCGGCCGCCTCGAGCAGGCCGGCGAGGGCCGAGCCGTCGTGCTCGTCCCACCAGCGCGCGCCCAGCCAGGCGAGCGCCGCGTCCCACTCGCCGCCGGCCACGAAGCGCGCCGCCAGCTGCAGGCGCGCGGCCGGCGCGATGACCTGCTCGCCATCCGCCCCGCGCTTGGACGGCTCGCCGCGGGCCAGGTCCAAGAGGGCGCGGCGCAGCTGCTCGCGGCCCGACTCCTGCCCCTCCTCGCCGCGCGGAACGAGCCGCAGCCAGGCCAGCTCGTCGTCGGCCTCACCCTCGTACAAGACCGCCTCGATGCCGACGCCCGAGCGCGCCGCGACCTGGCGCAGCAGCTGGTCCCAGGGACCCTCGAGGGGGCCGCCGTAGCTGATGCGCTTGGCGTCGAAGCGCTGCTGCACGAGCAGCGGCGCGAGGGAAGGCGCCAGGACCAGCGGCGCGGGCAGGTCGCCGCGTCGGTTGAGTAGGTCGACGACCTCGGCCAGGTCTCCGCGCACCAGACGCAGGCGGCGCCAGCCGGCGCGCTCGCGCACCTCGCGCAGGTGCAGCTCGAGCTCGTCGCCGACCAGCGGCAGGCGCTCGAGCCCCGGCCGCCAGCCGGCGATCGCCTGGTCGAGGGCCAGCTCGCCCACGCGCCGACCGAACTCCCAGCCGACGCGCAGCTCGCGGTCGGCGTCGAAGATCGGCTCGAGCTCGAGCTTGGGCGGCTCGTCGGGAGCCAGGTCGCCGACGGCCAGCTCCAGGGTCAGGTCCAGGCCGCCGCGCGCATCGCCGAGGGCCCGGCCGAGGCGCCAGTAGAGCTCCTCGCCGGGCTCCTCGCCGACGGCGCTCACCAGGCTGGCGAGGAGCTCGGGCCCCTCGACGCGACCGAGGTGGGCGACCAGCCAGCGCTCGGCGGCGAAGCGCGCCTCGGCCGTGGGAGCAGCCAGACCGGCGAGGGCGGAGTCCAGGTCCGCGCCGGTGGGGGCGGGACTCTGGACGGCGAGTACGAGGGCGAGGGCCAGGAGCGACATGGCCCCATGATACGGGCCGCGGCCGGACGCCGGCGCTCAGATCAAGAGCTCGGCCGCGCGCTGGGCCAGGCTCTCGAGGGCGAAGGGCTTGGGCAGGAAGGCGATCCGGCCGAGGCCCTCGAACTCCTCCAGGTTCCAGCGATCGGGGTAGCCCGAGGTGAACAGGAACGGGACCGCCAGGCCGCGCTCGAGCAGCAGCCGGAACAGCTCCGGCCCCCCCATCCCCGGCATGATCACGTCGCACACGACCAGGTCCGGAGCCTCGCCCGTGAGGATGCGCTCCAGGCCGCTGCGCCCGTCGCCGGCGACCTCGACCTCTGCGCCGCGGCGCTCGAGCTCGCCCGAGACCAGTCGCCGGATGGCCTCGTTGTCCTCGACCACGAGGATGCGCGCGCCGACCAGGCGCACCTCGGGACGCGAGGGCTCGAGGGGCGCGGGCCGGGGCTGCTCGCCCTCGGACGCCGCCGGGGCGCTCGCGAGGGGCAGCCGCAGCTCGAACACCGAGCCGAAGCGCGAGCTCTCCGCCAGGCGCAGGTCGCCGCCGAGGCGCTGGGCGATGCCGAGCGCCGACGCCAGGCCCATGCCTCCACCCTCGCCCTCGGGGCGGGTCGTGAAGAAGGGGTCGAAGATCAACTCCTGGTTCGCGGCCGGGATGCCGATGCCCTCGTCGCGCACGCGAAGCACGAAGCCGCCGGGCTCGAGCTCGGTCTCGAGCCGCACGCGACCGCCGGCCTCCATCGCCTCGCGCGCGTTGAGCAACAGGTTGAGGATCACGGACTCGAGCTTGGCGCGGTCGACGCGCACGTAGGCGGCCGGCGCGGCGAGGGCAAAGTCCAGCTCGAGGTCCGGGCCGAAGAGCGGGCTCAACAGCGGGCCCATCGCGGCCACGACGTCGTCGGCGACGAGCCGCTCGAGATGCAGGTCCTGGCGCCGCCCGAAGGACAAGAGCTGGGCGACCAGGCGCTGGCCCCGGGCGGCCGCGGTCAGGATCTCGCGGGCGATCGGCACCGCCTCGCCGCCCCGGGTGATCCGCTCGGCGTTGCCGCGGATGACCGTCAAGAGGTTGTTGAAGTCGTGGGCCACGCCCCCGGCGAGGCGCCCGAGGGACTCGAGCCGCAGGGCCCTCTGCAAGTCCTGCTCGAGTCCGCGCTCGCGCTCGATCGCCTCACGCCGCGCCTCCTCCTCGCGCTCGAGTCGCAGGTAAGCTGCGTCGAGCTCGACCATGCGCGACAGCACGCGCTCCTCGAGGGCCTGGGGTCGCACCGGCGAGCCCAGGCGCCGCTCGACCGAGAGGTTCGGGCTGCGGCGGCGGCCCATCATCTCGTAGACCTTGACCCCCTGCAGAGCGCTCAGCTTGCGCTGCAGATCGAGCGCCGTGCCCAGGTCTCCGGCCGCTTCGTGGAGCAGGCTCGAGACCTCGAGCGCGTCGAGCAGGAAATTGGGATCGGGCAGGCGCTCGGCCTCCTCGATGATCGCTTCGAGCTCGGGCAGCGCGGCCGCGGCTGCCTGGTCGCCGCCGCGCCGGCCGCGGACACGCAGCCGCCAGATGCGCATCGCCAGGTCCCCCGACGCATCCGCGGAGTCGACGTGGGCTTCGAGCCGGTCCAGCACGCGGTCGAGGCCGTCGAGGTGCCCGAGCTGCCACAGGGCCTCGGCCAGGCTGCCCAAGACCTCGGGAGCCTGGTCCAGGTGCGCCCAGTCGGCGAGGGTCTCCAGGCTCTCGTCGGCGACGCCCTGCGCTCGCTCGACCTCGCCCAAGCCAAGGAGCGCGCGCAGCCGGATGTTGTTGGTCGAGGCCACGTCCGCGAAGGCCCCCAGCTGGCTGTAGGCCGCCCGCGCCTGGTTGGCCAGGTCCAGCCCGACGGCGAACTCGTCGTTGCCGACGTAGAGCATCGCCAGGTTGCGCTGCAGCACGGCGATCGTGGGCGCGTCGACCTCGTCGCCGGCCTCGGCGCACAGCGCGAGCGCGGACTCGTAGGACTTGCGGGCCAGCTTGGGTGCGCCGTTCAGGTGGTGCAGCACGCCGAGGTTGATCGTCAGACGCGCGCGGTTGAGCAAGAGCTCTGGCCCCTCGCACAGGGCCATGGCGCTCTCGTAGGCGGCCACCCCGGCGAAGAGGTCGTCGAGGCTGGTGGCGATGCGCGCCCGCAGGTTGAAGAGCGCGATGCGCGCGCGCCGGTGGTCGTCGCCCTCGGGGAGCAGGTCGACGCCAGCATCGACCTCGCGCTCGGCCTCGCCGAAGCGCGCGCAGCCGTAGTGGATCTCGGCCGCGATGACCGCAGCGCGGATGCAGCCCTCGCGATCGTCTTGCTCGACGAGGACCCGCCGGGCCTCGCCCAGGAGCTCGAGCCCGAGCTCGCCGAGGCCCTGCTCCTGGCGCACGTCGGCGAGCAGCAGCTTCAGCCAGGCGATCGACGAGGCCCCGGCCGCGGGCTCGACGTCGTTGCCGGGCCCGAGCAGCAGTTCCTCGGCACCCCCGGCCAGCCCCTCGAGGGTCGCGGCGCGCTCCGGCAGGCTGCCCGGGCGCCCGGCGAGGTAGGCCTGCTTCTGCACCTCGATCGCCTGGAGGGTCTCCCACACCGGCCGGTCCTGGTCGAGCTTCATCGCGGCGCCCCGCCACGGTTGCGTGTCCGTCAGGTCCGGCTTCGTGGGTAACTCATGGGGCGTAGGATAGCGCAGCCCCCGCCCGGCCCCCAGGACCGAACCGTAGTCCGAAGCCACCATCGCCCCCATCCGAGGCGGCTGTTACCCTCTGCGCCATGTTCCACCGCCTCTTGATCGCCAACCGGGGCGAGGTCGCCGTCCGCATCGCCCGCGCCGCGCGCGAGCTGGGGGTCAGCCCCATCGGCGTGGCCTCCACCGCCGACCTCGACTCCGCCTGGGCACGCTCCATGGACGCCGTGGTGCCGCTCGGCCCCGGCGCCCCGACCGACAGCTACCTCCAGGCCAGCCGCATCGTCCAGGCCGCCCGCCAGGAGCGCTGCAGCGCCATCCATCCCGGCTGGGGCTTCCTGGCCGAGAACGCGACCTTCGCCGCCATGTGCCGCCAGCACGGCATCCAGTTCGTCGGCCCGTCGCCCGAGCTGATGACCATGATGGGCCTCAAGAGCCCGGCCAAGGCCGCCATGAAGGCCGCCGGGCTGCCGGTCATTCCGGGCTCCGACGGGCCGCTCGAGGACGTCGACGAGGCCGCCAGCGTGGCCGCCGAGGTCGGCTACCCGGTGATCCTCAAGGCCGACGCCGGCGGCGGCGGGCGCGGCATGCGCCTGTGCCACAGCGAGGACGAGCTGCGCGCCGCCTTCGGCCTGGCCCAGGCCGAGGCCCTGTCCTCCTTCGGCCTGGCCTCGGTCTACCTCGAGAAGTACCTGACCGGCGGCCGCCACATCGAGGTGCAGGTGCTGGTCGACCGCTACGGCCACGCGATCCACCTCGGCGAGCGCGAGTGCTCGATCCAGCGGCGCCACCAGAAGCTGATCGAGGAGAGCCCGAGTCCGGCCCTGACCCAGGCCGAGCGCGACGAGCTCGGCGCCCTCGCGGCGGCGGCGTCGGCGCGCGTCGGCTACGAAGGCGCGGGCACGATCGAGTTCCTGCGCTCGCCGGACACCGAAGCCGAGCGCGGGCAGCTGTTCTTCATGGAGATGAACACGCGCCTGCAGGTCGAGCACCCGGTCAGCGAGGAGGTCAGCGGCATCGACCTCCCGGTCTGGCAGCTGCGCATCGCCGCGGGCCAGCCCTTGACGATCGACCAGCACGAGGTCGTGCTGCGCGGCCACGCCATCGAGGCGCGCATCAACGCCGAGGACCCGAGCGCCGACTTCCGACCCTCGCCCGGCAAGCTGACCGCCTTCGACTTCGACCTCACGGCCGGCGGTCCAGGCACGCGCCTGCGCCTCGACACGCACCTCGCCACCGGCGAGACCGTGCCGCCCCACTACGACTCGCTGCTCGGCAAGCTGATCGCCCACGGTCCCGACCGCGCCGCCGCCATCGCAGCCCTCGAGGCCGGCCTCGCCGCCGCCAAGATCGAGGGCGTCCCCACCACCATCCCCCTGCACCGCGCCGTGCTCGCCAGCGAGGCCTTCGCCTCGGGTGACTACGACACGGCCTCGATCCCCGGCTGGCCGCCGGCCTCCTGATCCATGGCACACGTCCCCCTGATCCCGATCGGCCGCGACCTCGGTAGCGTCCAGGACCAGAAGTCGACCCAGAAGCAGCGCGCGGGCGCAGCCGAGCTCGAGGCGACCCTCGCCGAGCGCCGCGCCGCCGTGGAAGCCGGCTGGGGCGAGAAGTACGCCGACCGGGTCCACCAGAAGGGCAAGCTCACCACCCGCGAGCGGCTCGAGCTCCTGAAGGACGAGGGCAGCCGCCTGTTCGAGGTTGGCACCTTCGTCAACCACGGGCGCCTGTTCGGCAAGCTCGAGAGCCCGGGCGCCGGGGTGGTCACCGTCTTCGCCAAGGTGCACGACCGCTGGACGATCGTGATCGCCAACGACAACACGGTCGCGTCCGGCTCCTGGTGGCCGCTGTCGCCCGAGAAGATCGAGCGCGCCCAGGAGATGGCCCTGCGGCTCAAGCTGCCGGTGGTCTATCTCGTCGACTGCTCGGGCCTGTACCTGCCCGAGCAGGGCCGCTCGTTCCCCGGCCGCACCGGCGCGGGCCACATCTTCAAGAAGAACAGCGAGCTGAGCGCCGCAGGCGTGCCGCAGATCGCGGGCGTGTTCGGCGACTGCATCGCGGGCGGCGGCTACATGCCGATCATCTCCGACCGCGTGTACATGACCGAGAACGCCTACATGGTCATCGCCGGCGCGGCGCTGATCAAGGGCGCCAAGAGCCTGCACCTCTCGAGCCTCGACATCGGCGGTCCCGAGGTGCACGTGCACCAGTCCGGCTGCGCCGACGAGCGCGTGCCCGACGACGCCACCGCGATCCGCTGCATCCGCCGCGAGGTGCAGGGCGTCGGCTCGTCCTCGGCGGCCTACTACCGCTTCGGCGCCGGCCAGCTGCCGCCTGCCTACGAGGCCTCGGACCTCGCCGCCCTCGTGCCCGCCGACCACCGCATGACCTACTCCGCCGAGGAGGTGCTCGCGCGCCTCGTCGACGGCAGCCTCTTCTGGGAGATGCTGCCCGAGCGCGGCAAGGAGATGCTGGTCGGCGTCGGTCGCGTCAGCGGCCTGTACATGGGTTTCGTGATCAACCGCCAGGGCATCCTCGACGACCCCGAGCACCACGGCGCCAAGAAGCCCGCGGGCATCCTCTATAAGGAAGGCATCGCCAAGACGGCCGCCTTCAGCCGCGCCTGTGAGGCCGACGGCATCCCGATCGTCTGGCTGCAGGACGTGTCCGGCTTCGACATCGGGGTCGAGGCCGAGCGCCTGGGCCTGCTCGGCTACGGCTCGAGCCTGATCTACACCAACAGCACGAACACCGTCCCCATGTTCACCGTGCTGCTGCGCAAGGCGTCCGGCGCGGGCTATTACGCCATGGCCGGCCACCCCTACGAGCCGGTCGTGCAGCTCTCGACGCCGATCACGCGCCAGGCGGTCATGGAGGGTCGCACGCTCGCCATCGCGGCCTTCAACACGAAGCTCGACGATGACTTCGAGATCGCGTCGGACGACCCCGAGGAGCGCGCCGAGATCGAGGCCGGCATGCGCGCCACAGAAGCGCGCATCGAGGCCGACATGGACCCCTACAAGGCCGCGGCCCAGATGGACACCGACGAGATCGTCGAGCTCGGCGACCTGCGCGCCTGGTGCGAGCTCTTCGCCGAGACCAGCTACCAGGCCATGGGCACCCGCCGCGTCAAGAACCCACGCATCTGGAGCCTGCACGACATCGCGGCCCTGAGCGAACCGCGTGGCTGAGCGCCCATCCAGGGAACGCGCTCTGGGGTGCCCCACCTCGGCCGGTCGCGAGGCGCAGCCGCCCGAACCTTGGGCAAGCTCAGCTCGTGCGGTGCGTCGGCAGGAGCTCGGCCACGCGCCGGGCTAGCTCCGCCATGCGGAAGGGCTTGGCGAGGAAGCTGTCACCGGGCAGCTGGTCCGGCTGCAGCTCGGTGTAGGCCGAGATGAACAGGGCCGGGGCGACGAACCCGCGCTCGCGCAGCTGCGCGAGCAGCCCGCGCCCACCGAGGTTGGGCATGACCATGTCGGTCACCACGAGGTCGGGGCGCTCGTGCTCCCCGAGGGTGTCGAAGAGCGCCAGGGCAGCCCGCCCGTCCTGGGCCGCGAGGACGCGCGCACCACAGGCCTCGAGGTGCCGACGGGCCAGGCTGCGGATCGCCTCGTTGTCCTCGGCCAGGAGGATGCAGCGTCCGGAGAGGTCAGAACCTCCGGCCGGCCCCGGGCGGCCGATGACCTCGGGGGCTCGGGCTGGAGCCGGGTCCGCGGCCTCCGAAGCATCGATCGCCGGCAGCAGCACCTCGAAGGTGGTCCCGTTGGGTCCGCTCTCGTGGAGTCGCAGGTCCCCGCCATGGCGCAGGAGGATGTCGCGCGCCGAGGCCAAGCCGATGCCGGTCCCCCCGGTCGCGCCGCGGGTGGTGAAGAAGGGCTCGAAGACCAGCTCGGCCAGGTCGGCGGGGATGCCTGGGCCGGTGTCGCTCACGCGCAGGCGTCCGACCAGGGGAGGGTCACCGACGAGCCCCTGGGCACGCGCCTCTGCCCCGCGCAGGAGTCGCCGCTCCAGCCGCACCTGACCGCGCCCACCCATCGCCTCGCGGGCGTTGAGCAAGAGGTTGACCAGGACCGACTGCAGCTGGTTGGCATCGCCCATCACCGCGCCTTCGCTCTCGACGCCGCCGAGGTCGAGCTCGATGCCGCTCCCGAGGATGCTGCGCACCACCGGAAGGGAGTCTTGCAGGAAGGTCTGGAAGCAGACGACCGTGGGCTCGAAGTTCGCCGGACGGCCCAGCGCGAGCAGCCGGCGCACGAGGGCAGCACCGCCCTCGCCAGCCGTACGGATCGAGTCCAGGCAAGCGCGGCGCTCGGCGTCGGGCTCGCCGTCCTCGAGCAGCGAGACGTTCGAGAGCACGACGGTCAGCAGGTTGTTGAAGTCGTGGGCCACGCTCCCGGCCAGCCGGCCGACGGTCTCGTGCCGGCGCATGCTCTCGACGTGGGCCTCGGCCTGCTCACGCTGCTGGGCCTGGACCCTGCGCTCGGCCGCCTCGCGTTCGAGGTCGCCGCGCGTCTCCTCGAGCTGGCGCAGGTGGCGGACGAGGTCGGCCACCAGCCGGTCGCGGCCCTCGGCGGCTGCCTCCTCCCTGGGGACCGGTGCGTGGCCGAGCAGCCCGCGCATGCGCTCGACGAAGCGCTGCTCTCGCAAGCGCTGATGCAGCAGCGCGCGGCGGTAGTCCCCCTGCTGCTCGAAGACCTCGACGGCGACCTCCAGCACGAGGTTCGGCAGCTCCCTGGTGGTGCTCGCCTCCGCTGGCCCCTGCAGCAGCAGCTCGAGCTCGGCGAGCGCCCGGCTGGGGTCGTCCCCCAGGCTGCTGCCCGCCCGCAGGCGCCAGGCCCGCAGCCGCACGAGAGAGGCCGACCAGCTGAGCTGCTCTCCGGCGTGGGCGATGGCCAGCCGGGCCATCCCATGCACCTCGACCTTGCGCCCCAGCTTCCAGAGGAGCTCGCACAGGTCGGCCGCCACGTCCACGGCACCAGGCTGTTCGATCCAGGTCGAGGCCCGCTCGGCCAGCTCGCCCGCGACGAAGGCCGCCGCATCGTGCCGCCCGAGCGCGGCGATCGCCTTGCCCAGGCCCAGCTTGGCGCGCAGCCGCATGTAGGTGTCCTTGCCGGGCTCGAGCCACTGGAGCGCGTCCTCGAAGTGACTCGCCGCCTCGCTGAAGCCCTCGCTGTCCAGCTGGATCAGGCCGAGGTTGAGACGCAGGTTCCCGAGGAAGGTGCGCTGGGGATCGCGCTCCTCCAGCGCGAGGGCCAGCACCTGCTCGTGGAATTCCGTGGCCCGGCGCAGCTCGCGCCGCTCGTAGTGCAGCACGCCAAGGTTGAGGGTCACACGCATGAGCATGCCGCGTGCGCCGCGCTGGATGCAGCAGGCGCGCGCACGCTCGAAGTACTGCATCGCACCGGCTTGGTCGCCACGCCGCCGGGCCAGTCGCCCGCGCAGGACCAGGATCGAGGCCTCCGCCGAGCCCTGGCTGGGCAGCCGGTCGTGGAGCGCCTCGGCCCGCTCGGCTGCCACCTGTGCTGCCGCGAGGTCGCCGGTGTCGATCAGCACATCCGCGACGACGAGGCACCCGAGCATGTGGTCCTCGATCAGGCCAAAGGCCTCCAGCAGCGGGCGCGCGCGCTCGACGAGGGCCATGGCGTCGGCGCCGCTGAGGCTGGCGTCGCGGTGGCGCGCGCGCAGCACGAGGGACATGGCGAGCTCGGGTTCGAGGCTGCGGTTGCCGGCAGCGCAGGCGGCCTCGAAGGCCGCGAGGCAGTCGGCGATGCGCGCCACGAACCCGCCAGGGAAGCGGCCATAGTCCGCTCGCGCCTCGTCGCGGAGTCGCGAGAGCTCAGCACGAGCCTCGGAGATCGATAGGGTGCCCTTCACTGGCTCCATCCTGCCAGGGATTTCGAGTGCGGTCTACAAAGGCCGAATCAAGTCCCAGGCGCGAGCCTGTGCCCCCCACGCCGGCCTGTTGCGCGGCCTGCCTCCCACCGCCCTCGGGGATGCCGATTGGCGCCTTCAAGTCGCGGCTTGGCCCCGCGCTCGGCCCGGGAAGCCGCTACCCTAGGCCCCGCGGCCACGAGCTGCCGGCGCCCACCGCCCGGCCACCCCGCGCACCCTGCCCATGACCCACACCATCGAACTCGTCCCCACGCGAACCGAGGACGGCCGCACGCAGCTGTGCGTGCCCGAGGTCGGCCTGTTCACCGCCGCCAAGCCCACCGGGCAGCTGGTGTCGCCCGGCGCCAGCGTCGGCTTCCTCGTGCGCCTCGGCATCGGGCACCGGCTGGTCGCGCCCGCGGGCGTCAGCGGCCGCATCGTCAGCCAGCGCCCCGAGCGCGTGCACGAGCCGGTCGGCTACGGCGCCGTCCTGTACGAGCTCGAGCCCCTCTCGAACGTCGAGGCCGCGCTCGCCGCCGAGGACACCGCCCAGGTCGAGGGCGGCGGCATGGTGCTCGGCTCGCCCCACACCGGTCGCTTCTGGCACCGCCCGTCCCCCGACGAGCCCGCCTTCTGCAGCGTCGGCGACCTGCTCGAGCCCGGCTCGGCGGTCGGCCTGGTCGAGATCATGAAGACCTTCACCCAGGTGTCCTACGACGCCACCGGCGGCATGCCCCAGCGCGCGCGCGTGACCGCCATGCGCGTCGGCGACGGCGGCGACGTCGAGGAAGGCGACCCGCTGATCGAAGTCGAGCCAGCCTGACATGGCGACCCTGCGCCTCGCCCTCGCGGCCGCCGTCCTCGCTGGACTCGCGACCTGCTCCAGCGACACGCCGGCCGCCTACGAGGTGCCCGCCAAGGCCGGCCCGCGCCACGTGCTGGTCTTCCTGGTCGACACCCTGCGCGCGGACCACATGGCCTGCTACGGCTACCCGCGCGACACGACGCCCTTCCTCGACGACTTCCTCGAGCGCGGGGTGCGCTTCGACAAGGCCATCTCCCAGAGCTCGTGGACCGCGCCCAGCGTGATCTCGCTCTTCACCGGGCGCGACGTCGCCGGCGAGGCCGTCGCCCTGCCAGCCGAGCTGCCGACCCTGCCCGAGATCTTCCGGGCCGCCGGCTACCGCACCGGTGGCTTCGTGCTCAACCCCCTGATCCAGAACCCCGAGAACGGCTTCCGCCGCGGCTTCGAGCGCTTCCAGACCGAGCGCGCGGTGCGCAAGGCGATGACCTGGATCAAGAACTCCAAGGGCAAGGACACGCTGACCTACGTCCACATGGTCACCACCCACGACCCCTACGCCATCGACCCGAAGTACCACCACTTCACCGGTGGCCCCGGGCTCGTGCCGGACGAGGTCGAGGCGCGCTGGAGCGCGGCCGAGGGCCGGGGCATGGACCTTTCCGACGAGGTCCGCGAGGCCATGGTTCAGGCCCGCAACGGCTACGACGACGACGTGCGGCTCGCCGACTCCCAGTTCGGAACGCTGGTGGCCGAGCTCGAGCGCACCGGCCAGCTCGACAACGCGATCCTCGTCTTCTGCAGCGACCACGGCGAGGGCCTGTGGACCCGCGAGGCCTTCGAATTCAGCCCCGAGGCAAGCGGCGCCACCACCGTGCAGCAGCGCTTCAAGATGACCCATGGCGGCCAGCTGTACGACGAGCTCGTGCACACCCCGCTGATGATCTGGGCGCCTGGGGTCGTGGGCGGCCGCCAGGTCTCCAGCGTCACCAGCAACGTCGACATCCTGCCGACCTTGCTCGAGCTGTGCGACCTCGCCCCGCCGAGCGACGCGGCCGGCGCCCTCTCGGGCACGAGCCTCGCTCCGGCCCTGTACGTCGACACCACCGGGCTCGACCCCGGCCAGCACCTGGCCGGCCCGCGCAACGCGATGACCGCCACGCGCTACGCCCACGCCCTGTACTCCTGGCCCTACAAGCTGATCGAGCCGACCGAGCTCGGCCTCGCCGAAGGCCTGCACCCCGAGCTCTTCGACCTGGGCGCCGACCCCGGCGAGGACCACGACCTCACGGCCGAGCTGCCCGAGGTGCTCGAGCGCCTGCGCGCCGAGCTGGCCCAGCGCCGCCGCTCCGCCGTGCTCGACCCCGACTCCGAGCTCGAGCTGACCGACGCCAACCGCGCGGCCATGCGCGCCCTCGGCTACACCGACTGATGGACGGCTTCCCCAAGGACCCGGCCGAGCTCGCCACGCCCGAGGAGCTCGCGCGCGCGCGATCCGACCGCCCCTTCGCCGCGCGCCTGATCATGGGCCGCTGCGTCCCCTTCAACAACCTGCTCGGCCTGACCATCGAAGAGGTCACGCCCACGCGTGCCCTGCTCCGGCTGCCCTTTCGACCGGAACACACCGGCGACCCCTTCCGGCCCGCGCTCCACGGCGGAGCCCTCGCCACCCTGGCCGACACCGCCGGCGGCACCGTCGTGATCGCCGCCACCGAGCACCAGGACCGCATCGCGACCCTCGACATGCGCGTCGACTACCTGCGGCCGGCCGAGCTCGCCGACACCTTCGCCGAGGCCCTGGTCGTGCGCGTCGGGGCCCGCGCCGCCGTGGTTCGCATCCACGTGTACCAGGCCGACGAGGCCGAGCCCGACGGTCGCCGCCACGTCTCTGACTCGACCGCGGTCTACTCGATCTCCCGCGCGGAGAGCTAGGGCGCACGAGCTCGAGGAATTCCCTGGGCCAAGCCGCCCAAGCGGGGAGAGCCCGCGTCCTCAGGGGGGAACGGGGCCGACGCACTGTCGCGTGGCCCACGACCCTCTCCCCAACTGCGAGCTCTCCATGCAGATCCCAAGCACCCCCCCCACTCCTCCGCGCCTGCGCCGCGCGCTCACCTCCGCCTGTGCGGTCACGACCCTCGCCTGCCTGTTCGGCGCCAGCGCCTCGGCCCAGACGATGGAGTTCTTCGGCGACTGGGTCCAGCCGACCGCCCAGGAGTTCTACGTCTCCAGCACCGCGACCGCGCCCTTCCTCGGCACCCTCCAGAACCCCGCCCAGACGGTCACCCAGGCCCTGGCGCTGCCCAACATGAACCTCGGCGTCGACCCCGTCACGATCAACGTGATGGACCCGGGCCCGTTCACGGCGGCGCTCGGCGAGGTCTACCCGATCATGCTGCCGGCCCACGGCATCTCGATCGAGGCCTATGGGGCCAACGGCGCCCTGCCGACCTTCCTGGCCCAGGGCTCCGCGGGCAGCGAGACCTTCTTCTTCAACACGGTCGGCAACCCGGACCTGCCCGACTCTGTCCTGCGCGGGCTCGAGCTGCAGAACGACGACCTCAACCCCGGCGTGAGCAGCGTGCTGCGCATCGAGGCCATGAACCCGACCCCGGCCGAGGCCCTGCGGGTCGCCCCCGAAGTGCGCGACTGCCGCATCATCAGCAACGGCGCCAGCTACGGCGTGCGCATCGCCAGCGAGCCGGGGATCGAGCTGGTGCCCGTGCTCGAGCGCAACTGGATCGACTACGTCCAGGGCAAGGAGTCCGCGGCTACCGCCGGCGTCTGGGTCCTGGGTGACGTGTCCCCGACCTCGCCCCTGATCCGCGCCAACGAGATCCAGCACTACCCCACCAACGTGCTGCTCGAGGGTGGCGACCTGACCCACCAGACGCGCTTGCAAGGCAACTTCATCCAGGTCGGTGGCACGAACGTGCGCGTCGACGGCTGCGCGCCCTTCGTGATCGGCAACACGATCGCCTACGCCGATGACCCCCTCGCGCCGGTCGGCATCGAGTGGGTCAACGTGATCGAGATGGCCCTGATCAACAACCTGATCTGGAACCCGACCCAGCCCGGCTCGATGATCGACCCGATCGACGCCCAAGGCGACCCGCTGGTCTTCACCGGCGGCGACCGCATGGGCTGGTTCAACTACGACGAGGACGAGGCGCTCTTCGCGATGGGACTGCCGGCCAGCTTTGGCCCGATCCTCCTCGGAGCGCCCCCCGGCTTCGTCGGTGGCGACCTCGGCCAGAACCAGCTCTTGACCGACCTGCTCCTGACCCCGGGCTCGGTCATCATCGAGATCGGCGAGGCGGGCGAGTACCTTCCCGTGACCTCCGGCGCGCCCTTCCCGAGCACCGAGGTGCCCGGTGCGCCCGGCCCGATCGTGGTGCGCCGCGACCAGGCCCACGACATCGACTTCGAGCCGCGCATCGTCGGCTTCTTGCCCGAGATGGGCGCCGATGAGTTCACCGGCATCGCCACCGCCGCGGTGGTCGCCTTCGGCCGGGGCGCCAGCATCGCGCCGACCGTCGGCTCGCCCTTCGGTGCCGACCTCGACGACCTCGGCAACCTGTCGCCCGCCGCCGGCCAGTGGCTGACCTCGGTCGACATCCTCGGGACGCCCGGCGACCTGGTGATCCTGCTGTCGGGCGTGGGCTTCTTCGACACGATCAACGACCCGGCCTTCCCCGGCATCGCGATCGAGAACACGGCCCTGCACCAGAACTTCCTGATGGACTCCTCGGTCCTGCCGGGGCTGATCTCGACCTCGAGCATCGGCATCGACCTCGGCGCGGGCCAGGCCAACGTCGGCTTCGTCGTGATCCCCGCCGGCGGCGTCGCCAGCCTGCCGGTCAACTTCGGCGCGGTGAACGCCGCGTTCCTCGAGGGTGAGGCGCACCTGCAGGGCATCGCCTTCGACCCGGCCCTGACCCTCGTCCAGGCCACGAACCGCCTGACCCTGGAGCTGAACGAGTAGGGCCCGGCCGCGAGCGAGGCATGCCCGCTCGACTCGGCGCCCGGTACCGACTCCGACCTGGAGCCGGTGCCGGGCGCGACCCTGCCCACAGCTCGGCCGGGTGAGGCCCAGCGGGATTTCCACGGGAATGCTCGCCGAATCCCTGGAGCCACGACGCCTTAAGGGATGGCGCACTCTTCCGCTGCCGCCCCGCTAGCCAAGCCCCATGATCCGAGCGATACTCAAGCCCGTGCCTTGCCCCACATCCTTCCAGGAAGCGCTCACGGCGGCGCGTGGGGGCGATGCCGAGGCCCTCGCGGACCTGACGGAGCGCTTCTACCCGACGGTCCAGCGCCTGGTCCACGGCAAGCTGGCCCGCGACCTGCGCACGAGTCGCCCCTGGCTCGCGGCAAGGTTCAGCACCGGGGACGTGGTCCAGGACGTCTTCCACGCGGTCCTGCGCGACCTGGACGCCTTCGCCGGGGAGGGCGAGCAGGCCTTCGTCGGCTACCTCGCGATGGTCGTCCGCAACCGCATCCTGGACGCGGTCCGCTTTCACGAAGCCGAGCGCCGCGACGGACGGCGCAACGGGGGCGACCCCAACGACCTGAGCCTGCCCGCCACCGGCGACGGGCCCGCGGACGAGGCCTCGGCCCGCGAGTACGTGGGTCGCCTCCAGCGGGCGCTGTCGGGGTTCGAGCCCCGCGAGCAGCTGCTCCTGCGCGCCCGGCTCGAACAACAGGCGACCTTCGCCGAGCTGGCTGCCCAGCTGGGCTTCGGGACCGAGTCCGGTGCCCGCCGGGCCTTCTACTCCATCCAGGCTCGCTTGACCCTGATCCTCAAGGAAGGCTGAGGCGCGCCCGCCGACCATGGACCCGTCCACCAAACCCACGACCCTGCTCGAGTCGGTGCTCGCCCATGCCCTCGAGCTGCGCGACGACGGCCAGGCCGACTGGCTCGAGCGCGCCGTGGAGCAGCACCCCGAGCTGCGCGACGCGGTCGCTGGCGCGGCCCGCGACGCCGAGCTGATGCCGCGCATCTTCGGCCGTCCCGTGGGCGACGACCCGGCCCTCGGTCGGGTGCTCGGCGGCCGCTTCCGGCTGGTCGAGGCGATCGGAGCCGGGGCCATGGGCGTGGTCTACCTGGCCGAGGACCTCGAGCTCGTGCGCACCGTCGCGGTCAAGGTCCTGCGCGCCGGCCTCTTGGATCCCGCCCTCACCGGGCGGCGCTTCCTGCGCGAGGCCGAGGCCATGGCGGCGGTGCAGCACCCCTCGATCATCTCGGTCCACGACCGCGGCACCACCGACGAAGGTGCGCCCTACATCGTCATGGAGTGGGTCGACGGCATCGCCCTGACCGAGATCGCCGAGCGCGCCAGCGACAGGCACCACCACAAGCGCAGCGAGGACGCGGCCTGGCTCGAGGACGAGCTCGGTGTCGCCACCGGGCGCGAGGCCAGCTTCGTGCGCACGGTCGTGCGCTGGGTCGCCGACCTGGCGAGCGGGCTCGAGCTGGTGCATGGGGCCGGGGTCCTGCACCGGGACATCAAGCCGTCGAACGTGCTCGTGCGGAAGAGCGGGGTGCCGGTGCTGCTCGACTTCGGCCTGGCGCTCTTGGACTCGGACTCGACCCTGACGCGCGGCGAGGCGATCCTCGGCACGCCGGCCTACATGCCGCCCGAGGCCCTCGTGCGCGGTCGCAACCACCGCGTCGAGAGCGACGTCTACAGCCTGACCGCGACGCTCTACAACCTCCTGACCCTGCGGCCCCCCTACCAGGGCACGCCGACCGAGGTGCTGGCCGGCATCGCGACCCGCGAGCCGATGCGCGCCGGGCGCCTGCGACCCGGCCTGCCGCGCGAGCTGCAGGCGATCCTCGACAAGGGCATGCACCGCCGGCCGCGCTCGCGCTACGCCAGCGCGGCGGCGCTCGAGGCCGACCTGCGCGCCTTCCTGGAGTTCCGCCCGATCGAGGCGCGGCCCGTGTCCGCGGCGCAGCTGCTGCTCCGCCGGCTGGCGCGCTCGTCGATGG
>JARGPD010000098.1 GCA_029212845.1 Planctomycetota bacterium
AGATCTGGCCGTCGGTGATCGAGATCACGTTGGTCGGGATGTAGGCCGAGACGTCACCTTCCTGGGTCTCGACGACCGGGAAGGCGGTCAGGCTGCCACCGCCGGCCTTGTAGATCGGGTTGATCTCCGGGGCGTTGTCGGCCAGCTTGGCCGAGCGCTCCAGCAGGCGGCTGTGCAAGTTGAACACGTCGCCGGGGAAGGCCTCACGGCCCGGGGGACGACGCAGCAGCAGCATCACCTGGCGGTAGGCCAGGGCCTGCTTGTAGATGTCGTCGTAGATCGCCAGGACGTGGCGGCCTTCGTTGCGGAAGCGCTCGCCCATGGTGCAGCCGGTGTACGGCGCCAGGTACTGCATCGAGGCCTCGTCGATGGCCGACGCCGTGACGACCATGGTGTAGGCCATCGCGCCAGCGGCCTCGAGGCGGCGGACGATGTCGACGACGGTCGACTGCTTCTGGCCGACGGCGACGTAGACGCAGAGCACCTGCTCGGGGTTGTTCGGGTCGCCCCCACCGGTCTTGGCCTGCTCGAGGATCGCGTCGATCAGGATCGCGGTCTTGCCGGTCTGGCGGTCACCGATGACCAGCTCGCGCTGGCCGCGGCCGACGGGAATCATCGAGTCGACGGCCTTGATGCCGGTCTGCATGGGCTCGCAGACGGGCTGGCGCTCCACGACCGACGGGGCCGGCTGCTCGATCAGCATCAGGTCGTCCTCGGTGGTACCGAGGGGGCCCTTGCCGTCGCGCGGGTTGCCGAGCGCGTCGACGACGCGGCCGAGCAGCTTGGGGCCGGTCGGGACCGAGATGATGCGGCCGGTGCGCTGCACCGTGTCGCCCTCGCGGACCTTTGCGGCGTCACCGAGCAGCACGCAGCCGACGTTGTCTTCCTCGAGGGAGAGAGCAACACCGCGCACGCCGCCGGGGAACTCGAGCAGCTCGTTCATCATGCAGTCGTCGAGGCCCCAAACGCGGGCCACGCCGTCGCCGACGCTGAGGACGGTGCCGACGCTCTGCATGTCGGAGTCGCCCTTGTACTGCTCGATCTCCTTCTCCAGGATCGAGGTCACTTCTGCGGGTCGAAGGTCCATGTCTTTATTCTTGGTGTGCCGCCGGGGTCACCGGATGGCGAGGTGAAGTTGGTGTGCTTGTACGGGGAGGGCTAGCCGACGGTCGGCAGGGGCGCGTTTTGCATGCGCCGGCGGAGCTCTTCGAAGCGGCCGGCCACGGAGCAGTCGACCATGCGGTTGTCGACGGTCACGCGGACGCCCGCGATCAGGTCGGGCGTGATCTGGTTGGTCAGACGCACCTCCTTGCCGAGCTTCGCGCCGAGGCTGACGGTCAGCTCGGCGAGCTCGCCGGAGCCCAGGGGCCGCGGGCTCTCGACGACGCCTTCGACGATGCCCGCCTCGCGCAGGGTACGCATGCGGAAGCCCTCGCCGAGGCCCCGAAGGACCTCGTCGCGGCGCTTGTCGAAGAGCAGGGAGACGAAGCTCTGGAACGTCTCGGTGGCGCCGCTCAGGACCTCCGCCAGGTAGGACATGCGCGTCGCGCGGTCCCTGCCCGGGTGGAAGACCAGCTGCTCGGCGCCGGGGCGGGCGAGCAGCTTCGCGAGGCGCTCCACATCGGAGCGCACCGCATCGAGCTCACCCTTGCGCAGACTCAGCCCGTAGAGGGCGTCCACGTAGCGGGCGGTGACGGCATCGACCTTCATCAGGCGTCACCCTTCACGCCGGAGACGACCTCGGCCACGAGGCGGCGATCGTCTTCGCTGCTGACGCTGCGACCGACGACCTTGCCGGCGGCGGAGAGGCTGAGCTCGACGACCTCGTTGCGGATCGCGGAGAGGGCCTTCTCCTGCTCGGCTCGGATGGTGGCCTGGGCGCTGTCGACCAGGTCGCGCGCTTTCTTCTCGGCGTCGCTGACAAGCTTGGTTGCAAGCTTCTCACCGCGCGCTCGGGCTTCGGCCATCTCGCGCGCAGACTCGGCGCGAGCCTCACCCAGGCTGACCTCGACCTCGGCGCGGACGCGCTCGGCCTCGGCCTTGGCATCCTCGGCTGCACCGATGGCGGCCTTGGCGTGGTCGTCTCGGGCCTCGAGGGCTGCGACGATCGGCTTCATCACGACGAGCCAGATCGCAGGGATCGAGAGGCCGAAGATGAGGATCGTCCACAGCGCCTGACCAAAGGTGTCCGGCGCAAGCGGATCGAATCCGCCGCCTTCAGCGAGGAATGCAATGGCTTGGAGTTGCATGGTGGTAGCTATGCCTGGGGGAGTTGATTTCGGGTCGGCCCCCCGCCCCTACTCCTTTAAGTAGAGGCAGGGGCGGGGAGCCGCTTCCGTCCTTGGTGTTCGGGTGACCCGAACTAGGCGATCATCGCGACGACGACCGCGAACAGGCAGACACCCTCGATGAGGGCGGACAGGATGATCGAGTTACCGCGAATGTCGGTAGTGGCTTCGGGCTGACGGGCGATGGCTTCGTTGGCCTGACCGCCGATGCGGCCGATGCCGAGGCCAGCGCCGATGGCGGCGAGGCCGGCGCCGATGCCAGCGTAGGAAGCGACGGTACCTTCAGCGAGGGTGGCAAGAATCATGATTCGCTCTTGTCGTTTGGGGGTAGGACGGCCGAGTTGGCCGGACCGGGGTGGGTTGTCCTTACGGACGGAAGAAGTGGGTGTGACCCAGGCGAGCAGCGCCCGCCTGGGTTGCGCTTGGGATCAGTGGTCCGGGTGCAGGGAGCCACCGATGAACATGATCGAGAGGTAGGTGAAGACGTAGGCCTGGAGCAGCGCCACGAAGGCCTCGATGATCATGATGAAGACGGCGAAGCCGACCGCGAAGGGGCTCGCGGTCCAGGCGATGCCAGTGCCCGCCTGGGAGGCGGCGAGGAAGATCAGGCCGATGAAACTCAACACGACCATGTGGCCGCCGCTCATGTTGGCGAACAGACGCACCATCAGGGCGAAGGGCTTGGCGATCACGCCGATCAGCTCGACCACGAACATCAGCGGCCAGAGCCACCACGGCACCTCGGGCACCAGGTGCTTGAAGTAGTTCAGCGGGCCCTGCACGACCATGCCGCCGATCATCATGATCAAGAGGGTCACGAAGGCCAGGCCGAAGGTGGTCGCGATGGTGGCCGTCGGCGTCGCCGAGAAGGGCACCAGGCCGACCAGGTTCATGAACACCAGGAAGAAGAACAGTCCCAGGAAGTACGGCAGGAACGAGCGGCCGGTGGTCTTGCCCATGATCGGGTAGACCATGTCGTCGCGGACGAACATGCAGAAGCCAGCGAAGATGCGGCTGATGGCGTCCCCTCGACCGGTGCGCACGTAGCTCGCCACGCCCCCGAGCAGCACGAAGATCAGGACGGTGGCGAGCACCATGAAGATCTGCATGTTGGTCAGGATCAGCTGGGCGCCCGGCGCTTCCGGGCGCAGGTCCATGTCGAAGGCCGCGAGGAACTCCGGCAGGGGCAGGCTCAGCAGCATGCCGTGGTCCGCGCCCGTGACGAGGGCAGCAGGCACCAGGTGGCCGAACATCATCACCACGTCGAACTCACCCTCGATCGGGTGGTGCGTGGACAGCGTGAAGTTCAGGAAGCAGGCAAGGGCGATGACTGCGACGGCGATGAGGGGGCGGAGGAGGTTCACGTGGATTCAGCCGGCCGAGGAGCCGGTTTGCGTTCCAGGGGACTCGTGGGATGCGGGCCGAGCGATGGCCTTCACCGCGTCGGCAGTGCCAACGGTCAGCACGACGACCGACACGATCGCGAAGGTGAGCAGGAAGCTGCGCCAGTCCCAGAGCTCTGCGACCCGGGGCATGAGGTGCGGCAGGGTGGCGCCAACTAGCACGACCAGCAGCTTGGTGCCGAAGTCGATGGCGGTGGCGGCCGTCATCCGCTCGGGACGATGCCGCAGGGTGTGGCGCTGGAGGTAGATGCCCCAGACCGAGACGAGCGCGCCGACCCCGTAACCCAGCGCGATGCCCGCGCCGCGCAGCTCAGCCAAGCCACCATGCTGCCAGCACGCCACGATGGCGATCGGCAGGAGCAGGGCAACGCTGAGGAGGGTGCGGTTCATTTCGGGGCTGACCCCTTGCGCGCGGCAGGGGGTCGGGAGGTGGGCAGCTGCTTGACGAGAGAGACGGTGGCCCCGATGAAGCCGAGGAAGACCATCACGATGATCAGCCAAGGCTCTGTGCCCAGCCAGCCATCGAGCTTCCACCCGATCAGGGCGAAGATTCCGATGGTGACCGCATACTGAATCCCGAAGCCGGCATGCTTGCCCCACTCGCCGAGCTTGGCCCTCTCGCGCTCCTCCCGATCGCTCGCGGAACCCATCGGGCCGGACCGCTTGTCGGGGGGAGTCGCCAAGGCGTAAGACTCTTCTAAAGGGGGGAAGTGCCGCACTCGCAGGATCGGCTAGCGATCGGGGGGGCGCGGGGTCGAGTTGACAAAGGTGAGCGCGCAGCGGTGGAAAGCACCGCCCGCCTGATCGCCTTTCAGGGGCAAGCATTTTAGGGCGACACCCCGGGAGGTCAACCTCCCCCACCCGGTCCCTTGTTGAGTTTTTTGTGGGTTCATCTTCCCCCCACCGGGGGTGCCCCTCCGCCCGCTCAACCTGTATCCTGTTGCCCCGAAATCCGATCACGGAGCTCCCGAGACCATCTGGCCGGGACGCCCCACCCCCAGCACCACGCCCCCCCCAGCACCCGATTCGACCATGGAACGCACCCTCGTCCTCATCAAGCCCGACGGCGTCCAGCGCGGCCTCATCGGCCGCATCGTGCAGCGTTTCGAGGACAAGGGCCTCGAAGTCGTCGGCATGAAGATGCGCCAATTCCCCCTCGCCCTGGTCCAGACGCACTACTCGGACCACGCCGAGCGTCCCTTCTACAAGGACCTGGTCGCCTTCATGACCTCGGGTCCCGTCGTCGCCATCGCCCTGCAGGGCAACAACGCCATCGAGGTCACCCGTGGCCTGATGGGCACGACCAACTCGGCCGCCGCCGCCCCGGGCACGATCCGCGGCGACTTCGGCATGAGCTTCTCGCACAACATGGTGCACGGCTCGGACAGCCCCGAGGCCGCGGCTAAGGAGCTCGGCCTGTTCTTCGCCGAGGACGGCGACCTGGTCGACTGGAAGCCCTGCACCCGCGACGAGGTCTACAACGCCGCCGAAGAGCTGTAGGCCTCCAGGCGCTAGACTGAACGCGATGGCGCGGGCTCGCGGGGGGGTAGCCTCTCCCGCGGGCCCGTGCCGCGTTCCCCCGGCACCCCGGACCAGATGCCCCGCCCCAAAGACATGAGCCAAGCCGAGCCGAACGACGAGAGCAGCGACGAGCGGCCCCTGCCGTTCGAGCCGCCGCGAGGCCTCACGGCCGCCTGGATCGCCGAGCTCGCCACCGAGCTCGAGCGCGTGACCCGCGGGCTCGTGCTCGTCGACGTGGCCGCCCTCCCGCCGCGCGACCTGCTCCTGGTCCTCGCCGATGGCTGGGACGAGGACGGCATGCCCGACGGCGGCCCGCTGGGCATCCGACGCCTGCGCCTCTCGGCCAGCCCCGATGCCCCGCGCGCCCACCTGCAGCACGGCTCGGCCCTGCGCCACAAGGGTCCCGAGGGTCCCTTCTACCGGCGCGTGCGCGCCGAGCTGCTCGAGCCCGGCGGCGGCACGCACCTGGCCTCGATCACCCAGCCGCGCGGCGAGCGCATCCTGCGCTTCGTCTTCCGCGGCACCCCGTCGGGCGCCCCCTTCTCGCTGCTGCTCGAGCTCTTCGGGCGCCAGGCCAACCTCCTGCTGCTCGACCGCGGCGATCGCGTCCTGTCGATCCTCTCGACCCCCTCCGGCAAGAGCGCCGAACGCCTGCAGCTCGGCGAGCCCTGGGAGCCGCCGCCGTCCGGCAAGCCGCGCGACGACTCCGGCCGTCAGGCCCCGCCGCTCCCGGCCGACTTCCACGACCACCTCCAGCCGCCACCCGAGCGCCGCACCCCGCTCGGAGCGCCGGTCTCCTGGGTCGTCGAGTCGCTCTTCGGTGGCGCCGCCGAAGGCCTCCGCAGCGACCGCCGCCGCAAGGAGGTCCTGCGCCGCCTCGAGCGTCGCCTCGCCCGCGCCCGCGCGCACCTCAAGAGCCTCGACAAGCGCCGCAAGGCCGCCGCCGGTGCCGAGCGCGTGCGCATGGACGGCGACCTGGTCAAGGCCGCCCTCGGCCAGATCGAGAAGGGCAGCGACCACGTCGTCGTCGAGGACTGGTTCGAAGGCGGCCAGCGCCGCATCGACCTGGACCCGGCGCGCTCGCCGAAGCAGAACCTCGACCGCATCTTCGCGCGCTACAAGAAGCTGCAGCGCGGCCTCGCGGGCATGGACGAGGAAGAGGAGCGCACCCAGCGCACCCTCGCTGGGCTCGAGGAGCTCACCGCCCGCGCCGCCGACGAGGACCTCGACTCGGATGGCCTCGACGAGCTCGAGGCCGAGGCCGTCGAGCGTGGCCTGCTGGACGCGCCCCAGGCCGCGCCCGGGGCGAAGGCCAACAAGCCGCCCGAGCGCCGACTCCCCTACCGCATCTTCCATGGCTCGACCGGGGCCGAGATCCGCGTCGGCCGCAGCGCCCGCGACAACGACGAGCTGACCACCCGCCACTGCCGCGGCAAGGACCTGTGGCTGCACACCGCCGACTCCCCCGGCAGCCACGTGGTCCTGTGCCTCGCCGGCGCCAAGGACCCCGAGCACGAGGACCTGCTCGACGCAGCCCACCTCGCGCTGCACTTCTCGCCCCAGAAGGGCTCCCGCAAGGCTGACATCCACGTCGCCCGCGGCAAGGAGGTCCACAAGCCCCGCGGCGCCAAGCCGGGCCTCGTGACCCTCTCCGGCGGCAAGACCATGCACCTGCGCTTCGACGAGGCCCGGCTCGAGCGCCTGATGCGCCGGGACGCTCCGGGCTAGGCCCGCCCGCGCTTTCCGGCCCGCCCTCCGAAACCATCCGCCCGATCCTCGGTACCCTGTTGGCCCATCGAGTAGGCACTCGACGCAACCCGGAAGAGCCCCGGACCGTAGCCCTCCGAAGCCCTCCACCCCCCGCCCGACCGGCGCCCCCCATGCACATGCCGAGCCTCAAGCACCTGCTGCTCCTCGCCCCCCTGATCCTGGCCTCCTGCTCCTCCTCCGAGCCCCAGGAAGATCCCGAGAAGGTCTTCGAGCTGCACCGAGAGAGCGCCTTCTTCCACTGGCAGAACCGCGACCTCGACCGCGCCGAGGGCCAGGTCCTGACCGCCCTCGCGATCCACCCGGACGACCTGTCCTGCAACCTGTACATGGGCTGGATCGGCCTCGCGCGCGGCACGACGGAAGACCTGCTGGCCGCCGAGCAGCGCTTCCGCGGCATGAAGCAGCAGGACGACTACCGCACCGACCTCGGCCTGGCCGAGGCCCTCGAGCGGCTCGGCGTGATCTACGAGGAGTCCGCCCGCGCGATCGAGTCCGGCCGGCGCGTGTCCGTCGCCGCCGACAAGGAAGCTCGCATCGCCGAGCTCTTCGGCATGGCCGCCGACGCCTGGGACGAGTCCGTCTCGCGCTACGAAGAGGTGCTCGCCACCAAGCAGAACGAGGTCAAGGCGATCAACGGCCTGCAGCGCGTCCACGCCCTGCGCGGCGAGTACGAGCAGAGCCTCGTCTGGGCCAACCGCCTGATCAGCCTGGTCGAGATCGACCTGGTCTACTACGAGGGGCAGCTCGAGCGCGCCGGCATCACCGACGCCGAAGAGTCCCGCCTGCGCGAGCGCATGTCCAACTCCGTCGACCTGGCCGAGCGCACCTACCTGCTCGGCGCCTCGATGCTGCACGAGCTCGGGCGCACCAAGGTCGCGCTCGAGTACCTCGAGCGCGCGGGCAGCCTCGCGCCTGACACGGCCGACACCTGGACCCGGCGCGCGCAGCTCTTGATGAAGCTCGGCCGCTACGACGAGGCGCTCGTCTGCCTCGAGACCTACCTGCGCCTGTCGCCCGACGACTTCGACCACCCCGACGTGCAGACGGCCTACGACCTGCAGGCCGAGTGCGAGCGCGCCCAGCGCGAGCAGGAGTTCCAGGCCCGCATGGACGAGCTCGAGTCCACGGGCAGCTAGCTCCCCGGGGCGCCGAGGACGCCCGACCGCATGGCGCGCGCGGAGCAGCTGCTACGCCGCGAGAGTGACCGAGCTGCTGCCAAGCGCAGCTTCCTTCGGGCGTGACGACCTAGCGGTCGACGGGCCGCAGCTTGTTCGGCTCGGTCCGCTCGACGGGCTCGGCCGCCTTCGGCGCGAGGCCCATGCCCCGGCGCCAGGTGCGCTGGTGGCTGCGGCCGAAGGCGTCGATCCAGACGACGCACATGCCGTCCTCGACGTGGTGCTCCTTGGCGCCGTGCATCGCATCGGCGATGCCGACGTTGCCGCGCACCTCGATGCCACAGACCTCGAGCACGACCGAGCCGGGGCTGATGCCGAGCACCTCGGCGACGGTGCCGGGCTCGACCCGGCCGACCTCGAGGCCGCAGCCAGGCGGCAGGCCCAGGGCGCTGCAGTGCTCGTCGGTCAAGGGCTGGGTCCACACGCCGAGCACGTCGGTGCGCGGGCTGACCGAGCCGGCGCCGAGGCCGGGGACCTCGAAGGGCAGCATGCCCACGAGGTCGGGGTTGCGACGCACGATCTCGGCCAGGTCGCGGCCGCTGAACTCGCGCACACGCGTGGTCCAGGTCTGGTGTTCGTGGCCCGCGGAGTCGTCCTCGGGCGTCAGCTGCAGGACCGGCGCGTCGAGCAGCCGCAGCTGGGCCCAGGTCGGGCCGATGCGCAGCTCGAGGGTGCAGTCGCCGAGGGCGTCGAGGCTGGCGACCGGGAAGCGGTTGTCCTGGGCCATGGCGCGCTCGACCCAGGCCTCCAGCTGCAGGTCACTGCCCGCGCCTTGGCTCGCATCGGCGGGGGCCTGCCCCTCGACCATGAGCCTCCCGTCGGCGGGCTGGGCCAGGAACAGGGTCCAGGCCTGGGGGTCGACGACCTGGCCGAAGGCGCCGACCATAGGGCCGCCGCTGAAGGCGAGCAGGGGATCGCTGCCGATCGGACGCCCGAGCTCGCGCTTGGCAAGCCGCGCGGTCCAGGCGAGCTCGCCGCGTCCACCGGCCACGTCCTCGAGCCAGAACATGAGCTCGGTGTGCCGCTGGGGCGAGCGCTTGGCGTCGGCCATCAGGCCGTCGTAGAAGGCCTCGCGCACGTCGAGGTCGTCGATCGACAGGCCGACCGTCAGCACGTCCGGGTCGATCGTCCTGGGCGCAGCGGACGACTCGTCCCCCATGCGGCTCAGCTCGACGACCAGCTTCCCGCCGGTGGAGCTGGGGGCTTCGCCCGGAGCTTGGGCGCTCGCGCTAGCGGCGAGCAGTACGGTGAGGAGCAAGGGCTTCATGGCTTTCGGGTGAGCAACGCGGCTGGTCCCGGTGCCGGCCTACTGCAGCTTGAAGCCGCTGACCAGCTCGCCCTGGGATCCGGCGGAGCCACTCGAGGGGCTAGGCAAGAAGGACCCAACACCAGGCTGCAAGGTACGCGCCTCTTGGGCGTCGCGCAAAAGATCCTCGCGGGCACCGTCGAACAGGGTCTCGTTCTCGAAGCCGACCGGGCGCAGGCGCGCCGAGGGCTTCGGTCGGGCCTCGCTGCCCAAGGTCGCGTCGGCCACGGCGCTGCCGTCCAGGCCTCGCACGTTCGGCGTCGGAGCGGCTTGGCGCTCGACGACGCGGTCTCCACCGGACCCACCGGGGTCCTGGGGAGTGAGCTCGGGTCCTCCGAAGAATCCCCGGCCGATCATCAACACCGCAGCGATGCCTGCGGCCATGCCCACCGCAACCCGCGGCAGGGAGGCCGGGCGTGCCGGGGCTCGATCAGCATCGTGTTCCAGGTCGGCACCACCGGGCAGCGGTCGCAGCGAGACGGGCTCGCCCGGGGCCCTCAGCAGGCCCTCGCGATGCAGCTCGGATCGGATCGCAGGCCAGAGCTGCGGCTCGCGCCCTTCGACGGCCATCTGCAGGCCAGCGCGCAGCTCCTGGCGTGCGCGACGGACCCCCTCCAGAGCCTCCGCGCAGCGCTCACACCCTTCGACGTGGACAGCGACGAGGGCGATGTCGTCGCCCTCGAGGTCGCCCCCGATGAAGAGCGGCAGCAGCCCCTCGACTTCGGTGCAGGTGGTTCTTGGATCCATGGTGCTCATTTGGTTTTGGCCCCTCTCAGGTGGGCTCGGTCGGGTCTACGGCGTCCCAGCTCGGTTCGTTGGCGGGATCCGAGCTGCATTCGCCGGAATTCCGGTCGATCTCCTGCATGCGTCGCTCCCACTCGTCCTGGAAGAGCTTGCGGCCCCGGTGCAGGCGCCAGCGCACGGTCACGTGGGTCGCGCCCACGATCTCGGCGATCTCGGCGCAGGGCAGGCCATCGAGCTCGCGCAGCACCATGACCGAGCGGAAGTGCGGCGCGAGGGAGTCGATGCACTCGCGCACGAGGGTCGCGCGCTCATCGCGCAGGAGCGCCTCGTCGGGTTGCTCGACGCGCTCGTCCTCGGGCTCGTACGAGGGGCCGTCCTCGTCCGCGTCCCCGGGCGAACCCAGGCCGATCGGGCGCCGCTTGCGGAGCAGGTCGATCGCCAGGTTGGTCACGATCCGGAAGAGCCAGGTCGTGAAGCCGTAGTCGAAGTCGAAGCGGGCGAGGCTGCGAAAGACACGCAGGAAGGCGTCCTGGACGATGTCGTCGGCGTCCTCGTCGCGCGGCACGAGGTTGCGGGCCACGCGCCAAGCGCGCCGCTGGTGGCGCTCGACGAGCGCTGCGAAGGCGGCCTCGTCCCCCTCCTGGGCCCGGCGCACGAGGTCATGGTCCACGCGCCGATTCTCGGAGGCGGACGGCGCCTCGGCGCGCGCCTCCGCCTCGAGGGTGGCGGCGTCCTGACCCGTGGACGGACCGGGGGCCTGGGCCTTGTCGGAGCGCTGCGCCTCGTCGTCCTGGTGGTCGGGGACCATCACCACAGAAGTAGCAATCATGATGCGGAAGCGCTACGGGAGCCTCGGGAATGATGTTGGGAACTAGCCCGGCCGCTCGCGGGGATTCCTACCGAGCTCGAGCACTCGCAGGGCGCCGGGGAGACCTTCGGGAGCCCTCCCGGGGACGCGTCGGCTCGGGCCATGGCGCCCCCATCATTAAAGGGTTGCTCGCCTGGCTTCGATCGCCTTGCAGCGACTCGGAGAGCGGCCCCTTGGGGCTCCCAACAGGCCTCCCCGTGCGGTAGCTCCTCGCCTAGAGCCGCTGCAGCTCGGCCGGGTTCGCATAGAGGAAGGTCTGCCCGCTGCGGCGCACCGCTCGACCCGTCAGGCGCACGGGCTCGGCCACGTGATCGAGCACCTCGGAGTTGACCGCGCCCCCGTCCTCGGAGACGAGGAAGAAGTAGCTGGCATGACCGGCGTCGTCCCGAACGAGCAGGACGGGGGGCACGCCCCCGCTGATGCAGCGCACTGCGCATGCCCGATGGGGCTTGAGGTTGCCCGGCTTCATCACGCCGAGGTAGCACTTGCTGTCGACGATCTCGCCCTCGAGGGTCAGCTCGCCGAGCTCCTCGGTGCGCTCGGTCGAGACCGTGCGCGACAAGGCCACCGGCGCGAGCACCTCGATCGAGCCAGCAGAGAGCTCGACCATGGTCCTGTCGTCGCGATAGATCAGCGTGCCCGACAGGCGCACGCGCGCACCGGCATGGGGCTCGACCTCGGGACCCGCGCCGAACTTGCCGAAGGCCGTCAGCACGTAGCTCGAGGGCTCACCCTCCGACGACGGGCGGTCGACCAGCAGCATGGGAACGGGCCCGCCTACCAAGGTGCCCTCGAAGTCGCGCTCGACGCCGTACTCGAACACCGCGCTCGAGAAGCCTCCCATGCTGGCGACCAGGCCCAGGGCGACGACGAGGCAGGCGGCCAGGTACGCCAAGCCGGTCCTCTTGAGGAAGGCGCCCAGGCCCGGGGTCGTCGTCGGCAGGTAGCCGATGTAGAAGTCGTCCTTCATTGGGGCTGCTCCGCGCAGGCCGGCACCTGCTCGGTGCCGGCGGGGCTCGGCGTCGGATCGACCAGCACGCGCCCGGACCGCAGGACCACGCGGAAGGTGGGCACGCGCTCGGTGAAGGGCGCGGGCGAGCGCCCGCTGCAAGGGTCGTACTGGTACCCGTGCCAGGGGCAGGTGATCAGGCCGTCGAGGATGCGCCCCTCGCCGAGGGGCCCGTTCTGGTGCTGGCAGAGGCTGGAGACCGCGGTCACGGTCAAGCCCTCGCGGAAGACAGCCACGCGCTCGCCGGAGATCGTCGCGACCCGCGCGCGCCCCTCGGGGATCTCGTCGATGGCACAGACGTCCACCAGCCCAGCATCTCCGGGGGCCAGCTCGCGGTCCAGGCCTCTCTCGCGCCAGCCGGCGACCAGGTGCAAGCCCAGCACCAGCGCGAGGCCAGCAAGCACGAGGCCAGCCCAGAGCGGGCTGGTCTCGGCCTGGAGGATGCCCAGGCCGACGTGCATCACCAGCAGCGCGTAGGCCAGGTAGACCAGCATGTGCAGGGCCTTCCAGACCGGCGCGCTGAGGTTCGCGAGCCAGAAGTCGTGGCTGGTCGCGGCCATCAGGAACAGGATCGCGAGGGCCGCGGCACCCAGGGGTTGGAACGGGAAGTGGGCCAGGCTGTCGAAGCGCGTGTTGCCCACGAACAGGCTGACCAGGGGGTTCTGGTCGCCCAGGGCATGAAACTGGATCAGGGCGAAGACGCTGTGCACGAGCGCCAGGAGGAACATCGACACGCCGAGGTGACGGCGGTTGTAGAGCAGCGGCAGGAAGCGCCGGTCCAGCCGTGCCAAGGGGCCGATGCAGAGGATCCCGTGCAGCAGCAGGAAGGCAGAGGTCCCCAGGCCGCGCAGCAGCAGCGTCTCGGCCGTGGCCGTCGGGTGCAGGGCGAAGCCGACCCCGACGAACAGCCCCAGGTAGAGCAAGAGCCCGAGCCCAAGCACCCGGTCGTAGGTCTTCTTCTGGGGGTTCCACCCCACCGCACGGTAGCCCTGACTCATCGCTCCACCGCCACGCCTCGGAGCTCGGCCTCGAGCACGACCTGGGCATGGGCGAGGCTGTAGAGCACGAGCCGGCCGGCGACCTCGGTCCCCTGCTCGGATGGCCGGGCCGCCCTAGCGGGCAAGACGTAGCGCCAGGCATCGAGCCCATGCAGGCCCCCGAGCAGGTACGCGCCGGCTGCGAGCCCCTGCCCGTCCGCGGGGCACCAGTAGGCCAAGACGTCGGGGGTGTCGAGCTCGTCGAGGGCCTGCAGCCGCAGCTCCAGGCCCCGCTCGGTGGCCTCGAGGCCATGCAGGATGCGCACGCCCTCGAGCTCGCCCTTGCCGACGAGCAGCGCGCCGACGGCGGCATCGATGCGCGCCTCCAGCAGCGGTCCTGGCGGGACCGGCCTCGCGGCCACCGCCGCCACGAAGCCCAGGGGCAGCACGAGCGCGAGGCCCAGCACGACCCCCCGATGGCGCCGGCGGAGGCTGGCGTTCACGCGCCACCTCCCCGGGCCCCGTCGCGGTGGGCGCCGCGCTCCTCCGGTGGCTCCCCGTCCCCGCGCACCCAGCGCAGCAAGAGCAGCGGCCACAGGGCAGCAGCCCCCGGCACGATCAGGACCCGGAAGCCCCACGTGCCCTGCTCGGCAGCGGGGTCGATCGCCTGGGCGCCCCGCACCGCGAAGGCCACGGCGAAGGCTAGCCCAAGGACCGCATAGATCCCGAGCCCCGCGAGACCAAGGTTGACGAGAGAGGCGTACATGCGCGGGCCCCTAGGCCCCGGCGAAGCGCACGCCGGCGAGCTCCGCCACGTCGCGCTTCCAGGCCGTCAGGTCCGCGAGTCGGAAGTCCTGCAGGTCGCGGTGCCCGCAGGCCCGCGCGACGACCTGCATCAGCTCGGTCGTCGCCTCGAGATAGTTCTTGAGTCGCTCGGCCGAGCGCTGGATCTCGAAGCGTCGGCGCAGCTCCTCCTTCTGGGTCGCGATGCCGACCGGGCAGTTGTTCGTGTTGCACGCGCGCATGCCGAGGCAGCCGATCGCCTGGAGCGCCGAATTGGAGATCGCCACGCCGTTGGCGCCGAGGGCCATGGCCTTCACGAAGTCCGACTCGGTCCGCAGGCCGCCGGTCAGGATCAGGGTCACGTCGTCGGCGCCGCGTGCATCGAGGTGCCGGCGGGCGCGACCGATCGCAGCCATGGTCGGCACCGAGATGTTGTTCTTCAGCACGTTGGGCGCAGCCCCGGTACCCCCGCCGCGACCATCGAGGATGATGTAGTCCGCGCCAGCCTCGAGGGCGAAGTCGAGGTCGTCCTCGATCGCCTGGGCCGAGAGCTTGAACCCGATCGGGATGCCGCCGGTGGCCTCGCGCACCTCGTCCGCCACGCGCGCGAAGTCGGCCGTGGTGGTGAGGTCGGGGAAGCGCGCCGGGCTGATCGCGTCCTGACCGGGCTCCAGCCCACGCACGCTCGCGATCTTGGCGGTGACCTTGTTGCCGGGCAGGTGCCCGCCGGTGCCGGTCTTCACGCCCTGGCCGCCCTTGAAGTGGAAGGCCTGGCAGCGCTTGACCTTGTCGAGGCTCCAGCCGAAGCGCGCCGATGCCAGCTCGTAGAAGTAGCGCGAGTTGGCGCCCTGCTCCTCGGGCAGCATGCCGCCCTCGCCCGAGCAGATGCCCGTCCCGGCCAGCTCGGCGCCCTTGGCCAGCGAGATCTTGGCCTCCTCGCTGAGCGCGCCGTAGCTCATGTCGCTGACGAAGATCGGGATGTCCAGCTCCAGCGGACGCTTCGCGCGCGGCCCGACCACCAGCTTGGTCGCGACCGACTCCTCGTCCAGGAGCGGCAGCCGCGCGAGCTGCGCGGTGAGGATCTGTAGGTCGTCCCAGGACGGCAGCTGGGTCGAGGGCACGCCCATCGCGGACATCGCGCCGTGGTGGCCGAGCTTCGACAAGCCCTCGCGGGCCAGACGCTGGATGTAGTTGTTGTGGGGCTCGTCCTGCGTGCCCTTCACGTCGGCGTAGAGGCCGAGGTAGCTGTCGCGGTCGTAGGGCTGGGGGTTGGCCGCTTGCCAGGCCGCGAGCTCGTTCGGATCGACGAGCACGGCGTCGGCATCCAGGTCGATCCAAGCCTCGAACTTCGGCAGGACCTCGGCGTTGTTGTACTCGGAGATGCCCGTGTCGATGCGGTAGTCCCAGTCGTGCAGGCCACAGATCAGGTTGTCGCCGGAGACGTGGCCATCGGACAGGAGCGCGCCGCGGTGCAGGCAGCGGCCGTAGAGCACCGAGACCTCGTCATCGGTACGGACGAGCACGAGGTCGACGCCCTCGACCAGGGCGTAGGTCGGCTCGCGATCGGCGAGCTCGGACCAGGTGGCGACGCGCTGGCGCGCTGCGCCGGTTCCTTCGGAGGGGCTCATGATGCCGGGGGGGCTGGAGTTGAGAGAGAGGAGTGCGCAAGGGCCGCTGCGCGTCCCTGCACTCTTCCCGCTTGCCCCGGCAGGGTCAAGCCTCGGCCTTCGCCCTTGGGGCTAGAGCGCGTCAGCCACGGTCGGGAAGCGACCTTCGATGTGGCTGATCTTGCGGAACTTCTCGTAGCGCTGCTCCAGGAGGTCCGGCAGCGGGATCTCGGCCAGCTCGTCGAGGTTGCGCAGGATCGCTTCCTTGAGGTTCTTGATCGTCTCCGTGGGCGAGCGGTGGGCGCCGCCGGTCGGCTCGGGCACGGCCTCGTCCACGATGCCGAGCTCGATCAAGCTCGGCGCGGTCAGCTTCAAGGCTTCGGCGGCCTCTGGGGAGCGCTCGCCGTCCTTCCAGAGGATCGCCGCGCAGCCCTCGGGGCTGATCACGGAGTAGTACGCGTACTCCATCATCAGCACGCGGTCGCCGACGCCGATGCCGAGGGCACCGCCGGAGCCACCCTCGCCGATGACGACGCAGATGATCGGCACGGCGATGTCGAACATGCCGAGGATGTTCTCGGCGATCGCCATGGCCTGGCCGCGCTCTTCAGCAGCGATGCCGGGGTAGGCGCCCGGCGTGTTGATCAGGGTCACGATCGGGATGCCCATCTTCTCGGCCAGCTTCATCTTGCGCAGGGCCTTGCGGTAGCCCTCCGGGTGCGCACAGCCGAAGTTGCACTCGAGGCGCTCGGCCACGTTGCGGCCCTTGCGGTGGGCGACCAGCATGAAGCGGCGGCCGTCCATCTGGGCGAGGCCGGTGATCAGGGCGCGGTCGTCGCCGAAGGTCCGGTCGCCGTGCAGCTCGAAGAAGTCGTCGAGCATCAGGTTGACGTAGTCGCCGGTCACCGGCCGCTCGGGATGGCGGGCCACGTTGACGCGCTCCCAGGCGTTCAGATCCGAGTAGGTCTCCTCGATCTGACCCATGAGCCGGGTACGCAGCGCTTCGATCTCGCTCGTGATGTCCAGCTTGGTCGAGCTGGACAGCTCCTCGAGCTCCGCGATGCGGTCCTCGATCTCGCGGATCGGCTGTTCGAAGGAGAGGGCTCCGGTGTTGCCGCTCTTGGACTTGGGCTTGCTCACGTGCAGCTCTTGGGGGTCTGGGATCCCCGCCTCAGCAGGCCTTCGGGCCCCCCGCGGGAAGCTGACGATCCTACAGCGGGCGGGCCCCCCTGACCAGACCGACCGCCCCGCCGAGGGAAGTTGCCTCGCCCCGCCCGGGAACCCCCGACCAAGCTAGAACGCGGCGGGCCACCTATTTAGAATCTGCCCTTCCCCAGGCGCCCCATCCCCCCAATTAGCTTCAGGCAACCCGTCATGACCCCCACGGCGAACCCTACGGCCACCCAGGCGAAGTCCCAGGCGGCCGCCTGGCGCGTCGAGGTCTTCAAGCGCGCAGCGATCCATGATCCCGAGGGCGAGCACGCACTGGCCGAGCTCACCGAGCTCGGGCTTGCAGCGACCGCCTGCCGCGCTGGCCACGGCTACCTCTTCCCTCCCGGCCTCTCCGCCGAGGATGTCGAGCGCATCACCGCCGACGTGCTCTGCGATCCGGTGCTCGAGCAGTCCGCCGTGGTCGCACCCGGCGAGGCCCCCGAGCCCCCGGCCGCTGGCATCCGCGTCCTGATCGCCCGCAAGCCGGGCGTGATGGACCCCGTCGCCGAGAGTGTCGAGCGCCTGCTCAACAAGACGCTCTTCCAGGACGCCGCCGAGCCGATCGAAGTGCAGACCTTCCGCATCTACGAGGTCACCGGCGCCGACGCCGACGAGCTCGAGCGCACCGCCGCGCGCTGCCTGGCGAACACCACGATCGAGCACCTGCGCGTCGGCCGCGAGGACCTGCCCTTCGGCAAGCCCAAGTCCGGCGGCGGCGTGCGCGGACGCGTCGAGGTCCCGCTGCTCGGCCTCGACGATGCTGGCCTCGAGAAGCTCAGCGTCGACGGCTGCCTGAGCTTGACCCTGCTCGAGATGCAGTCGATCCAGAGCTTCTACGAGGACCTCGGGCGCGAGCCCTCCGCCTGCGAGCTCGAGACCCTGGCCCAGACCTGGTCCGAGCACTGCAAGCACAAGACCTTCGCCGGGGACATCGAGTTCACCGACGAGGACGCGGGCACCGTCGAGCGCTTCGACAACCTGCTCAAGTCCACCATCGCCCGCGCGACCCACGAGATCGACGCGCCCTGGTGCGTCAGCGTCTTCCACGACAACGCCGGCATCATCGAATTCGACAAGGGCTGGGACATCTCGTTCAAGGTCGAGACCCACAACCACCCGAGCGCCATCGATCCCTACGGCGGCGCCGGCACCGGCATCGGCGGCGTGATCCGCGACATCCTCGGCGTGGGCCTCGGCGCGCGCCCGATCGCGAACACCAACGCCTTCTTCGTCGGCCCCCCGGACCTGGCGCCCGAAGACCTTCCGAAGGGCTGCATGCACCCGCGCCGCATCCTGCGCGGGGTGGTCGCTGGCGTGCGCGACTACGGCAACCGCATGGGCATCCCGACCGTGTCGGGCGGCCTGTGGTTCGACGAGCGCTACATCGGCAACCCGCTGGTCTACGCCGGCACCGTCGGCCTCGCCAAGCGCGAGTTCGCCGACAAGCAGGTCCACCCGGGCGACCTGGTCGTGACCATGGGCGGCGCGGTCGGACGCGACGGCATCCACGGCGCCACGTTCAGCTCGATCGAGCTCAGCGAAGAGAGCGAAGAGGACAGCGCCGCCAGCGTGCAGATCGGCAACCCGATCGAGGAGAAGCGCGTGCTCGACGCGATGCTTCAGGCGCGCGACCTCGGCCTCTTCCGCGCGGTGACCGACTGCGGTGCCGGGGGCCTCTCCTCGGCCGTCGGCGAGATGGGCGAGGAGTGTGGCGTCGACGTCGACCTGGCCGAGGTGCCGCTCAAGTACCCCGGCCTCGCCAGCCACGAGATCTGGATCTCGGAGGCCCAGG
>JARGPD010000099.1:0-2636 GCA_029212845.1 Planctomycetota bacterium
TGGCCGCGGACTCCCCCGGTCCCGATGTGCCCGCGGCGACGACCGCCTTCGTCGGCGCCCACGTGATCCCGATCTCGAGCGCCGAGCTCGAGGACGGCGTCGTCCTGGTCAAGGACGGCAAGATCACCGCCATCGGAGCGCGCGGCGACGTCGCCGTCCCGCGCGGCGCGACCGTCGTCGACGCCACCGGGCACATCCTGATGCCCGGCCTCGTCGACACCCACTCCCACATCGGCGGAGGCTGGGCCGCGGATCGCTCCGGGCCGATCCAGCCCGGCGTGTCGGTGTACGACGCGATCGACGTGCGCAACACCGGCTTCCAGCGCGCCCAGGCCGGCGGCATCACGGTCGCCAACGTGATGCCCGGCTCGGGTCACCTGATGAGCGGCCAGACGGCGTACCTCAAGCTGACCGACGCGAACACGATCGACGGCTGGGCCGTGCGCGACGCCGACGGCAAGCCGATGGGCGGCATGAAGATGGCCAACGGCACGAACTCGCGCAAGGACGCGCCCTTCCCCGGCACGCGCGGCAAGTCAGCCGCCCTCGTGCGCGAGGCCTTCCTCGAGGCCCAGGCCTACCAGCGCAAGCTCGCCGCGGCCGAGGACGACCCGGACAAGGCGCCCGAGCGCGACCTCGGCATGGAAGCCCTGGTCGAGGTGCTGACCGGCAAGCGCATCGTGCACCACCACACCCACCGACACGACGACATCATGACCGTGCTGCGCCTGCAGGAGGAGTTCGGCTTCCGGGTCGTGCTGCACCACGTGAGCGAGGCCTGGAAGGTCGCCGACGAGATCGCCGCCGCCGGCGTCGGCAGCTCGTTGATCCTGGTCGACAGCCCGGGCGGCAAGCTCGAGGCCCGCGACCTTGGCTTCGAGTCCGGCGCCGTACTCGAGCGCGCCGGCGCCCAGGTCGCGTTCCACACCGACGACTGGATCACCGACTCGCGCCACTTCCTGCGCATGGCCGCCCTGGCCGTGCGCGCGGGCATGAGCCGCGACGGCGCCCTGCGCGCCCTGACCCTCGAGCCCGCGCGCATGCTGGACCTCGGCGACCGCATCGGCTCGCTCGAGGTCGGCAAGGACGCCGACCTGATCCTGCTCGACGGCGACCCCTTCAGCGTCTACACCAAGGTCCAAGGGACCTGGGTCGACGGCGTGCGCGTCTTCGACCGCAGCAGCGAGGAGGACCTCTTGTACGCCACCGGCGGCATGGGCGCGGGCCAGTCCCGGGCCCACACGTCGTGCTGCGACGGGGAGGACAACTAGCCATGCAGCTCACCAAGAAACTGACTCCCCTGGCCCTCTCCCTGGTCGCCGCCGCCTGTGTGCTGACCGCTCCCACCATCGCCCAGGACCCCGCACCGCAGGTCGGCGATGGCCGCGCCCTCGGCGCGCCCGACGGCAACCTGGTCGTGCACGCCGCCCAGCTGCACACCGTCGCCGGCGACGTGCTCGAGGACGCGGTCGTGGTCATCGAGGGCGGCAAGATCACCGCGATCGGGCCCGTCGCCTCGACCCATCGCCCCGAGGGCTTCGCCGTGATCCAGGTCCCCGTCGCTACCCCCGGGCTGGTCGACGCCCACAGCGTCGTCGGCCTGGCCGGCTACCTGAACCAGCCCCACGACCAGGACCAGCTCGAGCGCTCCGAGCCGCTGCAGCCCGAGCTGCGCGCCCTCGACGCCTACAACGCGCGCGAGCCGCTGATCGCCTGGGTGCGCTCCTTCGGCGTCACCACCTTGCACACGGGCCACGGGCCCGGCGCGCTGGTCTCGGGCGAGACCATGATCGTCAAGACGCGCGGGAACACGGTCGACGAGGCCGTGCTCGTGCCGCGCGCGATGGTCGCGGCGACCCTCGGCGGCGCCTCCCTGGCCGAGTCCGGCACGTCCCCCGGCACGCGCGGCAAGCAGCTCGCGATGCTGCGCGAGCTCTTCGTCAAGGGCCAGGGCTACGAGGCCAAGAAGGCGGCCAGCGACGACATCGACGTCGACCTGCGCCTCGAGGCCGTCGGCCGCATGCTGCGCCGGGAGGTGCCCCTCATGGTGACCGCCAACCGCCACCAGGACATCCTGGCCGCCGTGCGCCTCGCGCGCGAGTTCGACCTGCGCCTGGTGCTCGACGGCGCCGCCGAGGCCTTTGTGCTGCTCGACGAGCTCGCGGCTGCGGGCGTGCCCGTGATCGTGCACCCGGCGATGCAGCGCGCCGCCGGCGAGACCGCAAACCTGAGCATGGAGACCGCCGCCAAGCTGCAGGCCGCCGGCATCCCCTTCGCCCAGCAGAGCGGCTTCGAGTCCTACGTGCCCAAGACCCGCGTCGTCTTGTTCGAGGCCGCCATCACGGCCGCCAATGGCCTGACCCACGCCCAGGCCCTGCGCTCGATCACCCTCGGCGCGGCCGAGCTGCTCGGGATCGACGAGCGCGTCGGCTCGCTCGAGGTCGGCAAGGACGGCGACCTGGCCTTCTACGACGGCGACCCCTTCGAGTACACGACCCACTGCGTCGGCACGGTCATCGACGGGCGGCTCGTCAGCACGAAGGAGCGCTGAGCCCAGGCAAGCGAAGCGGGGCCTCCCGCCCACCCCCGGGTGGGGGGGCGGGGCCCCCCCGGGTGTGGGGGGCCAGGGCCCGGCA
>JARGPD010000099.1:2646-18230 GCA_029212845.1 Planctomycetota bacterium
CGCGAAGCGGCCCCGCCGGCCACCGCGTTGGTGGACGGCGGGGCCGCTCCTTGGTTCAGGCTCCAGGAGCCTGCACGTGCCTCAGTTGAAGGTCACGAAACCCAGCGCGTTCGACGCCGTGAACCCCTGCGGGCCGCAGGGATCGAGGGACACGAACTGCACCGTGGCCGAGAGGCCGGGGGGGTAGCTGCCGGGGATGCCGAAGTCGAAGCGCGAGACGCCGAGGGCGCTGTTCGTGGCCGGGAACAGGCCGACGGCGCTGAACGGGTCGACGTAGACGTCGATGCCCAGGAGCGTCAGGGGCGTGGCGGCCGAGGCCAGGCCGAGGTAGGCGAAGGTCGGCGAGCTCGAGGGGATCGGGTAGGCCAGCATCGAGAAGGACGGGTTGCCGATGACCGGGGGCGAGCCGACCGTGGCCGAGATCGGGCCCAAGCAGCCAGCCGTGCTGGTGCCGAAGGCCGCGCCCGGGAAGGGCTTGAGCGTCAGCGCCGCGCCGGTCGGGTCAAAGCTCACCGAGCCGAAGGCCGTCATCGAGTTGCCGCCCGAGGAGTCGACGCCCGAGCCGTTCAGGTTCCAGGTCGACACCTTCCCGGGGAAGCTGGTCATCTCGAAGTCCTTGGTGCCCATGATCTCGCCCGCGGTGCGCGCGAAGGGCCACAGGCGAACCTCGTCGATCGAGCCGTTCCAGACCTCGATCGGGCTGGCGACGTCCGAGCCCTTGCCGATGCGCAGGTAGCCGCCCTGGTCCACGAGCGGACCCGAAGCAAAGCTGCTCGCCACCAGGATGCCGTCGGCGTAGAGCTTCATGCTGGCGCCGTCGTAGGTGCCGGCCAGGTGCGTCCAGTTCAGGAGCCCGCCGGGACCGAAGTTCCAGTTGACCGAAATCGCGCCGCTGCCCTGGGTGTTGACCAGGAAGCGGATCGAGGTGCTCTGGCTGTCGCCGGACTCGACGCGCAGGAAGAAGGACTCCTGCCCCGCGGTGCCGTTCTGCCGCACGATGGTCGGGTAACGCCAGCTCGGGCCGATGGTGGTCTCGTCGTAGGTAACCCAGGCCTCAACGGTGAGGCCGGTGCTGGGCACGACGGTGGCGTCGTAGGGTGCCTCGAGGTACCCGTCGACGGTGTTGACGAAGCTGGCCGACTGGGCGCTGGCGGAGGCCGCGAGGGCCAGCGACAGAGAGCCGATGAGGATGGTGTGGAGAGTGCGCATGGCGGGGTTGGGCGGGGGTCGAGGGGCCGAGTGGTCCAATAGATAGGACACATCCGAGCCTAGCACGGTTCTGCAGATCCGGTGGACTTGTCCCCAGGGAAGTCCTTAGGTAAGCGTGCAGGTCTCACAGACCGACAATTTGCGGTCCAGGAAAGCCTGCACCGTCCTGGCGTGCCGTAGCCCCCGCCAGATCTGGTCGAAGGGCTCCTCGTTCAGGTCCCCGAAGGTGGTCGTACCCAGCGCGTCCATGCAGCAAGCCACGACGCGCCCGTCCGAGAGCACCGTCGCGCGCTCGAGCTGGGGGCACAGGCGGCGGTTGCGATACAGCTGGCCCTCGAGTCCCGTCGCGCGCCGGGAGTAGGCCAGGTCGGTGTTGTCGGCCTCGACCTCTTCGAGGAACGCATTGGCAGCGGACTCGACGCGCTCTGCGACGGCGGGCTCGAGCTCCAAGCCGCGCCGGCGGCCCTCCTCGAGGTCGAGCTCGTAGGCCGGGCGCTTGAGGTGCACCCGGTCGGCGCCGAGCCCGTCGAGCAGCTCGCGCACCTCCGGCAGGCGGCGCTCGTTGTAGGAGAACATCACCATCTGGACCTGCACGAAGGGCTTGACCGCGCCACGCCGGGCCTTCTCCGCGATCAAGGCGCGGAGGCCCCCCAGGACGCGCTCGAAGTCACCGCGCTTGCGGTAGCGCCCGTAGTCCTCGGCGTCGACCCCGTCGAGGTCGATCGCGATCCCGTCGAGCCCCGAGTCGAACAGCTCGTCGAGCTGCTTTTCGACCAGCATGCCGTTGGTCCCGAACCAGACCTCGACCCCGTACGACCCGAACAGCCGCACGATGTCGTACAGCCGCGGGTGCAAGCTCGGCTCGCCCTGGACGTGCAGGCAGACGCTCTTCAGAGCGCCGCCCGCGTCGGCGAGCAGCGCCTGCACCAGCTCGACGCCGAGCGTGCGTGAGGCGCGCGGCACGATGTGCGTCGGGCACAGCGGGCAGGCCAGGTTGCAGGCCGTCGTGACCTCGACGTTGGCCGACCGCGGCAAGCGCGCGAGCACGAAGCGCACGAGCAAGCGGTCCCCCATGCCTGCGAAGACCGCGCGCTTGGCGGTCTGCACGAGACGGCGATGGAAGACTTCGGGCATCGGGAGGTGGAGCGAGGGAGCGAGCGCGGCCCGCAGCGAGTGCGGAGCCCGCATGGGGGCTGGCCAGCCCCTAGCCTAGGTCCTTTCGCCCGAACCCGCAGCCCTGGGCTGCGAGCTCCCCGCGAGCCCCAGCATTGACGCCCTGGCCTCGATCCCCGACAGTCGCCTTCCCTCCCCCCCCACCCCAGCTCCCATGCGCCTGCTCCCCATCCTGCTCCTGGCCACCGGCTGCGCCGCCGCGCCGACGACCGCCGACCTGGTCCTGCTCGACGGCCGCGTCGTCACCGTCGATCCCGCCCTCGGCGATGCCGAGGCGATCGCCATGGGCGGCGGCCGCATCCTCGCCGTCGGCAGCACCGACGAGGTGCGCGCCTTCATCGACGCGGACACCGAGGTGATCGAGCTCGACGGCAAGCTCGCGATCCCGGGCTTCATCGAGGGCCACGGACACTTTGCGGGCATCGGCAGCTACAAGCTCAACCTCGAGCTGATGGAGACCCGGAGCTGGCAGGAGATCCTCGCTATGGTCGAGGCAGCGGTCGCGGACGCCGAGCCCGGCGACTGGATCCTCGGGCGCGGCTGGCACCAGGAGAAGTGGGACCGGGCGCCGGCCGACTCGGTCGAGGGCTTCCCGACCCACGCTTCCTTGAGCGCGATCTCGCCCGACAACCCGGTGCTGCTGCGCCACGCCAGCGGCCACGCGAGCTTCGTCAACGCCAAGGCCATGCAGCTCGCCGGCATCGACGCCGCGACCGCGCCGCCCCACGGCGGCGAGATCCTGCACGACGCGGCGGGCCAGCCGACGGGTCTCTTGCGCGAGACGGCCCAGGCCCTGGTCGGACGCGTGCGCGCCGAGGCCGAAGTGCGCACGCCGACCGAAGAGCGCGCCCACCTGGTGCGGCTCTTCGAGCTGGCCCAGGCCGAGTGCCTGTCGAAGGGCATCACCAGCTTCCAGGACGCGGGCTCCAGCTTCGAGGTCGTCGACACCCTGCGCGAGTTCGCCGAGGCCGGCGAGCTCGACCTGCGCATGTGGGTCATGCTGCGCGGCTCCAACGAGCAGCTGGCCGAGCGCATGGACGACTACCGCATGGTCGGCTTCGCGGACGACCACCTGACCGTGCGCGCGGTCAAGGTCAGCATGGACGGCGCCCTCGGCGCGCGCGGCGCTTGGCTGCTCGAGCCGTACTCCGACCTGCCCACGAGCACGGGCCTCAACCTCGTGCCCCCCGCCGAGGTCGAGCGCACCGCCGAGCTGTGCAACGAGCACGGCTTCCAGCTCTGCATCCACGCCATCGGCGACCGCGCCAACCGCGAGGTGCTCGACATCTACGCGGCGACCCACGACGCCGCGGTCGACCGGCGCTGGCGCATCGAGCATGCCCAGCACCTGAACCCGGCCGAGGTGCCACGCTTCGCCGCGCTCGACGTGATCGCCTCGATGCAGGGCGTGCACTGCACCTCGGACGGGCCCTTTGTGCCGGCGCGCCTCGGCGACCAGCGCTCCGAGGAGGGCGCCTACGTCTGGCGCAAGCTGCTCGACGCCGGCGTCGTCGTGACCAATGGCACGGACGCGCCGGTCGAGGACGTGTCCCCGATCGCGAGCTACTACGCCACGGTCTCGCGCATGCTGCCCGACGGCACGCGCTTCTACCCCGACCAGCGCCTCGGCCGCATGGAGGCGCTCGAGACCTACACGATCCGCTGCGCCTTCGCGGCCTTCGAGGACGAGCTCAAGGGCTCGCTCACGCCCGGCAAGCTGGCCGACGTCGTCGTGCTCGACACCGACATCCTGGCCTGCCCCGAGGAGGACATCCCCGGCACCCAGGTGCTGTACACGATCGTCGGGGGCGAGGTGCGCTACCGCTCGGGCGACGGCCAGCCCTAGCGAGCGCGGCGAGCTCCTGACCTGGAGCCCGCCGCGCGGCTGGAGCGCTTCGGATCAGAAGCCGGGGAAGTGGTCCGCCATCAGCTGGTCGACCACGTCCTGGGCCGCTGCGTAGGGGCTCGTGCCCATGAGGTAGCTGAAGGTGTGGGCCTTGGCGTCGGTGGCGCCGCGGAACACGGTCATGGTCGTCAGCGGGATGTCGGCGCCGGTGGCCTCTTGGTCCGGCAGCCCGAAGGCACCCGACGCGCGCAGGTCCGCCTGCAGCTGCTGGACCTCGGCCGGGCTCAGGGAGGCGGTCGCCACGTCCTTGTCGGTCCCCGGCGCGGGGAAGACCACATCGTGGAACTTCGCGACGGTCATGAAGCCGTTGTTGTAGACGGTCAGGTGCGTGTGCACGGCGCCGGTCAGGGTGCCGCCGACGACGTCGTGGATCAGGACCGGCTCGAACTTGATCGGACCTCCGACGGTCGCGATCACCTGGGGGCCGTCCTGGGGCGCGGCGGGACCAGCGGACGAGAACAGCAGCAGGCCCAGGGAGACGGGAGCGACGAGAGTGCGGAGCATGGGAACCTCGGGGAAGCCTGTGGACTCGAGGAGCGCGCACCAACGCCCTCGGAACGGGAAGGTGGGGCCGATCTCGGCCTGTCGGAACAGGAGGCGTACCCACGCACCGCGCGGCCGTCACTCAGATTGTGCTGACGGACCAAGCGCACCCCCGTCCAGGCCCGCTGGGACCGACCTGCCCGCCCAAGCTCAGCGCCCGCCGAGTTCCTTCAGGCGCGCGAGCCGCGCGGGCTCCTCGGCCTGCAGCCACTCGTCGGTGTGCAGCATGTCGTAGGCCTTGCCGAACCACGGCGTGGCCTCGTCGGCGCGCCCGAGGGCCAGCAGGCACTCGCCGAGCTCCTCCTCGACGTAGCCCGCCCCGAGGTTGCCCGCTGCGGCCCGCGCGGCGTGCAGCGCCTGCTGGGAAGCCAGCGCCTCCTCGAGGCGGCCCATGCTCCGGTAGCAGCGCCCGACCGTCCAGCGCGCGATGAAGATCGAGTCCTCGTCGCCGGCGGCCTCGCGAAAGGCGACGCCCTTCTGCCAGAGCTCGAGCGCGGCCTCCAAGTTGCCGAGGTCGTGCTGGGTCCAGCCGGTGTTGTTGTAGAGCGGCCCGAGCCAGCCCTTGCAGCGCGGGTCGTCGGACTCCTCGCAGAAGCGGATCGTGCGCTCGGCCCAGTCGAGCGCCGCCTCGCCGCCAGCCGCGATGCCCAGCATGTGCCCGGCGTCGGCGGTCAGGGGATCGAGGCCCGCCGCCGCGGGCGTGTGCCCGATGTCCCAGGCCTCTTCGAAGAGCGCCATCGAGGCCGCGGGGTCGCCGGCGGAGTTGATCGTGCGGCCGCGCTCGAGCAGGTAGCGCATGCGCACCTCGGTCGACGCGCCGTCGAGGCGCGCCTCGACCGTGTCCAGGATGGCGTGGGCCTCCTCGAACAAGCGCCGCAGCCCGAAGGTGCGGCCGAGCTGCGTGGTGACGACCAGCACGTACTCGTCGTCGCCGGCGGCCTCACCCGCGGCCAGGGCCTCGCGGAAGCGGACCTCGCTGCCGGCGGGGTCCTGGAAGTTCCACAGCGGGCGCCAGTCGGGCAGCTCGGCGGCGGACTTGGTCACCTCGGTCTTGGCATCGCCGGTCTCGGTCATCCTGCATGCTCCTGTCCAGGCCAGCGCCGCGGCGAGCGCGAGGCTCTGGGCGATGGCGTCTCGTGTGCGGTGGCTCATCGCCTTGATCTTCCCCTGCGGCGGGCGCGGTCGCAACCTTGGCCTGCCCCTCCAGGGGCCCAGCCCCGCTCCCACGGTCAGGATCCACGGGAATCGACGCCATGCCCTACCCAGGGCTTCCCTATCATCGCGCTCACCATGAGCGCACCTTCCCTGCTGCCCGACTCGCGCGCCTTCCGCACCGTGCCCCGCACGGGGGTCATCTACGTGATGGAGAAGGCTGCGGCGCGTGGCTACACGAACCGCGATCCCGAGTGGGTCAACCTCGGCCAGGGTGCGCCCGAGACCGGGCCGCTGCCGGGCTCGCCCCCGCGCCTCGACACGATCCCGATCGGCGCCGGCGCCAGCGAGTACGCACCCGTGGCCGGCATCTGGGGGCTGCGCTGCGCGGTGGCCGAGCTCTACAACCATCGCTACCGCGGGCACAGCGACTCGAAGTACGGACCCGAGAACGTCGCCATCGCTGCCGGCGGCCGCACGGCCCTGACGCGCATCGCCGCCTCCCTCGACCGCGTCCACCTCGGCCACTTCCTGCCGGACTACACGGCCTACGAAGAGCTGCTCGACCTGTTCCGCGACTTCCTGCCGATCCCGATCCTCAACAAGGACCGCCGCCTGCCCGACGCCGAGCGGCTCGGGGAGGAGATCATCGGCCGCGGTCTCGGCGCCCTGCTGCTGTCGAACCCGACCAACCCGACCGGCGACGTCGTCCACGGTGCCGAGCTCGAGGCCTGGGTGCGCGGTGCGCGCGAGCGCGGCTGCGCCCTGGTGTTCGACGAGTTCTACTCCCACTACATCTACGGCGAGGCCCTGTCCGAAGCCGGCGCCAACAGCGCCGCGCGCTACGTCGAGGACGTCGACACCGACCCCGTGCTGGTCGTCGACGGCCTGACCAAGAACTGGCGCTACCCCGGCCTGCGCCTGTGCTGGACCCTGGGCCCCAAGCACGTCATCGAAGCGGTCACCTCGGCCGGCTCCTTCCTCGACGGTGGCGCCCCGCACCCGATCCAGGCGGCCGCCATCGGGCTGCTCGACATCGAGCGCGCCAGCGCCGAGGCCCAGAGCATCCAGGCCGAGTTCGGGCGCAAGCGACGCCTGATGATCGACTCGATCCGCGCCATGGGCATGGTGCTCGAGGCCGAGCCCCTCGGTGGCTTCTACTGCTTCGCCTCCCTCGAGGACCTGCCACCGCGCCTGCAGAACGGCATGGACTTCTTCGAGGCCGCCCTCGAGCACAAGGTCATCTGCATCCCCGGCCGCTTCTTCGACGTCAACCCGGGCAAGCGCCGCAGCCACATCCCCTCGCGCCTGCACGGCTTCGTGCGCCTCAGCTTCGGCCCCTCGATGGCCGAGCTCGAGCTCGGCGGCGACCGCCTGGCCAAGCTCTGTACGAGCTGAACCCCAGCCCCCACCAAGGACCCCTGCCCTCCCACCGTGACACCGATCCTCGTCGTCGCCAGCCTGACCCTCTTCGCCTCCTTCCTCTGCTCCCTGTTCGAGGCCGCGCTCTACACGATCACGCCGGCGCGCATCGACGTGCTGCGGGCCGAAGGCGCGGGCAGCGCGAAGCTCCTGGGACGCCTCCGCAAGAACGTCGAGGAGCCGATCGCCGCCATCCTGACCGTCAACACGATCGCCCACACGGTCGGCTCCGCCTGGTGCGGCGCGATGGTCGGTGAGCTCTACGGCAGCAAGGCGGTCGGCGTCTTCGCCGCGATCTTCACCTTCCTAGTCCTGGCGCTGACCGAGATCATCCCCAAGAGCATCGGCGTGCGCTACGCGGCCGCCCTCGGTCCGTTCATGGCCTGGCCGCTGCAGGTCATGATCTGGGCCGTCTACCCAGTCGTCTGGCTGGCCAAGAAGGCCATGCACGCCCTGACCGGTCCGGCGACCGTCGACCACCCGAGCGAGGCCGAGGTCATCACGACCGCCGACCGCGCCGCCCGCGGTGGACTGATGCGGCCCGAGGAGCAGCGCTGGGTCGAGAACGCCCTGCGCCTCGACGAGGTCACCGCCGGCGACCTGCGCACGCCTCGCACCGTCGTCGAGACCTTGCCCGAGGACACCCCCGTCTCGTCGATGCGCCAGCTCGCGGCGACCTGGCAGCACAGCCGAGTCCCGATCACCAAGGGCGAGGACAGCGACCAGATCCTAGGCCTGGTCCACCGGCGCGAGGTCTCGGACGCGGCGCTGCTCGGCAGCGATGGCGACCTCGTGCTCGGCGACCTCTTGCGCCCGATCCTCTACGTGCCCGAGGCCATGCCGGCCCACGAGCTGCTCGAGACCTTCCTGGTCGAGCGCGCCCACATGGCCGCGGTGACCGACGAGTACGGCGGCTTCGAAGGCGTCGTGACCCTCGAGGACGTGCTCGAGTGCCTGCTGGGCAAGGAGATCGTCGACGAGTACGACAGCGCCGAGGACATGCAGGTCCTGGCCCTCGAGCGGCGCGCCGAGCGCCACGGCCAGTAGGCCGCGCTCGACATCGGTCAGCCTCAGCGGCCGCCGCGGCCGCCGGTGTCGGCCGCGGGCGCTTCGGCCTCGGGGTTGCCGAAGAAGACGCGCTCGCGGGTGATGTCATCGCCCGTCAGGCCGGCCACGTCGCCCTCGAGCGGGTACAGGTCGCCGCCGGCCAGCACGGCCAGGCAGCGCTCGAGCACCTCGCGGTCGGCGGCCTCGGCCGCGTCCCGGGCCTTCTCGATCGCACCGATCATGGTCTTGTCGCGGGCCAGGGCCGCGCCGCAGGCAGCCGCCAGGCGCAGGTCCCCGGCGTCCCCCGCGAGCAGGCCCGCCCAGACCTCCTGCACGTCCTCGCTGCGCTGCAGGTAGCCAAGTGCGAAGGCCGCGCTGGCCTGCATGGCCGGCAGCTGCTTCTCGTCCAGCATCTTGATCACCGTCTTGCGCACGCCCTTGTCAGCCGGGCCCGAGGCCGCCAGCGCCCGCAGCCAGGCGCGCTCGAGCGCGGGCTCCTTCTCGCGCTTGAGGCCGGCCTTGGCCAGCTTCAGCGCGTCCGGGGAGCCCAGCTGCTCGAGGGCCACCGCGACCTCGTGGCGCGCCTCGTCGTCCTCGATCTCGGCGAACTCCTCGAGCGCCTCCCAGTAGCGGTCGGTCCCCAGCACGCCCAGGGTGTGCACCGTCTGGGGCGTGCGGCCGCGCGCGAAGTTCGACAGGGTGAAGACCAGCTGCTTGCGCACGAAGTCCACGGCTTCGGCCTCGTCGGTGGCCATCACGCGCAGGATCGAGGCCACGTCGACCATGCCGAGGATGTTCGACTTGGTGCCCTCGAGGATCGTCTCGAGCTCGTCCGGCGTCAGGCCGCGACCGCGGTCGTCGCCGTCGAAGAGCTGGTGGGCGCGCCCCATCAAGAGCCGCCGCGGCGGGCGCGCGTCCTCGGGCATGGCCGGCGCACCCTCGGGGTCCACCAGCGCCTGGGCCGTCGCCATGCACCACAGGAGGCCCTCGCGGTTGAGCTCGTAGGGCACCGAGAGCAGCACCTCGCCCGCGCCGTTCAGCCACAGGTACTGGGGCACGGCCACGGTGCCCTCGTCGTTCGCCTTGAGGAAGACCTCGCGCAGGTTGGCCTCGGTGCGCACGTGGTCGCTGCAGGCCATGCCGTCGAAGCGCCCACACTTGCGGCCCTTGGCGTGGGTCTCGGTCGAGCCGACCACGTTCAGGGAGGCCGCCGAGAGGGCCGCCACGGCCTTGTCCTTGATCAGCTTCTTGAGGAAGTGCTCGCAGCGCCCCTCGCCCGCGTGGTCGAGCGCCGCGAAGACCACGCGGTTCTCGGCCTTGGCCGTCTCCATCGCGATCGAGAGGTCGTAGCTCCACTCGAAGGCCGGCGCCGGCTGGGGCGCGGCCAGGCCGAGGGCGAGCAGAACGGGGGCGAGCGCGGTGAGGGGGTTCAGCATGGTGGTGGTTCGCGGTGTGACGGGCGCAGGTGCGGACGGCCGGTCTCGAGCTGCGTGAATGCTAGCAACAGATTCCGCTGCGGGGTCCCCTGGCGGCCCCGGTGCCCTGGGGAGCGCCGGGCAGCCGGACGGTTTTACCGAGCCCTCTCGTTGGGCCTGCCGGACTCCCGTCCGCTTGGCGAGGCAGCCTGCCCTTGGGCGCCGCTGGGTCAGAGCGTGAGGCGCACGCGGTCCCAGGCGTCCCTGCCGAGCAGCCAGGCGAGGGCGTGGCGGCGCTGGGCGATCGTGTGCATCGCCAGGTCCTCGGGCAGGGGCGTCCCGCCGAGCTCGGCCGTGGTCGCCACCGCGTGCAGGCAGCGGTACAGGTCCAGGTGGTCGACGAGCTCCTCGACGCTGCGCAGGCGCGCCGCCTTGCGCAGGTGCGAGGTGCCCTCGTGCAGGCGCAGGTCCGGCATCTGCAGGACGAAGTCCTCGTCGCACTGCTCGTCGGCGGCCATCTCCTCGGCCAGGCCCATGGCCCAGGCCAGGGCCCACATGGCCTCGATGCGCACCTGGAAGAGGAACGCATCGCCGCCGCGGCCCTCGAGGTAGGCCACCTCGGGCTCGACGAGGTGCTCGGCCAGGCCTTCGGCCTCGAGCCAGCGGTGGGCTGCGCCGCGATCGAAGCCGTAGGAGGCCGCCGCCGTGGCGTGCAGGCAGAAGAGCCGCGTCACCACGTCCTCGACCGGCTGGGGAGTCAGCGGGCCGGTCAGTAGCGGGACCTCCACCTCGAGGCCGCAGCCGAGGTCCGTGAGGCGGGCGAGGGTCAGCTCGCGGGTCCGGGCCAGGTCCATGTTCCCGCTCCCGGGGCTCGTCTTCGATTCACTCATCACGGCGGAAGCCTCGCACGGCAGGGGTCATGCGGCAAGGGTCCACAGGCCACGGCGTGGACTGACCTAGGGTTATGCCCCGGTTCCCAGGGTCCCCTTGGGCCTTGCCGGGGCTCGCCATGGGCCGAGCGCGCCGAGGTACGGGCCCTGTTTCCACCGCCCCCCCTGGCGATTCCCCCTAGGCGCGGGGCTGCTGCCGGTCCATCCTGGATGCATGACGACCTCGAAGCTCGGCCTCGCCTTGGCCCTCTCCGCTGCCGGCCTCTTGCCTGGCGATCAGCCCATCGAGCTGGGGCTCGTCAGCTGGCAGCGCAACCTCGACGTGGGGCTTGAGCTGGCGGCCGCGGCCGACAAGCCGGTGCTGCTGCTGTTCCAGGAAGTGCCTGGCTGAAAGGGCTGCCAGGACTTTGGGTCGCACGTGCTGCGGAACCCGCTCGTGATCGAGGCCGCCGAGACGGCCTTCGTGCCCGTCGCGATCTACAACAACACCGAGGGCGACCACGACGCCACCGTGCGCGCGCGCTACGAGGAGCCCGCCTGGAACTACCCCGTCCTGCGCGTCGTCGATGCGAAGGGCGAGGACCTGATCGAGCGCGTCGCTGACCAGTGGCACCTCGCTGGCGCGACCGGTGCGATGGTCTCCGGGCTCGAGGCCGCAGGGGCCGAGGTCCCGGCTTACCTCGAGCTGCTAGCCGCGGAAGCCGTCGGCCACCGCCGAGGCGTCGAGACCGCCGTCTTCGGCATGACCTGATACTGGGTCGGCGAGGCCGAGTTCGGCCTCCAGGACGGTGTCCTCATGACGCGCCCCGGCTGGCTCGGCCCCGGCGAGGTGGTCGAGGTCACCTTCGACCCGAAGGTCGTCAGCTACGCGAGCCTGCTCGCGCACGCCAAGTCCAAGGGCTGCACCGACATGGTCTACACGCGCACCGACGAGCAGCAGGCCCATGCGGCCAAGGTCGTCGGCGCGAAGGCCAAGCGCAGCGATGCCGCGATCCGCATCGAGGGCAACAAGTACTACCTCTCTACCGGTCCCGTTGGCGCCGTCCCGATGACCGAGGCCCAGGCCTCGCGCCTGCACGCCAACCTCGAGCCCGAGGCACTCGAGCGCTGGCTCTCCCCACGCCAGCGCGAGCTGCTCGCCCGCACCATCGCCGCCCAAAGGGCCGACCCCGAGTGGCGGCCGCCCAGCGCGATCGGCGTCCCGCTGACCGAAGCCTGGGCCAAGCTCGAAGCCAGCCTGGCCGAAGCCGAAGCCACGCAGCGCTAGCGGCTGCCCGGAGACTGGCTCCTGACCAGTCCAACTCGACCAGGGCCTTCGTCATGCCGAGCTGCAGCCCCGGGTCCCGGATGCCTCAGCACCGGACGATGCGCCGCGCTAGTCAAGCAGCGCGGCAAGCTCGGCGAGGAGCAGGGCGGACCGCGGGTCGCCAGCCAGGTTGATGAGCTCCTTGGGGTCGAGCGCGTGGTCGAAGAGCGTGCGCGCGACGACCTCGTCGCCCCGGCGCCACTCGGTGTACAGGTGGCGCTCGGTGCGCACGGCGCGGCAGCCGACCCAAGTGCTGAAGACCGCGTCATGGAGGCGCGCTGAGGGATCGCGCAGCACGGGCACGAGGCTCGTGCCGGCGAGGTGCTCGGGCAGGGGCACGCCCGCCAGCTCGCAGAGGGTCGGGTAGAGGTCGACCAGCTCGACGAGGGCTGTGGTGCTCGCGCCCGTGGCGACGGGGACTGTGGCAGCTTGCCCGGCGCCAGCCGCGGCACTCGGTGCGTCGTTCGGTGTGGCGCTTGCACCGACACCCGGCGCGCGCACGACCAGCGGCACGCGCAGGGACCGTTCGCGCGTGTTGTGCTTGCCCCAGAAGCCGGCCTCGCCCAGGTTCCAGCCGTGGTCGCTCCACAGCACGACGATCGTGTTGTCGGCTAAGTCGAGGGCCTCGAGCTCGTCGAGCACGCGGCCGACGCAGGCGTCGATGTAGCTGACCGAGGCTAGGTAGGCGTGGCGCGCCTCCGCGTGGAACTCGTCGGTCTCCTTGCGCACGCCGGTCAGGGCGTAGCGATCGATCTCGCCCGAGGTCTTCAGCTGGGCGGGCAGGCCACCTGGGCGCGTGCGCGGCTCGGCCAGCTGGATCGCGTCGCGCTCGTACAGGTCCCAGTACTGCTTCGGCGCGTTGAAGGGCAGGTGCGGGCGCCAGAAGCCGGCGGCCAGGAAGAAGGGCTCGCCCGACTCGGCCAGGCGGCGCAGGTCCGTGACCGTGCGCGCGGCGACCTGGCCGTCCTGGTAGGCGTCGTCGTCGACGTCGGCGGCCTCGCAGTAGGGGCCGCGGCCACTGCCCGGGTTCACGTGCGCGCTCGAGGACGCCGACTGCCACTGGCCGTAGGCGTTGTAGCTGGCCCAGTCCTCGTCCCCGTGGTAGATCTCGCGCGAGCGCCAGGGCGGCGCGCTCCAGTCCCCGGCGAGGTCGTCGAGATGGTGCAGCACCTTGCCGTTGGCGAGGGTGGTGTAGCCGGCTGCCCGGAAGGAGGCTGGCAGGCTGACGAAGGGCTCGGTCAGGTCGCTGCTCCGCCACTGGTCGTGGCGCGTGCGCAGGCCGGTCAGCACCGACACCCGCGACGGCCCGCAGACCGGCACGTTGCAGTAGGCGCGGCGGAAGAGCGTGCCGCCCGTGGCGAGGCGGTCGATGTTCGGCGTCAGGGCCTGGGTCTCGCCGTAGCAGCCGAGCTCGGGGCGCAGGTCGTCGACCGAGAGGAGCAGCACGTTGGGCCGCGGCTCGCCGGCGTGGGTGCTCTTGGCGCTCGGCCCGCTGGGGACGGGGGCACCGAGCGGCGTGAAGGCCAGGAGCAAGAGCGCGGCGAGGGGCTGGGCGGGGAGCATCACCCCAGGCTAGCACGGGGCCTAGGACCCGCTCCTGGTACCTCCGGGGGCATTCCGGGCCCCTTGCGGCGAGCTAGCCGACGATTTCTACCCCGGAAAGTTCGGTTTGGCGCCCCGTCGATCGAACCCGAGGTAGACTTGCTGTTGAGATCCAGTCTCACCTGCGCCCACCCCCACCCGGGCGCCCCCTCGCCATGGGCAAGAAGACCAAGACCAAGAAGCTCAAGAAGAGCTGCTGCGACAAGCCGCCGCGCAAGATGTGCAAGCGCTGCCCGCGGCGTGTGTCGCTCGTCGAGCGGCCCCAGAAGTGAGCCAGGCGGGCTGCGAACAGCCCGCCTGACCCAAGGACTCCCTTGTGGTGTTGCAGCTGCGGCACCGGCGCGCCGCCGAGCCGCGCCGGGCCGGCACCAAGCGGTAGCCGACGAGGCGCGGGACCTTCGACCCTCGGAGCTAGGGCGTGACCGTCAGCGCCGCCGCGTTGCTCGCGAGGCTCGCCTGCAGGGTCACCGGGTCCAGCACCACGAAGGCGTGGTTCACCACCAGGCCGACCGCGGCGGTGGCGACGCCGGCCGGCACGGTGATGCTGGCCGAGGCGCGACCGAGGGCGTCGAGCGCCCCGAAGGTCCCCGAGAAGGGCCCCTGGTTCGCGCTCGTGAGGGTCAGGTCGAAGTAGAGGTCCGGCGCGGCGAGCGGCAGCAGCTCGCCGTCGACGGGGATGCCCGGAGTGGTGCCGCCGAAGGAGCCCAGCAGCAGGTACAGCTCGCCGCCGTAGCCCGAACCGCAGACCAGGTCGAAGCCGATCGTGCCGCCGGCCGCGGCCGACAGCTCGCTCGTGTCGCACCACAGGTAGTGCTCGTAGCGGCGGTTCTGGAAGACGTACTTGAAGCCGGTGGCCGGCAGGGTGTTGGTGTAGCTCCAGACGATGGCGCCCGCCGAGGTGACCTCGGTGAACTCACCCTGGGCGCCGCTGCAGATCAGCGTGTTGCCGTTGGGCATGCGCTGGGCGCTGGAGAGGAAGCCCGAGTTCAGGTCGGTCGGGTTCGGCGCGACGTAGCTCCAGGCCGGGGCGGCGGGGCCGTGGGGAACGCCGGCGGCGAGGGTCGGGTAGGCGCCGGTGCCGTCGGCCTGGCGCGCGATCTCCCAGATCTCCGAGTGCTGGGGCGGGCCCGGCACCTGGTTGTTGAAGATCAGCACGTTGCCCGCGCCGGGGCGGCCCGGCTCGATGAACATCACGCCGTGCTGGTTGTGCAGCTGCTTGTTCGCCGGGGTGCCGCGATCGTAGGCCGCCGGGTTGCCCCACCGGTAGAGCAGGTCGCCGCCCATGCCGGAGTTGCCGCCGGTGCTGCCGGCCGCCTCCGCGGTCGTGGTGCTGTGGTCGAGGATCCAGAACTCGTCGTGGTTGGGCACGCTGATCAGGATCTGGTCCAGCGCCTCGTCGTAGGACAGCGAGTTGGCGTGCATCCAGTCGCCGTTGCCGGACGTGGTGTGCGGGTAGTTGATGTCGATCCGCTGGGGGTTGTCGGCGACGACGCCGAAGTTCGGCTTTGTCGCGTCGAAGTCCTGCACCAAATGGTCCATCGAGTTCCAGCGCCAGACCTCGACCCCCGTGGTCGGGCCGGTCTGCTGGATCTCGACGATCGAGTCCGGCAGCCAGGCCGAGCTGCCCAGGCTCGCGGGGTTGCGCCCGGCGGCGACCGCGTCGGCCGCGCTCTGCTTCTGCCAGGCGATCATCAGCACGTTGCCGTTCGGCATCGCCAAGGCGTTGTGGTGCTGCTGCTGTGCAGCGTCGTTCATCGAGAAGTCCCACGACAGGCTGCCGTCGAAGGCGGCGCGCATCACGCCCCCACCGTAGCCGCCGATGGTGACTCCACCAGGCGTCTGCTTGGTGCGCAGCAGCGTGCCATCGGGCTCGAGGAAGACGGTGTTGCCGGGGTTTGCGCCGAACGCCCAGGTGTGGA
>JARGPD010000255.1:0-890 GCA_029212845.1 Planctomycetota bacterium
AGCTCGTCGAGCTGACGCCGAAGGTCCAGCAGGGACCTAGCCGCCGCCTTGCGGCCAGCAGCCCCTGGATCGGACATCAGCTCCGAGCTGCTAGCGCCGGCCTGCCCGGTCCCGCTCACCTCGAAGAGCTGTCGCCCATCGCGATCGATGCCTCGACAAGTGACGACCACACCGAACGAGTCCGGCGCCCACATCATGACCCCTCCCGAGGAGGTCGTATGGATCGTCGTCGAGATCAGGGCGTCCAGGCCCTCGCCCAAGAGAGCCGGGTCACCGGACTCCAGGCGCGCGACCGATGGGAAGACGGCCCGAAGGACCGAGAACAGACCGAACTCCAGGTCCCGATACGGGTAGTAGGCGGCGTTGTCCCCGCCGCCTCCATCGGTGACCACCTCCGTCTCGCGAAGCACCGGATCGATGTAGTAACCGACCTTGAGCGCCTGGCTCGGATTGCCCGCCTTGAGGGCGGGGTCCAGCTCCGGGGTGATCGTGATCGAGTGAGCACAGGACGCCAGGCAGAGCCCCACGAGGGCCGTCATGCGAACGAGTCGGCCCCTCACGGCTGCACCCCGCCGGACGTGGTGCCGCCGGTCATCGCCGCAAGGAATTCCTCGTCCGAGAAGACCTTTGCCAACAGGAGCGAGACGGTCTCGGAGTAGCCGTTCACGCCGTTCGGGACGGCTATCGCTGCGGCGAACGACGAGTCCCACTCATGACTCGCTTCGAAGGGCTTCTGAAAGACGACGTCGCCGCCACGGCGCAGGGAGAGCTCCAGGCCAAGCTCCGCAGTCCCGGTGTTGAATCCGCAGTCGAAGCCGTTCTCGAGGAGCTCGCCCTCGAGAACCAGCTCGCTCTTCGCATCCAGGAAACCCGCGGAGCGCAGCTCCTTC
>JARGPD010000255.1:900-2954 GCA_029212845.1 Planctomycetota bacterium
TGCATGGCGTCGCGCAGGTACGCAGAGAAGCTGCTGTTGATCGGCGAGGTCATCTTCGCACCGCGGATCGAGAGCTTCTCGAGCTTCGCATCCGCGCTCCGAAACTCCCCAACAACGACCGAGCCATCTCCCGCAGCTTCCAGGGAGATCACGTTGTCTACCGACGGTGAGTAGGGTGGAACCTCGAAGGTCGCACAGGACGCTAGGGTGACCAAGGAGACGCCTACTTTGAGCCTAGTTGAGACCATGCCCGGCCTCCTCGACTTCCAGATCATCAAGCTCCTCGGCGACCGAAGGGTAGGCCTGAGTGAAGTTCGCGGAGATCACCGAGGGGTGCTTGTACCAAGCTCCGCTCACACCGTCGATCAACAGGCCCGTCAGACCGAATCCGGGTGTGAAGAGGATGTCCATCACCACGTAGCCACCGCTCATGGAGCGATTCAGGTCAACGACCTGCACCTCCCCGGTCGTGGAGGTGAAGGTCGCCTCCTTGGTCTTCTTCGAGATTCCGGTCGAGAAGGGCGTGACCCCACTCTGACCGTCGACCTCAACCGCAGCGCCCGGGGGCTCACTGACGAAAGTGATGTCGCTGGTGGTCCCCTCGAACAGGGAGGCGCAGCTAGTGAAGGTGAGGGCCAAGAGAGCGAGTAGGGAGCGATTCATGGGGGAGAGCCTCTATCGAGTGGGGTGGGAGGCCGCGGTTAGAGCCGCGCGCCACATCCACAGGCGCGGCCCAACAGCCCTGAGCCGAAGCTGATTCCGATTTCTCGACCCCCGCCCCGAAACCCCCGCCCCATAACGGAACTCTCCCGAGGCTGGTGCGGCCCGCTTTGCTATACATGGAGCTTCGGACCCCGCGCTCGCGGGGCGCTGCCCGCCGTAGTTTCCCTGCCCGCTGCCCCTGGCCATGCCCCACCAGATCGAGCGCTTCATCCGCGACGTCCCGGACTTCCCCAAGCCCGGCATCCTCTTCAAGGACATCACGCCGCTCCTGCAGAGCCCCGAGGGCCTGGCCCTGTCCATCCAGCGGCTGGCCGAGGTCGTCGACCCGGACTCGTACGACATCATCTGCGGCATCGAGTCGCGCGGCTTCATCTTCGGCACGCCCCTCGCGCTGCAGCTGAACAAGGGCTTCGTCCCGATCCGCAAGCCCGGCAAGCTGCCCTGGAAGACCGAGTCCGAGTCCTACGAGCTCGAGTACGGCACCGACATGCTGCAGATCCACGTCGACGCGCTCGAGGGCAACCCGCGCGTCCTCTTGGTCGACGACCTGCTGGCCACCGGCGGCACGATGGCCGCCGCGATCAACCTGGTGCGCAAGGTCGGCGGCACGCCCGTCGCCTGCGCCTTCGTGCTGGAGCTCTCGTTCCTGCCCGGCCGCGAGAAGCTGGGCGACGTGCCCGCACACTCGCTGCTGACGGTCTAGACGCCCCCCGGGCCCAGATTCGGCACCTCGCCGGTCGGGGCCACCCCCCCTGGAAAATACTTCCGGATGAGCCTCAAGTATCCCGAGCAGACGTCGATAAGAGGGAGCCGCCCCAACGGAGCACCCGTGCTCCAAGCACCCCCTCAATCCCTCGATGACTTCTCGAAAAACCGCCGTGAGGCCCTCCAAGACCAAGACGACTGCCGACCAGGCGACGAAGAAGGTCTCGACTAAGCGGATGGCGAGCAAGAAGAAGACGACGAAGGCCAAGGCCAAGCCCGAGGTGGTCCTCACGGACGCCACCACGGACGAGCTCTGGGTCCTGTACCGCGCCGAGTTCGAGGTCGTCGGCCGCGACGGCTCGGACTACCTCGGCGACATGCGCAACGTCCTGATGGAGCGCCACCTGCCCCTGGTGCGCTACCACGCCGAGCGCCTGCAGCAGACCCTGCCCAAGTCGATCGAGCTCGACGACCTGATCAGCGCCGGCCAGTTCGGCCTGATGGACGCGATCCGCGGCTTCGACCCCGACCGCGGCTACAAGTTCAAGACCTACTGCTCGACCCGCATCCGCGGCGCGATCCTCGACCAGCTGCGCAGCCAGGACTGGGTCCCGCGCCTCGTGCGC
>JARGPD010000100.1 GCA_029212845.1 Planctomycetota bacterium
TCGGAGTCCACCGGTTCGCGGTCCCGGCGTACGAAGTCCCACTGCGCGGCGGCACTTCGGCAGGGGGTCGGCATGCGTCCGGGTGACGACCGATGAGCCGCGAAGCGCCGGGGGGCGAGGGCTCTGCGGTCCCGCGCCGGGTCTGGAGCGGGACGGCCCTGCAGGCGGGGGGGCGCATCTACGGGGCGGCCTGCACCTTCGGGGTCCTGGCGCTGCTCGCACGGCACCTGCCGACTGCCGAGTTTGGGCTGTACACCTTCTACATCGGGGTCTTCCTGGTGCTCGACGCCTTCGCCGACTTCGGCACGGGCGCGGCCTCGGTGCAGGTCACATCGACGCGGCCCGAGGCCCTGGCGCGCACCCTCGCCGCAGCCCGCCGCGTGCGGCTCGCCGCCGGCCTGATCGGGTTCGCGGTCCTGGCGATCGGCACGCACCTCGCTGGCGAGCACGACGCCGCTTGGATCACCATCGCGGGCCTCTACCCGATCACCCACGTGCTCGAGCTGTCGACGGTGCCCCTGCGCAACCGCATCGACTGGCGCCTGCCCGCGGCCTCGCGCGCCTTCGCCAGCACGATCCGTGTGGCGCTGGTGCTGGCCCTGTGGCACAGCGACGTGCTGAGCGCGGGCCCCTTCATCCTGGTGACCGCCCTCGGCAGCTCGGTCGCCAACTTCGCGATGGCCTTCTTCGCGCGCCGCATCGCGCCGGTCCCGAGGCTGACCCACGAGGAGCGCCGCGACCTGCCCTACCGCGAGCTCTTGACCCTAGCGGCGCCGCTCGGCATCGCCGGCCTCGCCCAGCAGGCCTACTTCCACGTCGACAACCTCTTCGTGCGGCCCATGGCCGGGGTCGAACAGCTCGGCTACTACAACGCCGGCGTGCGCCTCTTGTCCTTCGGCATCATGATCGCGCAGTACGCCGGCCTGGCCGCCCTGCCGTGGTTCGCCCGGCTGCACAAGGAAGGCCGCCTGGCGTCCGGGCTCGCGCGCCTCGGCCAGCCGCTGGCCCTGGCCGCCTTGATCGGAGCCGGCCTCACGATCCCCCACGCCGATCGCATCATGGTGCTGTTCTTCGGCGAGGAATTCGCCGCCGGCGGCGGCAGCCTGGCCTGGCTCTTGGCCGCCATCGCCGTGATCTACGTCGGCAGCCTGCACCTGACCGCGGTCGTCGCCGTCGGCAGGACGCGCGCGGTCCTCTGGATCACGCTCTTCGCCCTGTCGGTCAACCTGGTCGGCAACGCCCTCGCCGTGCCACGCTTCGGCATCGAGGGCGCAGCGGCGACCACGCTGTTGACCGAGACCCTCGTCGCGGCCGGCGCCCTGTGGGTGCTGGCGTCCTCGGGCGTCTCGAGCCTGCGCGAGCGCCCCCTCGGCTGGCTGCTGGGACCCGCAGCCTTCGGGATCGTCTACGCCCTGAGCAGCAGCCTCGGCGCTTGATCGAGAGCCTCGCGAACCCGGCTCGCCCAACGCTAGAACTTACACCCATGCGCATCGCCCTCGACTACCGACCGGCCCTCGTCAACGGCGAGGGCATCGGCCGCGCGACGCGCGAGCTGGTGCGCGCGGTCGGCGAGCTGGTGAGCAGCGGGTCCTTGCCCGGCGTCGACGGCGTCGACCTGTTCGGCTGGACCCGCGCCGGTGTGCGCTGCGAAGGCGCCCTCGACCTCGCGGCGAGCGCGCGCCTCTCGCGCCGCCGGGTCCCGAACGCGCTGCTGCCCCTCGTGCTGCGCCGTGGTGCCGACGGCGCCTTCCGCGCGACCGCCTCCCACGCCGCCCCGGCGATCTTCCACCACACCCAGCCCGCGCGGCTGCCGGTCAAGCGCGCGCTGCAGACCACGACGCTGTACGACTGCATCTACCTGCTCGAGGACGAGGCCGCCGCCGCGGGCACGGGACCTTGGGTCGAAGCGCGCACCGCCGAGCGCATGCACGCCTCGGCCAAGCTCGCCGCCGAGCAGTCCGATCACGTCTTCGCGCCGACCGAGTACGTGCGCCAGGACTTGATCGCACGACTCGGCGTCGAGCCTTCGCGGGTGACCGTCACCGGACTCGGCTGCGAGCACCTCGGCCCCGCGCAGCTCGAGGACATGCAGACGCGCCCGCCCTTCGTGCTGACCGTTGCGCGCGTCGACCCGCGCAAGAACCACCTGGCCATGCTGGCCGCCTTCGAGGCCATCGTGCGCGACGGCCAGCCGTTCCACTGGTACGTCGTCGGCCCCGACGGCTGGCGCAGCGAGCGCTTCGACGCGGCCCTCGCCGCGAGCCCCGCGCGCGATCGCGTGCACCGCATCCGCGGCGCCGGCGAAGCCGAGCTGCGCGGCCTCTTCGCCACCTGCGAGGCCTTCCTGTTCGCCAGCCACGCCGAGGGCTTTGGCCTGCCACCGCTCGAGGCGATGAGCTTCGGCCGCCCGGTCGTGGCCTCGAACAAGAGCTGCCTGCCCGAGGTGCTCGGCGACGCCTTCGTCCCGGTCGACCCCTGCGACGTGGCCAGCATCACCGACGGCCTGCGCACCGTGCTCGGCAAGCCCGAGGTCTGCCGCGAGTACGGCCGGCTCGGTCGCGAGCAGGCCGCCCAGCACAGCTGGCAGCGCGCGGCCGAGCGCCACGTGGCCGCCTGGCTCGCGCTAGCGGCGCGCGGCTGAGGCGGCGCCCAAGCGCGGGGCGCCGCGCCCGCGGTAGCCCCAGCGACCGGACCAACGCGCCGGACCAACGCCCCTGACCCGCGGCTGCCGGGCGCCCTCCACCACCCGAGCGGCACCCGAGCGGCACCCGACCCCGCTCCCGCGCCTGGCCACCCGGGTCCAAGCGCCAACACCCTTCGTACAACACACGCCCGGGAGCGGCCCCAGCCTGGGCCGACCTCCCACCCCACCAAAACCCGCGAAAGCCCATCGAAACCCGCCGCCAGGTCACGACAATGCCGCGGTCCGACTAGCACCACCGACCACCATCCCCACGAACCATGCGCTGCCTCTCGATCCTCGCCCTCGCCACCGCCGTCGTCGCCTGCCAAGGCCCCAAGGAAGACCACGCCACGATGGACCACGCCGGGCCCACCAGCCAGCCGGTCGTCCAGGCCGCCACCGGTGACCTCTCCGTTCCGATCGCTTCGCCGGTCCCCGGCTGGGTCGGCTACGGCGACAGCTTCGACGCCGCCAAGGTCAGCACGGTCGTCACCTTCGCCGACGTCGCCGCCGACCCCGCCGCCTTCGACGGCCAGCCGGTCACCGTGCGCGCCACGATCGAGGAGGTGTGCCAGAGCAAGGGCTGCTGGATGACCTTCAACGAGGGCGGCGAGTCCATGCGCGTGAAGTTCAAGGACTACGCCTTCTTCATGCCGATGGACAGCCAGGGCAAGGAAGTGCTCGTCGACGGCACCTTCGCGATCCAGGTCGTGCCCGCCGAAGAGGCCGCCCACTACCTGGAGGACGCCGGCAAGCACGAGGAAGCCGCCGCGATCACCGAGGACCAGGTCAGCCTGACCTTCCTGGCCTCGTCCGTGCTGATGAAGAAGTAGCGCTCACCTCAGCTACCAACTTCGCGAGCCGCCCGCGCCCCTCGACGACGAGGGGCACGGGCGGCTGCGCGTCATGGTGCGCGGCCTCAGCCGCCGTGCTGGATCGCGCGGATCAGCTCGCGGAAGGTCTGGCGCATGCGCAAGAGGGTCGCCTCGGAAGGGTCGCCGGGTGCGACCGCGTCGAGCCGGTCCTCGACATGGGAGAGCGAGCGGCGCAACCTGGGGAAGTCGACGCCAGCGAGGATCTCGGGCATGCCGGGCTCGCCCGTGAGCGCGCGTGTCATCACGACCCAGCCGTGACCGAGGCCGGCAGCGCCAGCGGCGATGCCGTCGAAGACCTGGCCGGCGACCCACTTGCTGGTGTTCGACAGGGTCGCGTCCGAGTAGCCCTGGTCGCCGGTGTACACGCTCGCGCTCGTGAACAGGACCTGGGTGCCCATCTCGGCCGCAGCCGTCAGGGGGAAGCCGCCGATGGCCAGGTCGATCGCGAGGTCGACCGAGGCACGCGCGACGGCCTCGGAGGCCGCCATGCCGGCCTCGGTCTTCTCGACCACGTCGGCGATGGATGCGCCCAGGGAGAGGAACACCAGGCCCTTGTCGAGCTTGGACATCTGCTTCCAGCCCGCGCGGGCCGAGGCCGAGAGCGTGCGGCCCTCGACCGACCAGCCCGCTGCCAGCTGCCGCAGGGACTGGGAAGCCGCCGCACGGTAGCGCGCCTTGACCGCGTCGCTGAAGCCCTCGCCCGCAGCGAGCGCGGCGCGGATGCTAGGTAGCGAGTACGCGCGCAGGTTGTTCGCGAAGCCGCGCAGCTCGCGCAAGCGCTTCTTCGCCAGACCGACTTGCAGCGAGCCCGAGCCCATGCCCTGGAGCGCCTTCAAGAGCTCGTTGATCTTGCCTTCGGACAAGAGCCCCTTCTCGATCATCTGCTCGAGGCCCAGGAAGTGCGCGTCGCGCAGGGCCCGGCGCTGGGCGAAGAAGTCAGCGGCGCTCGGGTCCAAGGCCTCGACCGCATGGATGAAGTCTTGGATGCGCTTGCTCGCGCCGGCCAGCTCGGCCAGCTCGGCGAAGCCGCCCAGCCAGTCGGCCAGGTCCTTGGCCCGCTTCAGGTCAGCGAGGCCCGACTCGGGCGTCGCTGGTCGGGTCATGCCCGTGTCGCGCAGGGCGTGGGCCCAGGCATCCTGCACGTCGCCGTGCACGGTGCCTTCCTCTTCCACATGGACCTTGTCGCCGTAGTCGTCGGTGCGCCGGCGGGCCTCCTCCTCGGTCTCGGACATCGCCCGCAGCTGGGCGAGGTGCTGGACGACCAGGTCCCGGTTCGGGTCACCATCGACCGAAGCGCTGCCACCGCAGGGCGTCTCCCCGAGGGCCCAGGTCAGGGTCGTGTCGAGGTGCTTCTGGCGCGCCTCGAGGTCGGCCTCGAAGAGCCGCTCGTGCTCCACGAGGTGCTCGTCGAGCTTGACGAGCTCGGCTTGGCGGACCGTGACCCAAGCGGCGCAGGCCTTCTGCCAGTGCGCGTAGCGGCTGCCCCAGTAGGCCACACCCTTGGCGTCCTCGGCCTCGACGGCCACCTGGCGCTGCTGCTTGCAGTAGGTGCCGCTGATCGTGCCACCGTGCTCGGGCACGTGCACCTTGGCGTCGTCGCCGGCGGCCTGGAAGTCGGCGAGCTGCTGCTGCTTCTCTGCGATCAGCTCGTCGATGTCGCCGTTGGTGAGCGTGTAGCTGAGGCGTGGGTTGTGGGTGCGGTAGGTGCGCGCCCCCCACTCCAGCTTGCGGTCACGCAGGCCCTTCTTGGCCTCGGCGACCAGGCCCTGGACCGCGTTGCGGTCGAGGGTGTAGCCGAGGGTCGGCACGTGCAGCTGGAAGCTCCCCGCCTGGATGCGAGCGCGCGCGTCGGCGAGCTCGGCGCGGCGCTTGGCAAGCAGCTCGTCGAGCCCCTTGCCCGCCAGGGAGTAGCCGATCGAAGGCAGGTGATAGCTGGGCAGGCGCGACTCGGTCTCGGCGATCTCCTGGAGCTTCACTTCGATCGCCTCCAGCACCTGCTCCCAGGTCGGGCTGTAGCCCAGCTTGGGGTTGTGCGCCGAGACCGTTCCCGCCGCGAACTCAGCGCGGGTCTTGGCCAAGAGGGCGGTGCGCTCGGCCAGGTACTCCTGCCAGCCCGTGGTCGTGCTCGTGAAGCCGAGCTCGCCCTTGTGGAGCGAGCGCGTGCCCGCGGCCAGGGCGGCGCTGAGCTCGTCGGCGGCCTTGTCGTAGCCGTCGGCCTCCGCGTCGCGGTCGTAGCTGCGCGACTCCACGGCCAGGGTCCGCAAGCGCGTGATCTCGGCCAGGTCCCGCCGCCGGATCTCTGCGATCGCCTCACGGGCCCACTCGCGCTGCTGCTCGAGCCAGTCGGTGGTCGACTTCTCGAGCTTGTCGAGCACGACCTTCGACCACTCGAGCCGCACGATGTGTTCGACGAGATCCTGCCGGCGCTGCTCGTTCTTCTCGGCGTAGGTCACGCGCGCGTCCTCCGCCTTCTGAAGGTTGGCCAGGAAGGGGGCGAGCACCCGCTCCGAGGTCTGGGTGCAGGTCACGTGGTCGTCCTGACCGCGCGCCCCACCCAGCGGCACGGCGAGGATCAAGGTCAAAAGGGCGAGCAGCGCGTGGGGGCGAAGGTTCATGGCAAGCTCCTCTCACGAAGCAGTAGGACCGAAGTGGCGGCGAGCACTCGACCCTACCCCCGACCCTTCGAGACTTGGAGCTCCACTCCGGAAACCGCGTGCCCAGTGCCTACTCGGCACCCAGCACGCGCTTGCGCTCGGCGAGGGCGAGCAGCTCGGCCATCAGCGCGGCGTGGGTGTCGTCGCTGTCGAAGTCGGCGAAGCGGTCGCTGAGCCACTCGGCGAACTCGATGTCGTCGCCCTGTGATCCATTGGGGTCGCGGTCGAGCTCGTCGGCGATCGCGTGGGCCAGCTTGGGCTCGTCGGCGGCGTCGAACAGCACCGTGCCCGCATCGCTGACCGTCGGGACCCGCGGGCTCGGGGCGATGCCGCCGTCGAGCACACCTCGCGCCGCGCCATTGGCCATGGTGGTCACCACGCGGCGGCCGCAGGCCAGGCTCTCGAGGGTCACCAAGGAGCAGGCGTCGCGCCAGGTCGGCTGCAGGGTCAAGGTCGCGGCCTGGTACAGGTGCGCCGTGTCCACGTCGGGCAGGTAGACCCAGCGGGCGGCGGAGCGCACGGGCTCGCGCGGGGCGCCCGAGGCGTCCGGGCCGGCCTCGATCACCTCGGGCTCGCCGAAGGGCAAGAGGTAGCGCTCGACGTCGGCGTAGCGGCGCGGGCCGGCGACGACCAGGCGCCACGGGCGGTCGAGCAGGCCAGCTAGGGCGCGCACGAGCGCGGGTAGGCCCTTGAGGATCGGCTCGCGGGCGACGAAGGCCAGCAGCGGGCCGCCCTCCTTCTCGAAGGCCGGGCCGAGGCGCTTGGCGGCGCTGCGACGGTCGCTGCGCCAGGGCCGGAAGCGCAGGCGGTCGACGCCGTTGGGGATCACGACCAGGCGGTCCGCGCAGGTCGGGTAGGCCGCGGCCAGCTCGTCGCGCACCATGTCGCTGACGCAGACGATGCGGCGCGCGGTGCCCTGCTCGCACAGGCGGCGCTCGAAGGCGGCGAAGTGCATGTGGCGGCCGCGCGGAACGACCCGCTCGGGCACGGCCTCGCGCACGATCGGGCCGACCGCGCTGGCCTTGGCGGCCATGCGCCCGCGCAGGCCGGCGAGGTGCGCGCCGGCGTGGGGCCAGTAGAGGTCGACCTCGGGCAGGTGGCGGATGCCGAGGGTCACGTCGCAGCCGAGATGGCGCGCGTACTCGACCAGCTCGCGGCCCGCCATGGCCTCGCGGCGGCCGCGCGGCAAGAGCCGGCGTAGGCCGCCCGGGCGTGGGACCAGGTGCAGGCGGCCGGGGGCCACCTCGCCCTCGCGCGGGCCCGCGTGGGCGATCGCCTCGACCCGATGGCCGTGCTCCTCGAGGTAGCCGGCGAGGCCACCGAGGCAGGCCTCTGCGCCCCCGCGAGAGGGCTGCCAGCGGTCGATCAGGAAGCCTACGCGCATGGGCCGCGATCGGTCGCGGTCGGGTCGCTGCCGTCGAGCGGCGCGCCGGCGGCCAGCCAAGCTGCGATGCGGGCGCGGATCGCATCGCGCACGGCGGCGAAGGCGGCCTGGGTGGTGGCCTCGTCCGCGCCGACGTCGACGCCGCCGGGGGCGGGGTCGGGGAAGGGCCAGCGCAGGACCACGGCGCCGGGCACCGTGGGGCAGTTCTGGGCTGCCTGGTCGCAGACCGCGATCACCAGGTCCGGGGTGGCGGCGGCGGGTGGCAGGTGCAGCGAGAGGTGCTCGGAGCGGTGGCCCGCGATGTCGATGCCCAGCTCGGCCATGGTCGCCACCGCCCGCGGGTTCAGGCCGTGGGGCTCGGTGCCGGCCGAGAGGGCCTCGAAGCGGTCGCCTGCGAGGTGGCGCAGCCAGCCCTCGGCCAGCTGGCTGCGGCAGGCATTGCCGGTGCAGAGGAAGAGCACGCGGGGCCGGTACGTCGAAGCGCCGGCGTCGGCCTTCGTGCTTGGTTCTGGTCGTGTCATGGTCGACGCGCCATCCTACGGCGTGACCCGCCTCCCTGAGTCGGACCCCGCGAGAAGATGCCCAGCAACGAGAACCAGCCACGAGCCCCCCGCATCCGCCTCGGCCTCGACGGCGCGGCCACGGTCTTCGACTACCCACCCGGCGTCAGGCGGGTCGTCACCAGCCTCCTGCCGCGCCTGGCCGCCGCCGGCCATGTGCCCCTGGTCCCCGCCGCCGACGAGCCCGAGCGCCGCTGGCGCCACCGCGAGCTGCCGCGCCTCGAGCGTGACCTGGGGCTGGACGGCATCCTCTCCTTCACCTCGGCCTTCCCCCTGCGTGGCCGCGGCCTGCGCATCCAGACCCTGCATGAGCTGCCCTGGCGCCACGGGGTGCAGGAGAACGCGGGCCTCGGCCACCGCCTGTGGGCCCGCCACGGTCGCCGACGAGCTGCCCTCGTGCTGGTCCCGAGCGTGCGCGTGCTGATGGACCTCGAGGACTTCGCCCCGGCCGCCGCCCGGCGCGCGGCGGTGCTGCCCTGGGGCGTCGGGGAGCCCTTCACCCTGGACGAGGACCCGCTGCTTGCCGACGCCGAGATCCTGGCTCGGCTCGGGCTCGAGCCCGGGCGGCCCTTCGTGCTGGTGCCGGGCGGGACGCGCCCGAAGAAGCGCGTCGACGCCGTGCTCCAGGGGTTGGCCGGGCTCGGCAAGCAGGACCTGGACCTGGTCGTCACGGGCCGCGCGACCGGCCAGATCACCGACGACCTGCGCGTCGCCAGGACCCTCGGCCTCGAGCACGCCCTTCGCTACCTCGGCCCGGTCGAGGATGTCGAGATGGCCGCGCTCTACCGCAGCTGCCATGCCGTGTGCGTGCTCTCGGACTCCGAGGGCTTCGGGTTCGGCGCCCTCGAGGGTCTCGCGGCCGGGGCCCCGGTGCTGGTGCCGCCGGCCACGGCCCAGGCCGAGGTGGCCGGGGACTTCGCCCTGCAGGTGCACAGCGGCGACCTAGCCGGCATCGGCGCGGCCCTCGCCGGGGTGCTCGAGCGCCACGGGACGGGGCCCGAGGCGGAGCAGCGCGCCCGCCGACGCAGCGCCGCCGCCGCCCGCACCTGGAAGGCCACCGCCGAAGGACTCCAGGCCCACCTGGAGAGCCTCCTGTGAGCCCACGGGCCCCCCGCGTGCTCGTCTCGGCGATCGCCCTGAGCCAGCCCATGGGCGGGGTCCTGCGCCAAGCGCTCGAGCTCCTGCCCCGGGTCGCGCGCCTGCTCGATGGCCGCGGAGGGTCGCTGGATCTATTAATAAGTAGGGACGGCCTGGATCCACGCCTCGAGCAGCGCCTGCCCGGCAGCGTCGGGCGCATCCCCACCGCCGTGCCGCCAGGCGGACCCCTGACCCGCGCCCTGTCCGAGCCGCGCGCCCTGCGCGCCGCCCTCCAGGCCGCCCAGGCGGCGGGTCGGCCCTACGATCTGGTCCACACGGGGCACCTGCCCGTGCCCGCCTTCGACACGCCACTCGCCTTCCTGATCCACGACCTGCGCGACCTCGAGCCCGGCGGAGGCCCCTGGTGGCGGCGCCGACTGGCCGCCCAGATCCTGCCACGCGCCTTCCGCCGGGCGGCGCGGGTCCTGACCGTCAGCGAGACCATGGGCGCAGAGCTCGTCGCGCGCTTCCCCGTGGTCGAGGGCAAGCTCCACGTGGTGCGCCACGGGGCCGACCACCTGCCCGTGCTCGAGCGGGCGCCCGGGCCGATGGGCTGCGAGCGGCTGGACACACGGACGCCTCCAGGCGCGGGCGGCGAGCGCGACCCGCGGCCCCCGATCGTGCACCTCGGGCACCTGGAGCGGCGCAAGAACCTAGAGCTGCTGCTCGAGGCCATGGCCCTCGCCCCGGACCTGCCGCCGCTCTTGCTGGCGGGCCGCGCGAAGGGCAGCGAGGACCTGCGGCTGGCGGCCCGAGCCCGGGCCCTGGGCGTCGCCGGGAGGGTCGCGATCACGGGGCCAGTGGCCGAGAAGGAGCTGCCCGGGCTGCTCGCCTCGGCCGGCTGCCTGGTGATTCCCTCGAAGATCGAAGGTTTTGGGATCCCCGCGCTAGAGGCCCAACGGGCGAGTCTGCCCCTGGCCGTCGCCCGGGCTGGCGCCCTGGTCGAAGTGTCTGCCCCGGGCACCCCCAGCTTCGATCCGGAGGACGCTCCTGGCTGCGCCGCGGCTGTAAGAAAGTCGCTCTCGAGCTCTCCCGGGGACCTTTTGGTCGCCAAGGCGTTTGCCGAGGGCTTCCGCTGGGATGCGAGTGCCGAGGCCCTCTTGACCGCCTGGGGCGGCTGAACTTGGTTCGCTGCCTTGGGCCCGCCTCGGGTCCCACGCGCCTCAACGGAGCGAATCTTCTTTAGGTGAAGATCCGTTAATGAAGGCGCTCCGTCATGCCGGAATGCGTTTTCTGGGTCAGAATCAAATAGGACGCTTCCCCCATCTTCCCAACGAGCCCGCCGGCCAGTGCTCGTGACCGTCCTAAGTAGTCCCCTCTCTCCAAGCTCTCATTCCTATGAAGTACTGGCTCATGACGGCAGCCGCCGTCGGTCTGCCCATCGCAGCGATGCAGACCCCCATGCCCCAGCCCCAGAGCGCGCCCGAAGCGCCCCAGGCTGACTCCGCCCAGGAAGACCTGCCCACCGTTCCGCTTGCGTTCACCAAGAACCAAGGTCAGCTTGCGGACGATGCCCTGTTCGCCGCCGTCGGCGGGACCATGCAGGCCTTCTTCACCAAGGACTCGATGGTCTTCCGCCTCTTCGACGAGGGCGCCGGGGCCAACCTGTTCATGAACTTCGAGGGCACCGAGGGCGCCCGCGACATCGTCGCGACCAGCCCCCTCGGCGCGCGCTCGAACTACCTCTTCGGCAAGGACGCCGGCGCTTGGGTCACCGACGTGCCGATGTTCGCCGGCCTCGAGTACCAGCGCCTGTACGAGGGCGTCAACCTCGCGGTCCACAACGAGCGCGGTGCCTTCGAGTACGACTTCCTGCTCGAGCCCGGCATCGGCGCCGAACAGATCGCCCTGTCCTTCAATGGCGCCGACTCGGTCGACCTCGACGCCAGCGGCGACCTGGTGGTCTCCACCGCCGCCGGCCAGCTGCGTCAGGCCGCGCCGGTCTCCTGGCAGATCGCCGAGGACGGCCAGCACATCGGCGTCGAGAGCCGCTTCGTCAAGAAGTCCGATGGCAGCATCGGCTTCGAGATCGGCTCGCTCGACGACGCCCTCGCGACGGTCATCGACCCGCAGATCGTGTGGGCCACTTACCTGGGCGGCAGCTCCTGCGAGCGCGTCCAGGGCATCGCCATGGACGAGGACCTCTTCGTCTACGGCGTGGGCATGACCTTCAGCTCCGACATCCCGACCACCCCCGGCGCGTTCGACGTGACCGACAACACCCGGGACGAGGGCGTGGCTTTCAAGCTGAGCCCCGACGGCTCGACCCTGCTCTGGTGCACCTACTTCGGTGGCGCTGACCAGGACCATCCCGAAGGCCTTGCCCTCGCGGGCGGCCAGCTGGACCAGACGACCTCCTCGCTCGTCGAGCGCTCGCTGGTCATCGTCGGTCGCACCTCGAGCGACGACTTCCCCGTCACCGCGGGCACCTTCCAGCCCTGGAAGGGTGCTGGTGCGGACGCCTTCGTCCTGCGACTCGGCCCGAACGGCGACGCCCTCGACTGGTCCACCTACTGGGGTGACCGCGACACCGACGGCGCCCTCGCCGTCGACACGAACAACCTCGACGAGGTGCTCGTGGTCGGCGAGACGCAGTCGGTCGGCTTCGCCACCGCTGGCGCCTTCCAGACCGTGAAGGGCAGCCACAAGGAAGCCTTCGTGACCAAGATCGCGGCCGACGGCAGCGCCGTCCTGTGGTCGAGCTTCCTCGGCGGCAGCGACCACGACTGGGCCATCGGCTGTGACTTCGACGACGTGACCGACGAGGTCGTGGTCTGCGGCAGCACCCTCTCCAGCGACTTCCCGACCACCGTCGGTGCCTTCAGCGGCACCTACGGCGGTGCGGGTGACGCCTGGGCCGCACGCATCACCGCGGACGGCTCGAGCGTCCTCTTCAGCACGCTGCTGCCGGGCACCGGCATCGACGTCGCCAAGGACGTCGAGGCGGACGGCAACGGCCGCACCTACGTCGTCGGCTACACCGACTCGGCCGACTTCCCGACCACGCCGGGCTCCTTCCAGCCGGTCTACGGCGGCAACCGCGACGGCTTCATCGCCGCGCTCGAGCCCGGTGGCGCCAGCCTGGTCTACAGCAGCTTCTACGGCGGCAACCGCTTCGACGAGATCCGCGCCTTCGACATCGACTTCCTCGGTGTGGCGTTCATCACCGGCACGACCGAGTCCGACGACCTGCCGATGGCCGGTGCGCCGATCGTCGCCAGCAAGGTCGGCTGGTCCGACGTCTTCCTGGCCCAGGTCGAGCGCGATGGCCTGTTCCTCGAGTTCTCGAGCTACGTGGGCGCGGGCGACATCGCCGAGGGCGAGTCCATCGCCCAGGACTTCGCGACCGGCGCCATCGTGGCCGGCGGCCGCACCCGCTCGGGCTTCCCGGTGACCGCCGGGGCCTACGACACGCTCTACAACTTCGGCTCGGGCGACATGTTCATCGTGCGCCTCAAGCCCGACCCCTGTGACATCCAGGCCACCACCCAGACCCTGGGTGTTGCTTGTGGTGCCACCCTGACCAGCACGCCCCCGCGCATGGGCAAGCTGATCACCGTGACCGTGTCCGGCGGCTCGCCGAACGCGCCGGTGATCATCTACCGTTCCGGCAACGGTGCTGTCCAGAACCCGCTCCAGATCGAAGGCTGCGACGTCTACATCGACTGGAGCCTGTGGAGCTACTACATCCTGTCGACGGACGCGAACGGCACGGCCCAGGGCTCGCTGCTGGTCCCGAACGACTCCGCCCGCTGTGGCCTGGAGTTCATCCTGCAGGGCATCGTGATCGACCTGAGCTCCGGTCCGCTGAGCTTCGGCCAGATGACCAACGCTCTGATCGAGACGATGGGTAGCTGAGCCAAGGGCCGGGGCTCGCCCCCGGTCAGCCAGCTCCGAGGGAGGGGGGGGGGGGGGGGGGGGCCCCCCCCCCCCCCCCCAAAAAAAAATCGGAGGTTTTCTGGACACACCGGGGGTGCGGGGGGTGTGGGGCCCCGGGGGGGGGCCCCCCCCGGGGCCCGCCGGCGGGGGGGGGGGGGGGGCGTCCGGGGGCCCCCCCGCCCTCCCTCCAATTCCACTGGCTGCTTTTCACGGAACGCCTTGGTGAGCCGTCTGCTCAGGGACACCCGCTCACCCCAAGGACGACCATGCTGCTGCACCTCGCGACTCTGCTGCTCACCACAAGCGCCCCCCAGGGGCCCTTTGACTTCACCGCTGCCGAGCGCCTGCTCCAGGGCGAGCTCAAGCAGCTCCAGGGCGACGTGGCCGTGCTCGTCCACCAGGATGGTCACGAGGTCTTCCGCTTCCAGGCCGGTGCGATCGACTTCGACACCCAGGTGCGCATGGCGTCGCTCACCAAGACGATCTCGGCCGGGGTGATCCTGTCCATGGTCGACGCGGGCGAGCTCGAGCTCGACACGACCCTCGGCCAGGGACTGCCGCTGCTCTTCCGCGGCAAGGACGTGGGCGAGCCCACGGTGCTCGACTGCTGGGCCATGCGCCACGGCATCACCGCGCCGCAGGCCTACGAGCACCTCGCCTTCTTCGGCCTGGGCGCCTCGGTGGCCATGATCGGCTCCAAGGGCACGCTCGACTTCCGACCCGGCAGCCACCTCGGCTACGACGGCAAGGGCATGCAAGCGACCGCGCTGATCGCCGAGAAGCGCAGCGGCCTGGCCTGGGGGGACCTGGCCCGCGAGCGGGTGCTGGCCCCCTGTGGCATGACGACGACCGACTACCTGCAGTTCGACCCGAACCCGGCGGTGGCCGGCGGCCTGCGCTCGACCGCCGAGGAGGTGCTCGCCTATGCGGACATGGTCCTAGCGGGCGGCGTGGTCGGCGCCGAGCGAGTGCTGAGCGAGGCCTCGGTCGAGCGGCTCTTCACCAACCACACATCCGGCCTGCCCGTGCACTTCACGCCCTTCCCGAAGAGCCACCCGAGCTACCCCTACGGCACGCCGCCCGACTATGGCTTCGGCACCTGGGTACTGGCCCAGAACCCGGGCAGCGGGCATGTCGAAGAGGTCGTCGGCGCCGGCGCCTGGGGGAGCTACGTCTGGCTCGACAGGCGCCGCGGCTTGACGGCGGTGATGATCGTCGACGTGCCCGCGGGCAGCAAGCGCTCGATCGACGCTGCCCTGGGGCTGGCCGCTGCCGCGCGAGCGGCCGTGCAGGCGCGCCAGGCCACGGCCCTCACCGCCAAGGCCGGGGGCACGGCTGGGGCGACCGAGCTGACTTGGAAGCCCGCGCCGGGCTCGAGCGGCTCGCGTGTGTATGGCTCGAGCGAGCCGCTGCTCGACCTGTTCGACCTGCGCGCCGCCAGCCTGTGCTACGAAGGCGACGCCGCGAGCGCCAGCGTAGCCAGCTTCCCCCACTACGCGGTCCTGTCCGACCTCGGCGGCCACGAGAACACCGCCCTGATCCCCGGGGTCAACACCACGGCGGTCCCCACCCCGCGCTAGGGACCAGCGCCGGCGCTCAGCGCACGGCGACGACCAGCGTCGAGACGCCCCAGGCCAGGAGCCCGAGGAACAGCAGTAGGAAGAGCGCCGCGAGGGCCTTGGCCCAAGGCGGCAGCTGGGAGAGGTCGGCCGACATCAGGCTCGAGGACTTCTTGGTGCCCAGGCTGGCGAGCAGCTCGTCGCGCTGCAGGTCGCGGACCCCGGTGCGGGCAGGCGACTGGGGCGCCGGAGCGGCGGACGGACCACCACCCGCGTCGCCCGGCTCCTCGTCGTCCCACTCGAGCTCGAGCTCCTCGACCGGCTGCTCCTCGGCGGTGACGCCACCGCCCGAGGTGAACGCGATCGCCGGCTCGCTCGGCCGGGCTGCCTTCGGCGCGGGGGCTGCGACGGGCTCTGGCTCGGCCGTCTCGAAGCGCGCCCGCAGGTGCACCTCGCCCGCGTAGAACTCGCCGTGGTCGACCAGGCGCACCTCGTCGACGCGCTCGTCCGCGAGGTGCAGGCCGTTGGTCGAGCCCTGGTCCACCAGGAACCAGTCGTCCCCGCGCTGCTCGACGCGAGCGTGGCGGCGGCTGATCGAGCGGTCGCCGAGCCGCAGGCCGCAGCCCTCGGCGCGACCCACCCAGGCACCATGCTCGAGCTCGGCCGAGCGGCCGACGTCGTGCCCGCCAATGACGAAGAGCTGAACCATCGCGCCCGAGGATAGCCGCCCGGCGGCCGGGGACAAGCCCCGCGGCCAAGCTTGCCTCACGACCCGGGGCGGGTGAGACTCTACCCATGACCGCCGCACCGCTCACCGTGCGCGCCCTCGCGCGCTCCTACCGGACCGGGTTCCTGGGCCTCGGGCGGCGCTCGGTCCTAGGCGGGCTCGAGCTCGAGCTGCGCGCCGGCGAGCGCGTCCTGATCGCGGGGCCCAACGGCTCGGGCAAGAGCAGCCTGCTGCGCATCCTGGCTGGGATCGAGTCCGCGGACTCGGGCGAGGTGCTGGTCTTCGGCCAGCCGATCACGGCCCTCGCCGCCCGCCGGCGCATCGGCTACGCCGCGGACACCTGCCCCTACCCCGACGAGCTGCGCGGGGGCGAGGCCCTGGCCCTCGCCGGGCGTCTGGCCGGCCTCCCTACCAGCGAGGCCAAGCGCGCCGCCGCCGAGGGACTCGCGCGGGTCGGCCTGGCCGCCGATGCGGGCCGGCGGCTCGGCGTCTACTCCAAGGGCATGCGCCGCCGCTTCCACCTGGCCCAGGCCTTCCTCGGCCAGCCCGACCTCTTGCTCCTGGACGAGCCCGCCGACGGGCTCGACGCCGAGGGCTGCGTCGTGCTCGATGAGCTCAGCCGCGAGGCCCACGAGCGCGGCGCCACCATGCTTTTCGCCAGCCACGTCACCGACCTGGCCTGCGAGCGCGCGCTCGTGCTGTTCGGCGGCCGCGTCGCCTGGGAAGGCAGCGAGGCCGAGCTGCGCTCGCTCGCCGGCGGAATGCTGGGCCTCTACCGCGAGCTGGCGACGTGCTCCGCTACGGCCTGATCCGCGGCCTGCCGCTGTGGGTCGCCCCGCTGCTCGCCGTCGGCCTGGCCTTCTGGCCGAGGCTCAGCTCCACGGGCGCCCAGGACCCGGCCGACGCCGCGCGGGTCGCACTCTTCGGCAGCCTCGGCGGGCTGCTGCTGATGCTGATCGTGGTGCGCGCGTGCCTCGCGGGGCGCGACCTTGGCCAGCGTGACCGCACCTGGCTGGCGCCGCGCCCGACCGCCCCGCTCGGTCCCCTCACGCGCTTCCTAGCGGGCCTGGCCGCGGCCTGGACCCTGGCGGTGCTCGGCCTCGGCGTCGGCGCCCAGCTCGGGGTCGAGCGACGCGCGGCGGACTGGGCGGCGGGCACCAGCGCCGGCGAACCGTCCGAGCCCGCCCTGCGCCAGGCCGGCCCCCTCGCGGGGCCCGAGCTGGTGCTGCTCGCGCCGGGCTCTCCGACCACCGCCTGGCTGCTCGAGGACCCGGCGGGGCGCCTGCCCGCCCACGGGGGCCTGACCTTCCTGGCGCGCGTGCTCGGTGGCGCCGGGCCGTCCAGCGAGCTGACCGTCGAGCTCACGCGCCGGGACACCGGGGCTGCCACGACCACCCGCCGGGCCCTCGCTGGCACCCGGCGCGTCGCTGCCCCGCTGCCGGCCGGCGCGGGCCCGGTCGAGGTGCGCCTCGGCTACACCGGCGCGCCCCTGCGGCTCAATCTGGCCGAGGCCTTCGCCTTCGAGCCCGTGCCCCAGAGGCGCTTGGCGTCGCTCACCTTGACCCTGCGCCTGTGGCTCCTGGGCCTCGGCGCCCTGGGGCTCGGGCTGGGCCTGGGCACCCACCTGCGAGCCTCGATCGCCGCGCCCTTGGTGTTGGCGGTCGGGCTGGCGGGGCTGGACGCGGATCTGCTCGGGGCCCTGCGTGGGGTCGTGGGCACGGGCGCTTGGGCGCGGGCCCTGGAGACGACGGGCGAGGGCTGGGTGGCGGGCGCGAGCAGCGCGGCAGAGTGGGCCGGCGCGGGGCTCGGGCTGCTAGCTGGACTCGGGCTCGCGTGGCTGACCCTTCGGAGGCAGAAGCGATGAGCGCGACGCACCGGGGACTGCTTGCGGCGGGGCTGGCGCTGCTCGCCTGTGCGGGGCTCGTCGCTGGCGAGGCGCGTGCGCCCGGCGGGGTGCTAGGTCCGGTCGGGCCGATGCTGGCCCAGGTCCAGTGGGTGCGCGCGCGGCTTGCGCGCGAGGCCGGGCTCGAGGGGCGCAGCTTGGCGTTGATGGAGTCGGCGCGGGACCTCGACAGCCGATCGGAGGCGGCCTGGAGCTCGCTCGCGGACCACATGGGGCTGACCCTGGCTTCGGCCGAGAGCGGGCGGCCCGGCGAGGAGAGAGCGGCCTGGCTGGCCGGCGCCGATGGCGTGGGGGGCGGGGGCGCAGCCGCGGGCGCGCCCCCGGGCGGGCGGGCCGGCCCCGCCGGCGGGCGGCGGAGGAGCCCCGCCGCGACGGACCCGGACCTGCCCTTCGTCGACGTGCCCAGCGGCGCGCGCGCCACCCTCGGCCTGTGGACCGCGGCGGCGCGGGCCTTCGACCACGCGGCCGAGCTCGGCCACCCGGACGGCACGAGCGCGGCGGCGTACTGCCGGCGAGTCGCTGCGGATCCAGGGACCTGGTAGCGCCCTCTTGGCCAGCGCCTCCCAGGGAGGGCCCGGTCCAGGCCGCCCGGCATGCTGCGCCCGATGGCAAAGGGGCGACGAGGCGAGGGGGGGGGGGGGGGGGCCCGGAGCCCCCCCCCCCCCCCCCAGGCACGGAACCACAAGCGCGGACCGCCCCCCCCCCCCCCACCCGACCCGCACACACACACCCCCCCCCCCC
>JARGPD010000256.1 GCA_029212845.1 Planctomycetota bacterium
CTCCTGCTGGGCACTCCTGCTGGGCACTCCTGGTGGGCGCTCCCTGCTGGGCGCTCCTGGTGGACGCTCCTGCTAGGTGGTCCTGTCGGCTGGCCCTAGAAGCTCCTGTGCTGCTGTTGGTGACCCGGTCGCTGCTGGGAGCGAGTGGCGGGGCCGTAGCAGGACTTGGGCTGCTTCGGGGGGGGCTGGACTGGGCTCGGAGGACTTGCCGGGGGCGTAGGGAGCAGGCGGGCGCGGGGCGATCCCCAGGCCGGAGGCGGCCGCGGGCTACTCGCGCCCCTTCCACCAGGCGGTCGCGAAGCGGTAGCTGACGAAGATCAGGACCAGGCCGAGCAGCTGGCGTGCGTAGTCGATGACCCCGGGCATGTGGACCATGGTGACGCCTAGGGACGCGCCGACGAGGGCGCCGGCTGCCAGGAAGGGGGCCGCGATGTGGTGGATGCTGCCCTCCTTCCAGTACATCGAGAGGCTGCGCAAGGAGGTCACGGCCGCAGCCGCCATGCTGCAGGCGCGCACGGCCGCGAAGCCAAGGGCGCTGGGTCCCAGGAGCAGCGCGGGCACCATCACCAGGCCTCCGCCGATGCCCAGGATCGGCGAGACGAAGCCCGCGGCGAAGCCCGCGAGGCCCGCGTACAGGTTGGGCCACCAGCCGGGCGGCGCCGCCACCATCGGGCCGTCGCTGCCGGCGAAGAGGATCCGCAGGGCAGCCACGAAGATCACCACCGAGAAGACGCCGCGCAGCTGGCGGGTGTCGAAGCGCTTGGAGATCGGGAACCCAGCCTGGGCCCCCAGCAGCACGCCGATGGTCATGAAGCCGACCTTGCCCCAGTGGATCTCGCTCTCGCCCGAGAGCACCTCGGCGATCGTCGCGGCCGAGGCGGTCGCGAAGACCAGGCACAGGGAGGTGGCCACGGCACGGCGCAGGTGCATCCTGAAGCCGAAGTGCAAGAGCGGCACGGCGAAGAGCCCCCCCCCGATGCCGCACATGGCGCCAACAAAGGCGATCGCGAGCCCGGTGAAGAACAGCATCATGCCGCGCCCGGTGAGGTCCGTCTCGGGCTCGAGGAAGGGCCGCTTATCGGGCACGACGTCGGGCGGCAGGTCCAGGTCGCTCATGCCTCGCTCCTCAGCTCGGCGGAGCGCTGGATCAAGGTCGTCGAGTCGTGGTCCTTGGGGTCGCCGCAGATCGCGATCTCGATGCCGAGCTCGCGGTCGACGGGCGCCTCGGGCACATCCTCGGCGGTGTAGTCGGTCCCCTTGGCGTGCACGTCGGGCACGAGGCAGCGCAGGCTGGCCTCGAGGGTCGCCTCGTCGAAGCTCGTCACGAAGTCGACCGGCTCGAGGGCGGCCACCAGCTCGGCGCGCTCGGCGAGCGGCACCAGGGGCCGGCCCGTGCCCTTGAGCCGGCGCACGGACGCGTCGGTGTTCAAGGCGACGACCAGCACGTCGCCGTGGGCCTTGGCCCCGGCGAGGTAACGCAGGTGCCCGACATGCAGCAGGTCGAAGCAGCCGTTGGCCAGCACCACTCGGCCGAGGGTGCCCTTCGCGCGCCGCTCAGCAAGGAGCAGGGCCAAGGCTTCGCGCTGGAACAGTGGAGAGCCGGGGAGGTCCGGGCCGCTAGCCAAGACCGAGTCTCCCCACGCCCAGCGGCGTCGGGCGAGCGGGGATCGCCCTGTGCAAGTGCGCGACCACATCGGCCGGCAGGCTGGCGATGGCGGCGCGAAGCTCGGCCGGGGAGCAGACCTCGGCCCCGAGCTTCATCACGACCACCCCGGCGGCCGCATTGGCCAGGACCATCGCGGCCGGACCGCCGTAGCCCGCGGCGAGCCCGAGGGCGAAGGTGGCGGCGGCCGTGTCCCCGGCGCCGGTCACGTCGACCACGGCCTGGGAGCCGAACACCGGCAGGGCCAGGCCCTCGGCCGGGAGGCCCTCGCCGAAGAGCGCCATGCCGCCCTTGCCCAGGGTGACCAGGAGCAGGTCGGGGGCGACCTGGCCGAGCACGAGGTGCGCGGCGCGGCGCAGGAGCTCGGGATCCTCGAGCAGCTCGGCCGGCTGGCCGACGGCGCGCGCGAGGTCCTCGCGGTTGGGGGTCATCGCGGCCACACCGCGGTAGCGGGAGAACTGATGCCGAGGGTCGAGCACGATCGGCGCCGAGCTGACCTTGCGAAAGCGCTCGACGGCCCCCGAGAGGGCCTTGCTGCAGGCGCCGTAGCCGTAGTCCGAGAGGATCACGGCGTCGACCTCGCCGGCCAGCCCCAGGAGGTGGTCGGAGATGCGCTCGAGCTCGGTCGCCTCGGGCGGCCCGTCGGGCTCGCGGTCCATGCGCAGGACCTGCTGCATCGTCCGGTCGTGCTCGCCCGCGAGCACGCGCGTCTTGATCGGGGTGCTCCACTTGTCGATGACACCGACCCCGGCTAGGCCGACGCCGTCCCGGCTGAGGCGCTCGAGCAGGGCGCGGCCAGCGTCATCGCGCCCGACGGCACCGATGAGGTGCGTCACCGCCCCGAGGCTGCGGGCGTTGCGCGCGGTGTTGGCAGCGCCACCCGGCAGGATCTCCTCGCCCTCCTCACGCAGCACCACCACCGGCGCCTCTCGCGAGGGACGCGTCGGGCGGGCATAGACGTAGCGATCGGCGACGAGGTCGCCCACCACCGCCACGGAGAGTCCCTGGAAGTCGTTCCAGTTCTCGAGCAGGGGGAGGTCCACCATGGGCGCGGATTGTAGCGACTCGGAGGGGGCGAGTCAGGGGAAGTGACCGGGAGTGTCCGGGATGCCTCGGGGACCCAGGCGATCCGACCACGGGGAAGGTCCACCCCGCGCCACCCCGCGCCACCCGTAGAGACCCTGCCCTGCCACCACTGCGTGACGGCAGGGCAGCGCGCACTCCTGGGGAACGCGCCAACGGTACCGCATCAAAACGGCGCGTCTTCGTCGGC
>JARGPD010000101.1 GCA_029212845.1 Planctomycetota bacterium
CTCCGAGCTCGAGCTGACCGGCTCGGTCAGCTGGATGTCTTCGGGCACCTGGGATGACGAGCCCGAGCCCGTGGACTCCCCGAGCTTCGCCTCGCCCGGTGCCGACTTCGACGCAGCGGTCGGTGACCTGTGGGCGGCCTATCTGGACCTCTCCTGGCGCCTCGCCCTGGACGAAGCCGCTGGCCTGAAGCCCGCGGCTGCCCAGGCAACGAGCGCCCTCGCGGACCTGCATGCCGCAGCGGCCGCCCTGTCCGAGGACGGCGCGGCTGGCGCTTTCGCCGACCTCTACTTGGCCCTCGACGCCCGCCTCGAGCACCTGGCCATGTCCCCGGACCTGCCCGCTTGGCGCGAGCGCTTCGAGCCCGTGAGCGAGTCGATCGACCAGCTCGCCACGAGCTTCGGCGCGGCCTTCGCGACGCCGGTCTTTCGAGTGCACTGCCCGATGGCCTTCGACGACCGCGGCGCCGACTGGCTCAGCGGCGAGCCCGAGGTCTGGAACCCCTACTTCGGCTCGGCCATGCAGCGCTGCGGCGAGGTCACGGCGACGGTGACGATGCCCCAAGAAGCCCGGCCGGCAGCGCCGGAAGCCATGGACCACTCTCAACACGAGGGCATGCAGCCTATGGTCGAACCCGAGGCCGAAGTGGAGCCCATGCCCACCGAGCCCGCGGCCCTGCGTGAGGCCTTCCTAGAAGCCAGCCTGGCCCTCACCGAAGAGCTCGTCTCCGACCGCCACTTCGGCGCCGTCGAGGCCCTCGACGCGCTCGAGTCGAGCCTGGCCGCGCTCGCCGCCGCGACGCCGGACGAGGACCTGTCGCGGCTCATCGCGCGGGTCGCCGCCCTGCGCCCCGCGGGCACCGACATCGACAGCCTACGCCTGGCCTTCGACCCCTTCAGCGCGGCGCTCGTGGACTTCGTCCGTGACCACGCCGCCACGCTCCAGGGCCCCCTGCGCGTGGCCCACTGCCCGATGGCCGACAACGCCGCAGGGGATGACGCGGGCGCGTCCTGGCTGCAGCGCCCCGAGCGCGTCTGGAACCCCTACTTCGGCGACGCCATGCTGCACTGCGGCAGCGTCCAAGAGGTGCTGGTCCCGGCGCCTGCGAAGCCCACCACGAGCGAGGACGGGAGCCGCTGATGACGCGCTTCTTCAACGCCCTCGTCGGGCTCTTCTGCGAGCGGCCGATCCTGGCGCTCTTCCTGGTGCTCCTGTCCGTGGGTGGAGGCCTCTACACCACGCCGCTCGAGCTGCCCTCGGGCTTCCTCGACGACCTGCCTCGGGACCCGGTACCCGTGGACGCGATCCCGGACCTCGGTGAGAACCAGCAGATCGTGTTCACGCCCTGGCCGGGACGCTCGCCCCAGGACGTCGACGACCAGGTCACCTACCCCCTGACCTCGGCGCTGCTCGGGCTGCCCGGCGTGCGCACCGTGCGCTCGACCTCGATGTTCGGCTTCTCGTCGATCTACGTGATCTTCGAGGAGGGCGTCGAGTTCTATTGGTCCCGCAGCCGCATCCTCGAGAAGCTCTCCAGCCTGCCACTCGGCACCCTGCCGCCGGACGCCGAGCCCCAGCTCGGGCCCGACGCGACCGCGCTCGGCCAGGTCTTCTGGTACACGCTCGAGGGCCTCGACGACGACGGCAACCCGGCCGGCGGCTGGGACCTCGAAGAGCTGCGCAGCATCCAGGACTGGCAGGTCAAGTACGCCCTGCTCGCCGCGCCGGACGTCAGCGAGGTGGCCTCGATCGGCGGCTACCAGCGCGAGTACCAGGTCGACGTGGACCCGGACCGGCTGCGGGTCTACGGCATCGGCATCGACCAGGTCGCTGCGGCGGTGCGGCGCTCGAACCTGGACGTCGGCGCGCGGACCCTCGAGGTCAACAGCGTCGAGTACGTGGTGCGCGGCGTGGGCTTCCTCGAGGAGCTCGCCGACATCGAAGCGGCGGTGGTCACCGAGGTCGACGGCACGCCGATCACGGTCGGACAGCTGGCCACGGTCAGCGTCGGCCCGGCCGCGCGCCGCGGTGCCCTGGACAAGGCCGGCGCCGAGGCGGTCGGCGGGGTCGTGGTCGTGCGCTACGGCTCGAACCCGCTGGCGGCGATCGAGGGCGTGCGCGAGGCGGCGGCCAAGCTGTTCCTGCCCTCCAAGGTGCTGGTCGACTGGGACCACGCGACGCCGGCCGAGGTCGAGCGCTACGCCGCGGGCCGCGGCTTCGAAGCCTTCCAGAACGACGCGCTGGAGCTGGACCAAGTGGCCTGGGCCAGGCACCTCGCCCAGCTCGGCGAGGGCGAAGCTCGCCCCACCTGGCTGACCCGCTCGACGGTCACCGTGGTGCCCTTCTACGACCGCACCGAGCTGATCCAGGAGACCCTGCAGACCCTCAGCAGCGCGCTGGTCCAGCAGCTCCTGATCACCTTCGTGGTGATCGGCCTGTTGGTGCTGCACCTTGGCGGCGCGACCCTGGTCGGGGCGCTCCTGCCCTTGGCCGTGCTGTTGACCTTCGTGGCCATGCGGCTGTTCGGGATCGACGCCAACATCGTGGCCCTGTCGGGCATCGCGATCGCGATCGGGACGATGGTCGACATGGGCATCGTCATCACCGAGAACATCGTGGCGCGCCTGGACGAGGCGCGCGGGGACCTCGAAGCTGGCCTCGTGCGCGCGGCCGACGTGGTCCGCGAGGCCACCGTCGAGGTCGCCGGCGCGGTCTTCACGTCGGTCTCTACCACCGTGCTGTCCTTCCTGCCGGTGTTCGCGATGACCGGTGCCGAGGGCAAGCTGTTCTCGCCCCTCGCGGCCACCAAGACCTTCGCCCTGATCGCCAGCCTCGTGCTGGCCCTGTGCCTGATCCCGCCGGCGGCCCTGGTCCTGTTCGGGCGCTTCCGCCCGAGGCCAGGGGGTAGCTCGCGGGCCCTGGGCGTGGGCTGGACCCTGCCCGCGCTGGTCGGCCTGCTGCTGCTGTTCACCTGGTGGGAGCTCGGCCTGGCGCTGCTCTTGTTCGCGACCTGGCGTGCGCTCAGCGGGCTGCTCGGCCACGGCTCCAAGCGCGCCGTCGAGCTCCTCGCCATCCTGGTGCTGGTGGCCTTCGCCCTGGTGACCTTCGCCGGGCAGTGGGAGCCGCTCGGGGCCGCCGCCGGCGACAGCTCGAACCTGCTCTTCGCAGCCACCGTCAGCCTCGGGCTGCTGCTGGTCTTCTGGCTCTTCCGCATGGCCTACCCGCGGATGCTGGCCTTCTGCCTGCGGCGCAAGGCCGCCTTCCTCTTGGTCCCCGCCGGCCTGTGCCTGATGGCCCTGTGGATCTGGCTCGGCTTCGGCCGCGTGATGGCCTTCGTGCCCGGGGCGGTCAGCGCCGTCGGCCTCTCGGGCGAAGCTCTTACCAAGAGCGAGCCCTGGCAGCGCGCCGAGCGCAGCTTCCCGGGCATCGGCTCCGAGTTCATGCCCAGCCTGGACGAGGGCATGTTCCTGTACATGCCGACGATCGCGCCCCACGGCTCGATCCGCGAGGCCCTCGAAGCCCTCGCGCTCGAGGACATCAACATGAAGGCGATCCCCGAGGTCGACCTGGTCGTTGGCAAGATCGGTCGCGCGGACACGCCGCTCGATCCGGCGCCCGTCTCGATGACCGAGACGATCATCAGCTACCTGCCCGAGTACCGCGAGGACGCGGCCGGCTATCGGCTCCTGTTCGCCTTTGACACCGAGCGCGACGACTACCTCTTCGACGACGCCAAGCAGCCCGTGCTCTTGGACAGCATCCCCGAGGAGCAGCGCGAAGGCCTAGAGGGTCGCGCGTGGCGCCAGTGGCGCGACCACATCCGAAGCACCGACGACATCTGGAACGAGATCGTGCACGCGGCCGGCCACATCGGCGCCACGTCGGCGCCCAAGCTCCAGCCGATCGAGACCCGGCTGATCATGCTGCAGACGGGCATGCGCGCGCCCTATGGCATGCGCCTGTTCGGGCCCGACCTCGCCTCCCTAGAGGAGGCCGGCCTGGCCCTCGAGGAGCTGCTCAAGGACACCGATGGGGTCCAGCCCTCGGCGGTCTTCGCCGACCGTGTGACCGGCAAGCCCTACCTCGAGATCGAGCTGGACCGCGACCGCCTGGCGCGCCACGGGATCCCGATCGAGGCCGCCCAGGAGACGATCGCGACCGCGATCGGCGGCATGGCGGTGACGCGCACGGTCGAGGGCCGCGAGCGCTACCCCGTGCGCCTGCGCTACCCGCGCGAGCTGCGCGACGACCCGGACTCGATCGGCCGCGTGCTGCTGCAGTCCTCGCGCCCCGACGCAGCACCGGTTCCCCTGTCCGAGGTCGCCGAGCTGACCTACACCCGCGGTCCCCAGGCGATCAAGGCCGAGAACGCCCGCCTGGTCAGCTACGTCCTGTTCGACGCCCTCTCCAGCTGGTCCGAGACCGAGGTCGTCGAGTCGGCCCAAGCCCGCGTCGCGGACGCGCTCGACTCGGGTGAGCTGGTCCTGCCGCCGGGGGTCTCGTTCGAGTTCGCCGGCACCTGGGAGAACCAGGTGCGCGCGAAGAAGACCCTCTCGGTGCTGGTGCCCCTGGTGCTGCTGTTGATCCTGGCCGTGCTCGTGCTCGAGTTCCGGTCCCTGTCCACGTCGCTGTTCATCTTCAGCGGCGTGGCCGTCGCCTGGGCCGGGGGCTTCCTCCTGATCTGGCTCTATGGGCAGGACGGCTTCGGCGACGTCGAGGTCCTGGGCACGAACCTGCGCGACCTCTTCCACATCGGACCGATCCACCTGTCGGTCGCCGTGTGGGTCGGCTTCCTGGCGCTGTTCGGCATCGCCACCGACGACGGCGTCGTGATGGCCAGCTACCTGCGCCAGAAGTTCGACGGCCTGCGCGCGGCCGGCCAGCAGCTGAACATCACCGAGGTGCGCGCCGCTGTGGTCGAGTCCGGCCAGCGCCGCGTGCGCCCCTGCCTCGCCACCACCGCGACGACCCTGCTCGCGCTGCTGCCGGTGCTCGGCAGCAGCGGACGCGGCGCCGAGGTCCTGGTCCCGATGGCGATCCCCGCCTTCGGCGGCATGGCCCTCGAGCTGCTCACCATGTTCGTGCTGCCCGTGCTCTGGTGCATCCGCGAGGAGTGGCACGTCCTGCGCCGCGTCGAGCCCTAGTCCCAAGTCCCCCCTCCACCCGGGGCTCCCTTCGAGCTCCGTTCCACTCACCTAGGGCTCGCTCCAGCCCGCTCTCCAACTTCACAACGAACCCACCATGATGAACCTCTCGATCAAGCACCTGCTACTCGCCGGCCTGCTGCTCTCCGCGCCCCTCCTGGGCACCTCCTACGCCCAGGACCACGGCGCACCCAAGCGGGATGAGGCGCCTGTCGCCGCCCCCGTCAAGAAGGCTCCGGTCTTCGCGGGCGAGCCCTACCTGCTCAGCCTCGACGTCGTCACCGGCGAAGCCCTCGGCCCGCTCGCGGAGCAGGTCGTGGTCCAGCACGAGGGCCGCGAGCTGCGCTTCTCGTCGGACGAGTCGCTCAAGACCTTCCAGGCCCAGCCCGCGCCCTTCCTGAAGCGCATCGACGCCTTGATGATCGCCGACCAGCTGCCCCTCTACCCGCTGCGGACCTGCATGGTCTCCGGTGAGGAGCTCGGCGAGATGGGCGACTCCATCGACCGGCTGCACAAGAACCGCCTGGTGCGCCTGTGCTGCAAGATGTGCATCACCAAGTTCGAGAAGGACCCGGACAGCTACATCGCCGAGCTCGACAAGGCGGTCCTCGAGGCGCAGTCGAAGGACTACCCGCTGACCACCTGCCCCGTCTCGAAGGAGGAGCTCGGCTCCATGGGCCGTCCGCTCGACCGCGTCGTCGGCGGCCGCCTGATCCGCCTCTGCTGCAAGGGCTGCATCAAGAAACTCGCCGCGGACCCGGCGCGCTTCGTCGCCACCGTCGACGCCGCCCGCGCCAAGGCTGCCAAGGCCGCCAAGGCCTCGAAGGAGCAAGGCGATGCAGCTGAGCACGAGGGCCACCACTAGGCCCACGAAGCTCTCGAGCTCGTGCCCCGATTCCGCCCGGGCAGCCCAGCGCCTAGACGCGAAGCGCTGCCCGGGCGGACTCGTCGTTGCAGCCCAGCGCCGGTTGGAGTGGACGCGGCGGCGCAGATGGGTTCTGATCCTGCCTCGATGACGCGCTCCACGAACCCCCTCGCATCCGGCTTCGGCCGCGCCGCTTTCCTGGCCCTGGCCTTCGGGCCGACGGCCGGCTGCGGCGCCGAGCCAGGCTCCGGCCAGCACGGGCTCCAGGGCAGCCTCGTCGGCAAGCACGTGCTGATCACCTTGATCGACGCCTGCGCCATCGACCACCTCTCCATGTATGGGTACGAGCGCGACACGACGCCGTTCCTCGCACGGCTCGCCGAAGAGAGCCTCGTGTTCGAGGACGTGACCGCGCCAGCGCCCTACACGATCGCGTCGGTGGCCTCGCTGATGACCGGCGAGGCGGTCGACGTGCACGGCGTCACCGAGGCCGGGCGCGAGGTCTCTGCCGAGCTGCCGATGCTGGCCGAGCGCTTCGCCCAGGCCGGCTACCAGACCAACGGCCTGTCGGCCAACGCCCACATCCAGCGCGCCTTCGGCTTCGCCCGCGGCTTCGACTCCTACGACGGCTTCTGGCCCGACATCGAGCTCGAGCACCGCGTGCCCCTGGCCCAGTCCCGCCGGGCGCGCAAGGTGCTCGAGGACGCCGCCCAGGACCCACGGCCGCTGTTCGCCTACTGGCACTTCCTGCCGCCCCACGCGCCCTACGACCCGCCCACCGTCGACCGCGCCAGCTTCGCCGGGCACCTCGTCGGCACGCCCCTCGACGAGGCCGGCAGCCTCGACAACCTGATGCCGCTCAGCTACGGCGCGCGCCAGCCCGGCGCGCCCGAGGCCCAGGCGATCGAGGACCTGTACGACGCCTCCCTGCGCCACGTCGACGCCCAGCTCGCGGCGATCTCCCAGGCGCTCGAGGACACCGGCCTGGCCGACGACACCCTCTGGATCGTGGTCAGCGACCACGGCGAGGCCTTCGGCCAGCACGGCCTCTGGCAGCATGCCCGCACGGTCCATGACGAGATGGTGCGCGTGCCCCTGATCGTGCACCTGCCGAAGGACCTGCGCGCAAAGATCCCGCCCGGCCGGCGCACCACGCCGGTCGGCCTGGCCGACCTGCACCCGACCCTGGTCCAGCTCTGCGAGCTCGGCGGCGACCTACCCTGGAGCAGCGCCAGCCTGGTGGACGAGCTGCTCGCGACGGGGCCGCCCCCAGCCGCAGACCTGGCCGATCGACCGCCGATCGTCACCCGCACCGCCGGCCCCGCCGAGCACGTCGCGATCCGCGACGGGCAGCTCAAGCTGATCCACCGCCTGTCGGGCTTCGACGAGGACGGCAAGCGCAAGGGCGAGGGCACCTGGGAGCTGTACGACCTCGCCGCGGACCCGGCCGAGACCAAGCGCCTGCCCCACAACCAGCCCGCCCATGCCGAGGACTTCGCCCGCCTGCGCAAGCAGCTGCGCCTCTTCCGCGAGGCCGCCCGCGCCCGCGCCAAGGCCGCCACCGAGGTCGAGGTCGACGCCGCCACCGAGGCGCACTTGACGGACATCGGCTACTGACCGCGGTCCTGGCGCGTGGCAAGACCTCGACCGGGCGGGAAGCCAGGGCCCGCCCTTTCGTCTAGCACCAAGGGTGCACCACACGCACGTGGCTCGCCCCCCCAACTCGCCCCAAGGCTCCATCAAGGAAGCTCCCCATGCTGACTCGCACCAAGCTCGCACCGCTCACCGGTTTGGCCCTGCTCGCCATCCTGCTGTTCCAGCTGAACCGCCCCGGCGACGCCGCCGAAGGTGCCCAGACCCAGGCACCCATCGGGCCCCACTTCCACGGCCGCATCCTCGCGGGCGACACGCACTCGCCCCTCCAAGGAGTGCGACTCGCGGCCCGACCCGTGGACTTCAACGCGGGCATCGCCCAAGACCAAGCACTCACCACGACCGACACCGAGGGACGCTTCTCGCTGCCCGTGCCCAGCGGCTCCGAAGACCCGGTCCTGTTGGCCAAGCTCCCCGGCTACAGCTGGATCGCCTTCGAGAAGGACGCCGAGCACCAGGACCCGGCCACACCGCTCGAGCTCAGCATGGCGCCGAGCGCGAAGCTCGAGGTGCATGTCGTCGACCACGGCGTCGCGGAGGGCGACCTGATCTCCGTCACGACGCGCGCCATCAACCTTCGCCAACCCGCCGTCGAAGGTCGGCCGGGGCCAAGCATGGCCGGGCCGGGCTGGGGCTTCGACGCCACCTGGCAGGTCGAGCTCGACGCCGAGGGACGCGGCCTGCTCGAGGTGCCCGCCGACACCGTGATCATGAGCAAGCTCCGGACGAGCGGCGAGTGGCGCACCCGCAAGGACGCCCTCGAGCTACCCCCGGGTTCCACCTACCAGCTGGACTGGTCGATCCGTCCAGGGGTCCGCGTCACCGGGCTGCTCCACGACCAGGCGGGCGAGCCGATCCCCGGCGCCGAGGTCCAGCTCGGCCAGCGACTAGAGCTCGGGCCCGTGCACGTCGCACCGGTCTACCTGGATCCGATCAGCAGCCACTTCGAGAAGCAGTCCGTGACCGACGAGCAAGGCCGCTTCGTCTTCGAGGATGTGGCCCCGGGCAGGACGCTGATCGGCACGGCACCGGCTCCGCGCAGCGGCCCCTTCGACCCGATGACCGAGCACGCGCGCATCGCCCGCCGCATCGAGATCCCCGCGGACGTGACCGAGTTCGACGTGGACTTCGAGACCTACCGCGGCCTGTACGCCACCGTGCGCCTGGTGGCACCCGAGCCCGCGGCCCCTTGGATGTGCAAGCTTAGGACGCGGTCGACCTCGAGCCACACTTCGATCTCCACGGCCGTGAGCGCCGACGGGCGCTTCGTGGTCGGCCCCATGATGCCCGGCACCCACCAGGCCCGCATCTCCGGCTACCTCGGCGACCTCGGCTATCCGGAGCCGATCACCCTCGAGCCAGGCGACCGGGACATCGAGGTCCTGCTCCAGGTGGCTGGCGGTCTTCGTGGAGTCGCACGCTCCAGCACGACGGGTCAGCCGGTCGTCGCCATGGTCTGGTATGCCCAGGAAGGGAAGCGGGCCACGAGCGGGGTCCAGTCGGGCCGCGACGGCAGCTTCGAGGCGACGGGTCTTGCGCCGGGCTCCTACTGGATGACCTTCACGGACGACGCTGGGCAGATCGCGACCCTCCAGGGCGTCGAGGTCGAATCGAGCGAGGTCCACGATGTCGGTGACGTCACCCTCGTGCCCAGCTCGAAGGTGACCATCACCTTCACCGGGCCGAGTGCGAAAGGCACCTACTCGCTGCTCGCCGGCACCGCCCGGATCGAGCAGCTGCCCATCCAGACCGAGCGCGCCGACGAGCTCCAGGTTCCTCCTGGCGTGATCACCTTGCTCGTCGAGCGGCTCGGCAAGCCCGCGCTGCCCCACGAGTTCACGGTGCTCGCAGGCGAGGACTCCGCGCTCACGATCGACCTACCCTGACCGAGGCCGGCTCGGTCCCGGCCGGCGCTCACAGCTCGAGCTTGCGCGTCTCGCCCGGCTCGAGCTCGAGCTCGAGGGTCTGGAACTCGTCGCTGCCCGCGATCCGCCAGGCGAGCTCGAGGGTCCCCGCTGGCACGAGGGTCTCCGCCAGGCTCCCGTCCGCCGCCGGCATCAGCCGCTGGTAGGTGCGCCACTCGCCAAGGCTCCAGTCGATGCCGAGCCACTCGCGCCCTTGGCCCACAGCGAGCCAGTCGGCGACCTGCACGTCGAGGCGCGCGAAGCCGAGCTCGCTGTCCAGGTTCGCGGGCAGGTCCTCGGGCGCGACCGCGCTCACGAGCGCGAGGCTCGGCTCGTCCGTGCGCAGGATCAGGTCCAAGCCGCGGCCCTCGGCGACGGGCACGTCGAAGCGGCCGTCGTCGGGCAGCTCGAGCTCGTGGCTCCAGGCTTCGACGAAGGGGTCCCCGGCGAACATCGAGCCCGCGCCGCTGAGCTCCAGCTTCAGCCGACCGGGATCGCTGCCCCGCGCTGTGATCGTCCCGGCGATGCGGCTGCCCGCGGGGTCGCCGAGCAGGAGGTCGTGCACCACCTCGGCCCCGGGCGACACGCTGCAGTTGCTCGGGTACTGCCAGCCCTTTGGCGTCTCGGTCTCGAAGCCGAGGTAGCCCTCGTCGAGCTGCGCCACCCCGCGCAGGAACCAGTCGCCTGCCGGCACGCGCCGGAACTGGAAGCTGCCGCCTGAGTCGGCGGTCTTCTGCAGCATGCCGAGGGCGGGATGGTTGAGCACCACCGCCGCGCGCGGCACGGGATTGCCCAGGTGGTCGCGCACCAGCCCGCGCACCTCGCCCGGCGCGGCCAGGTCCAGCTCCAGCTCGGCGTGCCCGTCGCCCGCGCGGAAGTCCGCCAGCTCGAGCCAGGCCATGCGCCCGCTGCGGCCGGTCACGACCAGCAGCAGGTCGCCGTCGTACTCCTGGTCCAGGTGGAAGCGGCCGTCGCCATCGGTGCGCACCTCTCCGACCTCGCTCGCGATGCGCGAGACCAGGTTGCCCTGGGTCAGCACGCGACCCGGGCGCGTGGCGTAGGCCAGCACGACCTTGGCGCGCTCGACGGGCTCGCCTTCGAAGCGCACGCGGCCGCGGATGCCGGGCAGGGCCTCGAGGGTCACGCTCCAGTCGTCCGGGAGCGAGTCCGCGACCAGGCCGGCCAACTTCAGCTCGCGGTGGCCCGCGGCGCGCACGGTCAGCTCGAAGCTGCCCTCGCTCGCGGCGGGCAGCAAGAGCGGCTCGTCGCCGTCGTAGCCCTCGAGGTCCGAAGTGCCATGGGGTCCAGCGATGCGCACGAAGGCCGCGGGCAGGGGCTCGCCACCGGGGCCCAAGATCTTGAGCGCGCGCAAGTGGGTCGCGGCCGCTTGCATGCGCACCACCAGCTGCCCAGGCGCCTTTGGCAGGGGCTCGATCACGGTCGTGCGGTAGCGCTGGGACTTGTCGGTGACCACCAGGCGCCCGCCGGCGAAGCGCGGGTAGGTGCGCCCGAAGCCATAGGTCCCGTCCCTGCGCACGGACTCGTCGAAGCGCAGGCCGTCGCGGCTGAGCTCGACCCGCGCGGTGGCCAGCGGCTGGCCCTCGGGGTCGAGCACCAGCAGGCTCGGCTGCACGGCGCTGTCCGGCTCGAGCACCAGCTGGACGCCCTCGGTCCGCTGGCCCGCGACGACGTGGAAGGGCTCGCTCCAGGTGCACTCGCCGAAGGCGATCGGCGAGCGGTACAGGCGGTACTCGCCCGGCGCCACGCCGAGGAACTCGATCGGCGCGGAGCCCTCGGCGCGGCGGGTCATCAGGGCGCCGTCGGGCCCCTCTTCGGCCAGGCGCGCGAGGCCGGCTGGGGTCGACGGCAGCTCGGCCGGGGCCAGCTCGACCAGGTGCTTGCCCGGGTCGCTGCCGTCCGCCATGGCGAGGCGTGCGGTGACCGCGCCGGCGGCGGTCACGGTCACCGCCCCGAGGTCGACCGCCACGCCCGGCTCGATCGTCGCGCTCAGGCTGGCCGCACCAAAGCGCGGGCCGGCGACGTCGAAGTCGACCAGCCCGGCCAGCTCGAGCAGGTCCGTCTCGAAGCTCACGCGGCCCGCCTGGTCGCTGGTCTGCTCGCGCTGGGACAGGAGCGCCGCGAGGCTGGCGAGGTCGCCCAGCTTGGCCTCGTGGGCGGCCTGCAGCTCGAGCGAGGGCGACAGGCGCACGACGGCGCCTTCGATCGGCGCGCCGCGCTGGTCGACGACGGTCAGGGTGACGCGGGTCCAGGCCGCGGCGGCGGGCTGCGGCTCGGCCGGGGTCGCTGCGGGCGCGACCTGCTGGCGCTTGGGGCCTGGGTCCCCGGCGCCTGGCGCGACGGGCGTGGGCTCGTCGGCAAGGGCCACGGGGTCGCCACCTGCACCGGCGCTGCCGGGTGCGGCACCGGGTGGCAGCTCGGGCCCGCCTCCACCGAGCTGGGTCAGGGCGAACAGGACGAGGGCGATGGCGGCGGTCGAAGCTGTGGTCTTCCAGGTGAGCGTCATGGCGATCGTGGGAGTCAGGGTTGCTGCGAGGGCGCCGCCCGTGGCCGCGGACTTCGCGCCGCGCCGTGACCAGGTCACCGCGAGGGGCGCGAGGGCCGACAGCCAGGCCGAGCGGTCGCCGTCGTGATGGCCGTCCAGCCGCTCGCGCAGGAGCTCGAGCGCGCGCTTCTTGCGCGAGCGCACGGTGGCGGCGGGGATGCCGCGAAGCCGTGCGATCTGCTCGGACGTGAGGCCCTCGAAGAAGGCCAGGAGCACCACGTCCGAGAGCTCGGCGGGCAGCTCGCGCACGAGGCGCGAGACCAGCTCCTGGCTCTCGAGCCGCGCGAGCAGGTCAGCGGGCGAGCCCGCATGCCGCTCGGCGTCCTCGGCCGCGCGCACGGCCTCGCGGTCACGCCGCGAGCCCTCGCTGCGACCCAGGAGGCGCGCGGCGTTGCGCGCCACGGTCGCCAGCCAAGGCCGCGCCGAGTCCCGCGCGGGATCGTCCGCAACGGGTCCGCGCCGCAGCGCCGCCAGCCAGACCTCCTGGGCCAGGTCCTCGGCCTGGTGGAGGTCCCCCACCAAGCCGAGGGCCAGGCCACCGACCCACTCGCTCTCGGCCAGCAGGGTCTCGATCTCGAAGGCTCGTCGTTGGTCGTCCATCACGACCCCGGAATGCAGCAGCGCGCCGAGCGTTGACGGAAACCGTCAAAAAACACTCGCCGCGCCCCGAATCGCCCCGGGGGAGGCTCCATTGTGGGCCCGGACGATGCCAGGGGAAGCCGCGAAGGCTTCGAAGGCTCGCGGCGTGGCCTGCGCGGCCTGCGCGGCATCGGCTTGGGAATCGACCGCGACCATCGATGTGGAGGCCTGCGGAGCAGCAGCGCGCCGATGGCGTCGCACGCAGCAGCAGTCGCAGCTGCAGCAAGTAGCGACGCGTTCGCGTGCAAGGTCTACGGCCCTCGCTCCCCCCTTCGACCCACCCCCCTCGGCGTCTCCCGGCGTCCCTGGGATCGAACGCCCCTCACCCGCCCTCGCTCGGCTGGAGCTTGCACGAGCGACCGCAGCAGCGCCTGCTAGCCCGCGCGAGGAACGGAAGACCGGGACCCCCGGCGTGTGCGGGGGTCCCGGTCGGCTTCTCGGTCGCTCGCGTGCGCCTAGGCCTTCAGCATGCGCGGGTGCAGCACGTGGTTCTCCAGGTGGATGTGCCGGTGCATGGCGCCCTCGAGCTCTTCGAGGCCGAACCACTGGCCGCGCCAGGTGTTGCAGGCCTCTTCCGGCACGACGTAGTCCTTGGTGAGCGTGCGCAGGTCGCGCAGCAGGACGCCGAGCTCGACGTGCTCGGCCTCGATCGACTGCATGGTCTCGCCCCCGTTCGAGCCGGCGAGGAAGGCGGGGAACAGGGTCTGTTCCTCGACGTCGAGGTGCTGGCTGATGTCGGCCTGGATCGCGAGGAAGGTCGCCAGCATCCCGTCGAACATCGCGGGGTCCTTGTCGCCGTGGACGCGCTGGACCTTCTTGGCCATCAGCTCGAGCCGCGGCAGCTCCTCGCGCAGGGGCTCGTGGTAGAAGCTGATGATGTGCGCGATCAGCTCGGGGGTCGAGGCCTGGTCCCAGCGGCGCTCGCTGTCCTCGCTGGCGCCCAGCTCGGCCTCGAGCTCGGCCATCAGCTGGTCGAGGTCCAGGTCCTTCTCGACGCAGGTCTCGGCCAGGGGCTCGTGGCCTCCGCAGCAGAAGTCGAGGCCGTGGCGGCTGAAGACGCGGGTGGCGAGGGGGTGGCGCGTGGCGATGTCCGCGACGGGCATGGCGGGATCGACGATCATGGCTTGGTGTCCGGTTGCTTGAGGAGTTGGATCAGGGCGCTCACGACAGCCGTGCGCCCGTGGGCGCCCTCGCGCGGCTGGCTGCCGCGTGCGAGGGCGTGGATGGTGCCGATGCAGATGACGCGCAGGGCGGCGGGGTCGAGCCCGGCGGCCAGCTGCCCGCGACTGGCGGCTTCTTCGAGGGCCGCGTCCAGGAAGCTGCGGGTGGCCTCGATGACCTGGCTGAGGCGCCGCACGCCGGGCTCGGGCAGGGCCAGGAAGGACTGGTCGGACAGCAGCATCCAGGCCAGGCCGGGGTGCGCGCGGACCAGGTCCACGCGCGAGTGGACCAGGGCTTCGATGCGCTCGAGGGGCGCGGCTTCCGCCGTGGGCAGGCTGGCTTCGACGAGCCCGGCGGCCTGCTCGACCGCGGCGACGAGCATGTCCTCGACGCTGGCGAAGTGCCGGAAGAGCGCGCCCGAGGTGACCCCCACGCGCTCGGCGATGCGGGCGGCGGTCAAGGCCCCCGCCCCGCGCTCGCCGATCAGCTCGAGCACGGCCCGCGCGATCTCCTCGCGGCGCTCTTCGGTCGTTCGTCTGGCTTGGGTCTTCGGCATGGGCTCGCTCCGTTAGTGAGTGAATACTTACTTACTTCCCAGCTACCGTCAAGCCCGATTCCCAGGATCTCTTCCCGGCCCAGGCCTTACCGACGCTGCCTTCCTGCACCCGGCCCCTAGGATGTACCTTGGGGTGCCCGCCACGGCCCCCGACGACCATGCCCGACCCGAACCTCGATCCGCGCCCCAAGCTGGACGACGAGCTGCCGCCGCTCGACGAGCGCGAGCGCGCCCTGCACGTGCTGTCCCGCTTCGCCTTCGGTCCCCGGCCCGGCGACGTCGACCACGTGCTGTCCATGGGCGCCGAGAACTGGGTCGAGGCCCAGCTGCAGCCCGGCGACGTCGAGCCCGGCGAGCTGGCCGTGCACCTGGCCTCGCTCGAGACCCTGCACATGCCGCCGGGTCCGCTGTACGAGTACTGCTCGCCGGCCCTGCCCCGGGACGCCACGCGCCAGGAGCGCGCCGAGCGCTTCCGGCGGCGGCTCAAGCCGATCGACGAGCTGAGCGACTCGATCCTGCGGCGCGCGGTGCAAGGCGAGCGCCAGGCCGAGGAGGTCTTGGCCGACTTCTGGCGCAACCACTTCAACGTGTCGTTCACCAAGGGCTTCCCGGTCCACGCCTACATCCCCGACCACGAGCGGCGCGTCGTGCGCGCGCACACGCTCGGCAGCTTCCCCGCGATGCTGCACGCCTCGGCGGTCAGCCCGGGCATGCTGTTCTACCTGGACAACCACCTCTCGCGCCGGCCCCCCACCAAGGCCGAGCTGAACGACATCGAGCACAAGGCGCGCAGCAGCTCGGGCTCGCGCAGCCAGGGCGAGGAGGCCGCGCAGATCGCGGCCCAGCGCGGGCTCAACGAGAACTACGCGCGCGAGCTCCTGGAGCTGCACACCCTGGGCGTCGACAAGGGCTACGAGCAGGCCGACGTGATCGCGGCGGCCGAGTGCCTGACCGGCTGGACGATCGACCGCAGCCTGACCGGCACCTATGACTTCCGCTTCGACCACAGCATGCACGACGTCGAGGACCGGCGCTTCCTCGGCTTCAGCATGCGCAAGGACAAGGAGAAGGGTCCGGGCCAGGGCCTGCGCATCCTGGAGATCCTGTCCAAGCACAAGGGCACGGCCCAGTTCATCGCGACCAAGCTGGTGCGCTACCTGGTCCACGACGAGCCGCCCGAGGACCTGGTCGCGCGCGTGGCCTTGACCTACAAGAAGGAGGACGGCGACATCCCCGCGATGGTCCGCACGATCCTTGGCCACGAGCTGTTCTGGAGTCGCGCGAACTACCGCAGCAAGTTCAAGACGCCGCTCGAGTTCCTGTGCAGCGCCCTGCGCATCACCGGCGCCCAGATCGAGGACACCGCCGGCCTGACCGACGCGCTGAAGTCGATGGGCATGCCGATCTACCACTGCGACGACCCCACGGGCTACTTCGACACGGCCGAGGCCTGGCTCGACCCGGGCGTCATGGCGCCGCGCTGGCGCCTGGCCCTGGAGCTGGCCCGCGGCGACGTGCGCGGGGTCAAGATCCCCGAGTCCTTCTTCTACGAGCTGCCCTCGGAGCTCGGCCCCCTGCCGTGGATGCGCGCGCTCGTCCAGGCGATCCTGCCCGCCGGCGCCAGCGCGCGGACCATGGCGATGCTGTACGAGGTCGTGCGCACCAACCCCGCTCCCGACTACGACGTGCTGGGCCCGCGCGTGCTGGGGCTCTTGCTCGGCTCGCCCGAATTCCAGGAACAGTGATGACCAAGAACATGAAGAGCCAGAGCGCCCTCACCCGCCGCAGCTTCCTCCAGGGCGCGGCCGCCCTCGGTGCCCTGGCCCAGGGCCACGCCTTCGCGGCGCCCGGGCTGTTCGCGGCACCGCGCCTCTTGGGCGGCGACCCCGTCAGCGGTTCCTTGGTGGTGGTCTACCTGCGCGGCGGCGCCGACTTCCTGAACATGGTCGTGCCCCACCGGGACAAGCGCTACCTGGCGGTGCGCCCGACGATCGGCCTGACCAGCGACGACGGCCTGGTCGGCCTGGATCGCGACTGGTCCCTGCACCCGGCCATGGCGCCGCTCAAGCCCCTGTGGGACCGCGGTCACCTGGCGCCGATCGTCAACGCGGGCTCGCCGCATGCCACCCGCAGCCACTTCGACGCCCAGGACTTCATGGAGTTCGCCGCGCCCGGCGACCGCACCCAGCGCAACGGCTGGGTCAACCGCTACCTGACCGCGACGACGCCCGAGGAGACCGAGCCCGACCACTACCGCGCGGTCGCGATGCAGCGCCTGTTGCCGCGCTCCCTGCGCGGCGACTTCCCGGTGCTGGCCATGTCGCCCGACTTCGGCGGCCGCGAGGACACCGACGCCCTGGACGCCTTCGCCAAGTTCTACGGCACGGACGAGGCGCCGTCGGACCCCCAGGACATGGACGACCAGATGAAGCCACGCCCCGAGGAGGGCGAGGAGGTCTTCTCGTCCGGGGCGGTCACGATCGAGACCATGCGCCGCTTCCAGAAGATCCTGGCCGCCGCCGGCGACCAGCCGCGCGGCTACCCCAAGACCGGGTTCGGCCGGGGCCTGGAGCGCATCGCCCAGCTGTTCGACTCGGACGCGGGCCTGGAGGTCGCCGGCCTGGACTACAACGGCTGGGACCACCACACCGGCCAGGGCGGCACCGACGGCAACCAGGCCAAGATGCTGGGCGACCTGTCCAAGTCCCTAGCCGCCTTCTGCGACCACCTGGGCGAGCGCCTGGACACCACCACGATCGTCGTGATGACCGAGTTCGGCCGCACGGTCCGCGAGAACGGCAACAACGGCACCGACCACGGCCACGGCGGCGGCATGCTGCTGATCGGCGGAGGCGTCCGCGGCGGCGAGGTCCACGGCCAGTGGGAGGGCCTAGAGGACGACGAGCTGTACCAGGGCCGCGACCTACGCGTCACCACCGACTTCCGCGACGTCATGGCCGAGATCCTCCGCGAGCGCATGGCCTTCAAGCTACCCAAAGACTTCTTCGGCACCCACCGCCCCAAGAAGCTCAAGCTCTACGACCTGTAGGCAGGCCCAGGCCCCCACGCCCCAAGGCCTACGCACCTGGCTCTTGCCCCCGGCCCCGGCCCACCCCGGCGGCCCAGGTCCCCTCCAGCGGACCTGGTCCCCTCCAGCGAGAACACCGCTGAGCCCCGCCGCCCCTTGGCGTGACCCCAGCGTCACCCACCGGCCAGCCCTGGCCGCCCCTATGCACCTGCGGCCCCCCGTGCGCCCATGCCCCTTCCAAATTTCCCACCAGAGAGATGGCGGCTCCCAGCATCGAAACACGTGGGCACGTTAGATGGGTCAGCCAATCCTCACCCACCAGCGCCCCCATCAACCGAACACCTTGCAATATCAGAACTTACGCCACGCCGTCCGCTCCCCTCTCTCGATACGCCGCCCCACCCCGCCCCGGCAAACGCTTAT
>JARGPD010000257.1 GCA_029212845.1 Planctomycetota bacterium
CCCACTTCCCCTGCCCGGACAGGATGCTTCGCCTTGGCGCACGCTCCCTCGCCACGGGCGCCAACAACCTGGTGGTCATGTCGAATGTGCGCGGGGCGAACGCCCCCACCATCCTGGCCGACACCATCCTGGTGGCCTCGGCCGCCAACGCGTGGGCTGCCGACGAGGACGAGTACGCGAACTTCCAGTCCGCGCGGCTGCCTTGGATCGATGGCGACGAAGCTGCCGATGGGGAAGCGCGCCAACCGCACTCCCCCTTCTACTACTTGTGGATCAGCGAGATCCTCCGGCAGGTCGGAGGCTCGAGCCTGGTCTCCTCGCGATTCTTCGGCTCCAACGGGCAGGTCCTCCTGCACCTGCTGAGCGCCCTCCGGTTCGCCGAGTCCGGCAAGATCCACCCCCGCAGCGTCGCCGAGCTGTTCAACGCGGGCATCGCCGCCCGGCAGGTCGAGCGCGACCACGTGCACGACTCGAAGCGCTACTTGATGTTCGGCGTCCTGGTCAATGTGATCGGGGTGCACTGGTTCCTCCAGAACGTCCAGGGCCACTTCGGAGAGGACGTCTCGATCCGACCGGCCGACGGCATCGACTGCATCGTGAACCTCGGTGGCACCTTCACGGACCTTCGCACCCAAGACCTTCCGGACAGCTCGGCGGCCGGATCCAGCATGAGCGGCCACCGACTAGCGGCCTGCGTACTCACCCTGCTCGACCTTGGCGCCCGGGTCGCGACCCAAGATGGGGACAGGAACAATGCCGAGAAGCTGAAGGCCAGAATCAGGGAGCTGGTCGAGACGTGGAAGCTGACCGAGTCCGACATCAGCGGCCTGGAGCCGCTGATGTGCACCGAGATCGTGCTGGACTACTTCTCGGCGCATATCCTGGGCGCCGAATTCCCTGGCAGGATCTCCCAGGCCGAGATCTCGGCCTATCCGGACTTCCTGCGCAGGGCCTACGAGGCCACCTTCCCCGAAGGGGAGTTCCAGGGCAGCCTGGACGAGCTCCGCGACTTGATCCAGTTCGAACGCGTGGAGATCGCAAGCTCGCCGAGGAAGCTCTACAAGTGGTTCCTCGATCGGATCAGGAGCACCCTCATGGAGAAGCAGCTGCCCATCGCCGAAGAGACCAACGCCTACACCGGCCCCTCCCTCGCGATGGCACTCCAGCTCGTGGGTCCGAACGAGCTGAACGGGTACGAGCCCCAGGTCGAAGCCCTGCGCGAACGTCCGCGGATCCGTGAGATCCTCTCGGACGAGGCGCTCTCCGAGGCCTTCGAGGGCAAGTGAGCCCCGGTCCCTACCCCAGGTACAGGTAGACCGAGTAGGCGACGTAGATGCCGACCAGGACCAGGCCCTTGAGGCGGCCGAAGCGCGCGCCTCCCAAGAGCGGCAGGGCGACCAGGAAGAGGCTGATCGCTAGGGTCAGGGGGAAGTCGCTGGCCAGGGAGCCCTCGAAGGCCTTGGTCACCTCGGCGGCGCCCTCGGCGTTGCCGGCGGCGGCCTCGACGGCCGGGTCCAGGGGGTGCACCAGGGCGGTGATGCCCATCACGGCCAGCACGTTGAAGACGTTCGAGCCCACGACGTTGCCCAGGCTGATGTCCTTCTCGCCCTTGATGGCGCCGCCGATGCCCGCCGCCAGCTCCGGCAGGCTCGTGCCCAGGGCCACGATCGTCAGACCGATCACGCGCTCGTCGACGCCCAGGCGCTTGGCCCCGCCGGTCGCGCCCTCGACGACCAGGTAGGCACCGATCGCGATCGCCACCATGCCCAGGAAGACCTCGAGGTGCGGGTGCTTGTACCAGCTCTGGGCGCGCTCGCCGATGTGCTCGAGCACCTCGGCGACCTCGTCCGCCGAGCCGCATGCGCCGCCGTCCTTGGCGTCCCGGAAGACGTCCCAGGTGTGGATCGCGAAGGCGACCAGCAGCACGCCGCCCTCGGCGCGCGACAGGCTGCCGTCGCTGCACAGGAACCACAGGAGGCCCAGGGAACCCAGCATCCAGAAGGACTCGCGGCCGCCCAGCCGCCCCTCGAGCACCGCCGGCAGCACCATGGCGCAGGCCCCCAGGACCAGGGCGATGTTCGAGATGTTCGAGCCCAGGACGTTGCCCAGGCTGATCGCGGCCGAGCCCGAGAGGGCCGCGTGGGTCGAGACGACGACCTCGGGCAGGGACGTGCCCCAGGCGACGACGGTCAGGCCGATCGCCAGGACGCTGATGCCCATGCGACGCGCGACAACGGTGCCGCCGCCCACGAGCCACTCGGCACCCTTGCCGAGGGCGACGAAGCCAAGCAGCACGAACCCAATGATCTGAAGCCAACCCATGGGGGCGAATCCTACCTGCTCTGCCCGGCCCCATTAACACACGCCAGGCAGATACGGAGCTAGATCGATCGAGTCGCAGCCCCACACCTCCTGTCCGCCCTCGCGCGGGCGCGGGGGGGAGCGGCCCCTGGCTCCGCACCTGCCTCGGGGGCCGATTCGCTACGGGTGCCGCTACAATCCCCACCATGAACGAGATCGGCTGCCGCACCGAGCACCCGTTGATCGCGATCAACGGGTTCTACACCGAGAAGGACGTCCCCCGGGTCGAGCTGCGGTTGAGCTACGCCGACGCCGTCATCCGCGCCGGGGGCATCCCCGTCGTGCTGCCCCCCGTCGGCGCCCGGCGCGAGCTCGAGCGGGTCCTGCGCACCGTCGACGGCCTGGTCCTCTCCGGCGGCGACGACTTCGACACCGAGCGCCTCGGCCGCGGCCCGACGCACCCCGAGGCGCTCGTCACCCCGCCCGCCAAGCAGGACTTCGACATGCTGCTGGCCGAGCTGGCCCTCGCCGCCGGCCTGCCGGTGCTCGGCATCTGCTACGGCATGCAGGCCCTGGCCCTCACCGACCCGGCCACGACCCTGCTCCAGCACCTACCTGAGGATCGCCCC
>JARGPD010000102.1 GCA_029212845.1 Planctomycetota bacterium
ACGTCTCGAACAAGGCGCCGATCATCAAGCTGGTCAACACCATCTTGTTCCAGGCCCTCAAGCTGCGCACCTCGGACGTGCACTTCCATCCTTATGAGGACCGGACCCAGGTGCGCTTCCGCATCGACGGCATCCTCTACGACATGGACTCGATCCCGCGCAAGGCGCACGAGGCCATCATCAGCCGGGTGAAGGTCATGGGCAAGATGGACATCGCCGAGCGGCGCCTGCCCCAGGACGGTCGCGCATCGATCCGCATCGGCGATGGCGAGGTCGATGTCCGGATCAGCTCGGTCCCCACGACCAATGGCGAGCGCATCGTCATGCGTCTCCTGGACAAGACCTCCAAGCTCTACACCCTCGACGAGATCGGGCTGAGCCTGGAGAACCGCACGATGCTGCGGGACTACCTGGGCTACAACCACGGGATCATCCTGGTCACCGGGCCCACCGGCTCGGGCAAGACGACGACCCTGTACGCCGGCCTGACCGAGATCGACACGACCCAGAAGAACTGCCTCACCATCGAGGACCCGGTCGAGTACACCCTCGCCGGCATCAGCCAGGTCGAGGTCAACGCCAAGAAGGGACTGACCTTCGCCGCGGGCCTGCGTTCGTTCCTGCGCCAGGACCCAGACGTGATGATGGTCGGTGAGATTCGTGACCTCGAGACCGCCGAGGTGGCCATCCGGGCCTCCCTGACCGGCCACCTGGTCTTCTCCACGGTCCACACCAACGACGCCGCCTCCACCATCGCCCGGATGGTCGACCAGGGGGTCGAGCCCTACCTCGTGTCGAGCTCGCTGATCCTCGTGATCGCCCAGCGCCTGGTCCGCACGGTCTGCAAGCACTGCAAGGAGATGATCCCGGTCACCGACGAGCATCGCGCCATGCTGAGCAAGCTGAACATGACCCCGGAAGATGTCGGCGGCCTGCTGCCCCACGGCAAGGGTTGCGACGACTGCTTCGGTTCGGGCTACGCGGGCCGGACTGCGATCTACGAGTTCATGCCCGTGGACGAGGTCCTTCGGACCGAGATCATGGACGGTGCCACGGCATCCCAGATGAAGCGCAGCGCCATCCAGCGTGGGGTCCGGACCCTGCGCCGGGACGGCATCGACAAGATCATCGACGGGCACACGACCCCCGATGAGATCCTGCGCGTGACCCAGATCGACCTGGACGTCGACTGAGATGCCGATCTACGAGTACAAGGCCTTCGCTTCGGGAGGCTCGGTCGCCACCGGCGTGATCGACGCCGACACGCCCCGCGCTGCGCGGGACAAGCTGCGCAAGGACAAGATCCTCGTCACCGAGCTGCGCCAGATCAAAGGCGGGCGCAGCGCTGGCCTCGCCGGGGGCTTCTTCTCCCGGACGCGGGCCAAGATCCAGAACCTGAGGCAAGAGCCCAGCGGCCCCTCGGGCCGGGACCTCGAGGTCGTCGGTGGCATCACGAGGCAGATGGGCACCCTGCTCGGCGCAGGCATCCCCCTGGCCGAGGCCCTGCGGGCCATGGTCGACCAGGCCGAGACCCGCCGGCTCCAGACGATGTTCCGCGAGATCCGCGAGGGCATCACCCAGGGCCTCTCCCTTGGCGATGCCCTGGCACAGCACCCGCGGATGTTCTCCGAGTTGTACGTCAACATGGTGCGCGCCGGCGAGGCCACTGGCCACGTCGACCAGGTGCTCAACCGCCTGGCCGACTTCCTGCAGGCCCAGCGCGCCCTCCAGCGCAAGGTCGTCTCCGCGCTCACCTACCCGCTCCTGATGATCTGCCTCGGCGGCGGTGTGATCGCCGTGCTGATGACGGTCGTGGTGCCCAAGATCACCGGCATGCTGCTGGACACCGGTCAAGAGCTGCCGCTGCCCACCCTGATCCTGGTCTCCATCTCCGAAGCCTTCCAGAACTGGTGGTGGGCCGGCCTCTTGGGCATCGCGGCCTGCTCATGGATGGTCGAGCGCTACTACAAGTCCGAGAGCGGCAAGCTGCGTGTCGACAGGTTCATGCTGGGCGTCCCGATCATCGGCGACATGCTGCTGAAGAGCGCGATCTCGCGCTTCACCAGGACCCTCTCCACCCTCCTGACCAGTGGCGTGCCCGCCGTCCGCGCCCTCGAGATCACCTCGACGGTCGTCGGCAACCAGGTCATCGCGAATGCCACGGACCACGTGCGCAAGCGCATCCTCGAGGGCACCGACATCGCCGGCCCCCTGCGTGGCACCGGGGTCTTCCCCTCTGTCGTTGGCTACATGGTCGCCGTCGGCGAGCAGACCGGCGAGCTCGAGCAGATGCTCGACCGCATCGCGGATGCCTACGACGAGGAGCTCGATGTGGTCACCGAGCGGGTCACAGCCCTGCTCGAGCCAATAATGATCATTGCCCTGGCAGGAATCGTCGGCTTCATCGTCTATTCGATCATCCTCCCGATCCTTCAAGTCAGCTCTATCTGAGCACCTAGAACCCAACCTATGAATACCAAGCGTCTTGCCCGCCGAGCCCAGGCGGGTTTCTCCCTCGCCGAGATGATGGTCGTCATCGTCATCATCGGCCTGCTCGCGACCCTCGTCGTCCCGAACGTCATGCGCAAGCTGTTCCAGGCCAACGAGACGATCATCGCGACCAACTGCAAGTCCATCGCGGGCGCCGTCCAGGAGTACGCCATCGACCATGGCTACCAGTACCCGGACACCCTCGATCAGCTGTACGAAGAGGACTCCAACGGCCAGGCTTACCTGTCCGGCGGACAGGTTCCCAAGGACCCCTATGGCTTCCAGTACCTCTACGAGCCCCCCAGCGATGGCGACAACTTCCGCGTCTACTCGCTCGGCAAGGACGGCGCGCCCGGTGGCGAGGGTGACAACAAGGACATCGACCAGCACTGGAAGAAGGGCGAGGAGGACTAGGTGAGTCGCCGCTCCCGGGCGGGCTTCACCTTGGTCGAGCTGATCGTCGTCATCGTCGTGCTGGGCCTGATGGCCACCGTCACCAGCATGAATTGGAAGAAGATCGTCCCCCGCGAGCAGATCAACGCCGCGGTGCGCGACCTCTCCAACGCGATCAACAGCACCCGCTCCGAGGCGATCGCCCGGAACTCCGAGTACCGGCTGCTCTACGACCTCGACAACCAGCGATACTGGGTCGAGACGCCGTTCAAGAAGACCGGCGGCCTGGCCATGCCGAGGATCCTTGGCGAGGAGGACCCCGAGGAAGGCAACCGCGCACTGGTCGACGAGACCGACTTCAAGGACGGCGTGCGCCTGGTCAGCGTGACGATCGATGACGAGGAGTACGTCGACGGGACCGTCTTCGTGCGCTTCAGCCCCCAGGGCTCGTCCAGCGCCCACACGGTCGTGCTCTTCCACGAGCCGACCAACCTGACCCACACCATCGAAGTCCTGGCCCTGACCGGCCTGATCCGCTTCCACGACGGGGTCTTCAAGCGCCCCGAAGTCACCGACAGCGACTTCCGATGAGAACTCCCACCAAGCAGTCCGGCTTCACCCTGGCCGAGGTCATGGTCACCATCGCCCTCGTCGGGGCGGTGCTGATCTTCGGCCTCAAGGGGCTGAACGACTCGATGTTCCAGGCGGCTTACACGCGAGACCTCAAGATCGCCCGGGAGCTAGCCCTGTTCAGCATGGGACAGGTCTCCTCGGGCCTGTTCATCGAGGACGTCGAGGACCACATGAGCGGCGACTACGCCGACCAGGACTATCCCGAGTTCTCCTGGGAGATCGTGCTGGGCGACGAGGAGTTCGACGAGCCGGAGGTCGAGCGTGAGGATCGCTTCGACTCCTGGAACCCCAATCCCGACGATGACGACGACGAGGAGGAGGACGCCGAGGAGCCTTACGAGATCGTTCGGGTCAAGGTGCGCTTCCCCGCTGCCGGCGAGCGCGTTGGTGAGCTGATCCTCGAGGAGTGGATCACCTGGGAGCATGTCTACGGGCAGCCCAACGAGGAGGACGAGTGAGGCCTCCCCACTCCCGCCAGGCAGGCTTCACCCTGGTCGAGATCCTGGTCTCGCTCTTGATCATGTCCTTGATGATGGTCGCCATCATCGAGGTGCTCAGCGGCGCGCGCCGGGTGCGCGACGTGGTCTACAACACCCAGGAGTCGCAGCTCGCCGGACCTGCGATCCTGGACCTGCTCGTCGCCGACCTGCGTGGCATCTACACCACGAACCGCCGCGTCATCGACGTGCTTCAGGTCCAAGACGACGCGATCAGCGGGCTCGATGCGGACCGCATCGACTTCGTGACGACGTCCAACAACCGCGGGCTGACGCCGAACGGAGCGCGCACTCGGTTCCTGCGGTCGGACATCTCCGAGGTCGGCTACTGCCTCAAGAGTAACCCTGAGTACGAGGGCGAATTTCTCGAGATCTACCGCAGGGAGAGCTTCGGTGTGGACGAGGAGCCCTTCCTCGGTGGCAAGTACACCTTCCTCCACGACCGGGTCCTGCGCTTCGACATCCAGGTCTTCAACGAGGACGGCCCCGAGGCCGAGCCGCTGGAGTACTGGGGCATCGAGAACGCCGACGCTGAGTTCCGGGGCCTGCCCACGCGCCTCGAGATCGAGCTCGAACTCGAGATGGCCCCACGCCTGATCCGCGAACAGAGCACCCCGCTCGGCAACGCCCGGCGGCGGGTCGTCTATCGACGCATCGTTCACTTCCCCGCGAGCGCACACCTCGCGATGGAGGTCCGCCCGGTGCCCCGCATCCCCGAGATCATCCCCCTGCAGCCTAGCGGCGGTGGCCCCGCAGCTCCTGTCGGCCCCGGTGGCACGACCCTTCCGGGTGGCCCCGCCGTGCTCGATGGTCTCGGCGGCGGAGGCGGCGGAGGCGGCGGCGGCGGTGGTGGCTTCCCCCCTCTTGGCGGTGGAACCGATGCCGGTGGCTTCCCAGGCTTCCCGGGCGGAGACTGACCGCACCGACTTGCTAGCAGTCCAAGACAGGAGCCCGTCACCGATCGTGCTCGGTGACGGGCTCCTGCCTTGGAGTCATCCGGCCGGTAGGGATCCGGACATCACGCCTCAACTTCGGCGGCTTCTGCAGCCGTGACCTCGCGGATCGGCTTGCCGATCACCTCGAGTCCCCCCATGTGCGGGCGCAGGGCGCTTGGCACGGCGACGCGCCCATCGGGCAGCTGGTGGTTCTCCATCAGCGCGATCAAGAGCCGCGAAGAGGCCGCCACCGTGTTGTTGAGGGTGTGACAGTAGTGGACCTTGCCCTCCTTGTCCCGGTACCGAATGCTCAGTCGACGGGCCTGGAAGTCGTGGAAGCGTGAGGCGCTGTGAGTCTCGCCGTAGCCCTCGCGCGAGGGCATCCAGGTCTCCACGTCGAACTTCTGGACCTGGGGCGCACCGAGGTCGCCGCCGCAGACGTTCACCACCCGGTAGGGCAGCTCGAAGGCCTGCAGCAGGTCCTCGGCATTCTTGAGAATGGCGGCGTGGTGCTCGAGGGAGCGTGCCTCGTCGGCCACGTCGATGACCACCTGCTCGACCTTCTGGAACTGATGCACACGGTACAGGCCGCGGGTGTCCTTGCCGTAGGTGCCAGCTTCGCGCCGGAAGCAGCTGGACTGGGCCACGAGCTGGACCGGCAGCTGCTCCTCGGAGAGGATCTCGCCGGCGTGGATCGAGGTCAGGGGGACCTCGGCGGTGCCGACCAGGTAGAGCTCGTCCCGCTCGTCGGTCATGTAGATCTGATCGATGCCTCCGGGGAAGTAGCCGGTGCCTTCGAGCGGCTCCCGCCGAACGAGCACCGGGACGAAGGCCGGGTCGAAGCCGCGCTCGATCATCAGGTCCATGGCGAAGCGCAGGACCGCGTGCTCGAGCCGCGCCAGCTCACCCAGGGTGATGTAGTTGCGGCTGCCACCGAGCCGGGCGGCGACCTCGGTGTTCATCCAGCCCTGGCGCTCGCCGAGGTCGACATGGTCGAGCGGCTCGAAGTCGAACAGGCGCGGCGTCCCCCACTTGCGTAGCTCGACGTTGTCGCTATCGTCGAGGCCGTCTGGGACCTCGGCCGCAGGCAGGTTGGGGACGGTCAGTAGCAGCGGCTTGAGCTCGGCCTGCACCGCACCCATGCGCTCTTCGAGCTCCTTGAGCCCCGTCTTGAGCTGCTTCTGCTCCTCGAGCAGCTTGGCCCGCTCTTCCGGGCTCGCCTTGGCGATGGCCTTGCCGGCCAGCTTCTGGGAGGCACGCAGCTCGTCGATCTGGGGAGCCAGTCCACGGAACTCGTCGTCGAGCTCGAGGATTCGGTCCACGTCGCACTTGATGCGCTTCTTGGCGCAGCCGGCCCGAACGAGCTCGGGGTCGGCACGGATCAGTTTGATGTCCAGCACGTCTCAGTCGGCAGTCCCATGCCACTTGGATTCCACCTTGCCGAACAAGGCGTTCTTCTTCTCGGTCATCTGCAGCTCGTACTCCTCACCCGCAGCCTTGCCCTTGGGCAGCACCAGGTCCTGGGGATGCCATCCAAGGCCCCAGTCCGAATAGAGCGTGTTCACGTCGAGGTTCGACTTCATCTTCTCGGGCTTCGTGCCCTTCTTGGTCCCGGCCTTGCGGATCGAGACCATGGTGTAGGGGCGCGCATTCCAGGGGCGCTCGTAGCGCTCGTCCGAGATGCCCGTCACGCAGACCGTGGCACCGAGGACCTTGACCGTGTCGCCCTGGTCCTCCCAGGAGAAGTCGAAGCCGAAGGGTCCGCCGAGCGGGACCTCGACCGTCTTGTCGGCGTCGACCTTCCACTTGGGGGTGTCGGCGCCGGGCAGCATCACGACCTTCTTCACCGAGGTGCGCTTGCCCTCGGCGAGGAAGCCGGTGAAGAGCTCGTAGCGCCCGACAGGCACCTCGACCTCCTTCTCACTGGTCAGGTCGAAGTAGCACTCGAACAGCTTGTCGGTGCCGCGCACGATCACGTAGGTCGGCTTGGGGCCCTTGCTGAACTTCAGCTTGAGCTTGCCGGTCTTCAGGTTGACCGGGGTCGCTTGGACCTGGTGCCCGACGACCTTCAGGTCGTACCACTGGTCGCCGATCTTCTGCAGGCGACTCCAGGGCAGGGCCTTCTTGGCGTTGTCGATCTGGATCGAGTCCAGGTCCCACTGGTAGTTCTCGGGCGTCATCCCGACGTGGGCCCAGGACATGGGCTCGTCACCATAGGCGCCGCTCATCGTGTCGTCGAAGATCGCCACGGGCGTGCCCGCGATCTCGCCGCGGATGCTGGCCGCAGGGGAGACGAACACGGTCGTGCCCTCGGCGGTGGCCTCACGGTTGACCTCGACGCCTTGGTAGTAGTCTTCCTTGGTGCCGGTGATGCCGAGGAAGCCCCAGGGCAGCTGGCCGGCGGGGGTCTCGACGCTGGCCAGGACAGGGACGAACTTACCGTTCATCGTGGCCTCCGAGCTCACCCCGCCGCTGACCACCTCGAAGTCCTGGATCCCGGTGCGCACGACCTTGGCCGTCTTGAGGCCGGGCATGACCAGGCTCGAGCCGATGTCCTCGAGGTACAGGCTGCTCCAGGAGTTGTAGGCCACGTCGCAGGCCCAGTTCGGCCGCAGCAGCTCGTCGGGGCTCTGCATCAGCTCGAAGGTGAAGTCGATGGTCAGGGTCTCGCCGGCGTTCTTGGCCGGTCCCCCCTCTGCACCGCCGTCACCCGCTTCGCCCTGGTCGGCCTCGGGGCCGTAGCCCTGGGCCGTGAGGGTCTGCAGGCGCGCGCGCGACTCCTCGGCGCTGCGGTCGTTCAGCTCGATCGCTTCGCGGTGCTCGACGACCTTGGCGTAGGACTCGGCTGCGATGTCGAGGTTGGCGTCGTCGCCGCGCAGCTGCTCGTCCTGGGTGCGCCCATAGCACAGCCAAGCCTGGCCGGCGTAGTAGTGGTCCCCGACGACCTCGATGTTGCGGGCAATGTCCAGGAAGTCGGCGGCGAGGCCCTTGATCTTGTCCATGTCGCCGGCGGCCTCGGCGTTGATCAGCTTGGTGAGCGCGCCGTTGTAGCGGTTGACCAGGGTGATGCGGTCCTTGCGCGTCGCCATGTCGAGCAGCGAGTAGTACTCGTAGACCTCTTCGACGAAGCGGGTCTTCTTGGCCGTCGACCAGGCGATCCGGAGCGCGTCGATCTCGGTCTCGAGGCGCTCGCTCGGGTTGAGCGAGTTGGCGTCGCAGAGGTGGATCGCGGCGGCCACGGCTTCGTCGGTCTGGGAGCGCACCAGCTTCGCGATCTCGTCATGGGCCCCGATCTCGAGGGCCTGGCGCATCTTCTTGAGGAACTCCTCGGTCGAGTCGAATACCACAGCGGAAGCGGCGGGTGCAGCGGTCGCAGCCTGGGGCGTGGGACTTCCGAAGAGCAGGGCGAGCGCCAGGGCGGCGCCGGGAAGGAGGGCTTGCTTCATGGTTCTCATCAGGGGATCCGTCCCGGCGGTCCGGGGCTCCGTCGACCAGGGGGGGCGGCCGCGATTCTACGACAGGGGAGGCTCCTAGCGCACCCTAGGGCTGGGGTTCCCGGCTCCTGGGGAGCCTTTCGGAAGCGTAACCCACCAGCGCCAGGGTCCCGCGGCTGCATGATGCACTCAGCTGCGCTTGGACATGCGCTTGAGGAACTCCTTCTCGGAGCTCGAGAGCGAGCCCATGCCGTCCCGCGAGATGCGGGCCAGGAGCTCGTCCATGCGCTGCTCGTCCTGCTGGCGACTGCGCTGCTCGCCCGCTCGGCGCCGGTCGGCCAGGACCTCGACCGGGTTGGGCACAGCGCGCAGGTGCCAGCGCCGCTTGATGAAGAGGTAGCCCAAGAGGGCGCCGGCGAGGTGCACGTGGTAGGCGACCTGGCCCTCCATCCGGGTGAAGGCCAAGAGGTCCATCACCACCAAGCCCGTTGCTCCGACCCAAAGGGGGATCGGGAAGACGAACAGGATCATGGTCGCCCGCGGGAACAGCATGGCGCAGGCCACGAGGCAGGCGACGATCGCGCCCGAGGCGCCGACCATCGGCCCATAGAAGGGGCCGGTCAGGATCGAGCGGCCATCGGCCAGGCTGACCTCGTGGACGCCGATCGGGCTGAGCACGGCGTGCAGCAGGCCGCCGGCCAACAGGGCGGCTAGGTAGAAGGCCAGGAAGCGGCGCCCGCCGAGGGCGCGCTCGAGCATGGACCCGAAGAAGAACAGCACCAGGCTGTTGTAGAGCACGTGCCCGAACCCGGAGAGGTCGTGCACGAAGCCGTAGGTGAGCACCTGCCACAGGGGCAAGAAGGGGGGCTCGGTCCACCACCAGGTCGGGTTGACCGCTAGGACGTTCGAGATGCGGTAGCCGGTTGCCCCCAGCAGGTAGAGCACCACGAAGATGCCGAGGTTCGCGAGCAGCAGGCGCTTGGTCCACAGCGGGACCGTCACCGGTCCAAGGGACAGGCCTCCGTCACCGCCGCTCTTCGCAGCCTCGTCCCACTCCGGTCGCCAGGCACTCATCGGATCGGTGATCTTGCCGAAGCCGCGGCTGGCGATCCAGGGGCCATCCGGCTTCCGCCTGCTGGGTCGGGATCCATGGGCCGCGCTCTTGGCCTCAGGCCTCGAGCCCCGTGATCCGGGCAGCCGCGGTGACCGTGTTGTCCAGCAGCATCGCGATCGTCATCGGACCGACTCCGCCGGGCACCGGGGTGATCAGGCTCGCGTTCGCCTCGGCGCCCGGGAAGTCGACGTCGCCATAGAGCTTGCCGTCCTCGCCACGGTTGATGCCCACGTCGAGCACCACCGCACCGGGCTTGATCCAGTCGCCCTTCACCAGGCCGAGGACCCCGACCGCTGCCACGACCACGTCGGCGGTGCGGCAGAGGCCTGCCAGGTCGGTCGTCCGGCTGTGGGCCACGGTCACGGTCGCGTTACGACCGAGCAGCAGCTGGGCGATCGGCTTGCCGACGAGCATCGAGCGACCGACCACGACCGCGTGCTTGCCGGTCAGGTCCACGCCGTAGCGGTCGCACAGCTCGATGCAGCCCGCGGGGGTGCAGGGCACCAAGCCCTCGTCCCCCATCACCAAGGCAGCGACGTTCAGGGGGTGCAGGCCGTCCACGTCCTTGGCCGGGTCGATGCGACGCACCACCTCGCCCTCGTCGAGGCCCTTGGGCAGGGGCAGCTGGACCAGGATGCCGTGGACCGAGTTGTCGGCGTTCAGCTCCTCCACGACCGCCAGGAGCTCGGCCTGGGTCGTCTCGGCGGAGAGCTTGCGGGTCTGGACCGCGATCCCGGCACCGGTCGCCGCGCGGTCCTTGTTGCGGACGTAGACCTGGCTGGCAGGATCCTCGCCCACCAACACGACGGCCAGCCCGGGGGTCACACCCTGGGCGACGAGGCGCTCCACGCGCACTGCTACGTCCGCGCGGACCGCTACGGCCGTGCCCTTCCCGTCGATCCGCTTGCTCGCTGTCGTGTCCATGGCTTAGTGCGCAGCCGGCCCGCGGCCGCTCTTGATGAAGTGGTCGATGACCGAGATGCCGGCCAGGATCGCCAGGCTGATGTAGACCGTGATCAGCTTGTCGAAGATGCCGTCGATCTTGCCATAGCTGTGCAGCCCGATCTCGAGCATGTTCACGTGCCACCACGAGAAGGAGACCCAGCCGGCTCCGATGGTGGTCATCGTCGCCAGGCCGCGATCTCGGATGTAGCCACCGAGGCGTAGGTGCACGACGAACAGCATCCACAGGCAGATCAAGAGGGCGCCGTTCTCCTTGGGGTCCCAGCCCCAGAAGCGACCCCAGGAGTCGTTGGCCCAGACGCCGCCCATCACCGTCCCGAAGATCGAGAAGACCAGGCTGAAGGCGACCACGCCGTAGGTCGCGCGGGTCAAGGCCTTGAAGCCTGCCTTGTGGCGCGCGCCCAGGCCGACCAGCTGACCCAGGATCCAGGTGATGCCCAGGAAGCCGGCCAGCAGACCGCCGGCGTAGCCCATGGCGATCGTCGTCACATGGATGGCGAGGTAGTAGTTCGTGTCCAGGACGGCGACCACCGAGGCCATCGTGTCCCCGGCGCTGGCGACCTCGCGCAGCTCGTAGTTGCCCGCGACGAACATCCCGATCACGCCGACGAGGGCGGCCATGGTCAGGGCGACCCGGGTGCGGAAGAGGGCCTCGGAGACCAGGGCGACCACCATCATGACCGAGCTGACGAACAGGATCGTGTCGTACAGGGTCACGACCGGCGGGCGCTCCCTGATGATGCAGCGCATCGTGATGCCGTACACCACGAGGCCCAAGCCGATCGTCGTGAAGGCCCAGCCGCCCCACTTCAGGGGCTCGAGCTTCGCCCCGAGGAAGGACGCCAGCATCAACAGGAAGGCGAACACGAAGAGGTAGAGCGCACGCCAGAAGGGGTCCGCGGCGTAGAGGCTGATCTCGCGCTCGATGTGCTTGTACTCCCCGCGCGCCGTGGCGAGGGTCTCGGCCTTGTCGTGGAGGCTGCGCAGGCTGGTCAGGAAGGCCGCCTGGTCCGCGCCCGCATGGACCATCCCCTGCAGGGCAGCGAGCATCTCGACCTGGTCGGGGGCCGTCCCCTGGACGCCGATCGAGACCGTCTCGGTGATGCCCCACCACTCCTCACCGTCCACCCAGTCGAAGCCAAGCTCGTGCAGGTGCTGCACGTGTTCTTCCGACGGCGGGGGGATCAGGTTGGCCGAGAGGCGCGTCTTCGCGAAGCTGGCGGAGATCGTGTCGAGCACGCGGATGGCCGCGTCGTAGGTCTCGTCGCGGTTGACGACCGCTGCCTGTCGCAGGGCGTTGAACTCGGCCTTCTTCTCGATCAGGGCCATCGAGCCCACGCTGGGCTCTTCGCCGAAGAGCTCGCGCAGCGGCTCGGTCGCGTTGGTCGGCAGCTGGATCCGCAGGGGCTCCATCATGCCCATCAGGCCTTCGAAGCGCCGCAGGTCGATGTCGAGCTTCTGGATCTGCTTGTCGACGACGTTCAGCTCCTCGCCCGCCTCGCGCTTGTCGAAGACCCGTCCCGCTTCACGGCTGATCTTGGTGCGCGCGGGCAGCAGCTCGTTGTAGCTGTACCAGTCGCGCTTGCGCTTGGCGTCCAGCTCGACCAGGGTCAGGATCGCGTCGTTCTCGATCCGGATGCAGGCGTAGTCCTTGGCCTGCTCCGGGTGGAAGATCGTGTCGAGGGCCCACTCGGTCGGGCCCAGCTTCTCACCGCTCGGCAGCTTCAGGGTGCGCTTGCCGTTGAGCATGAACAGGCGCAGCCCGGCCAAGGTCCCCATCGGCTTGACCCGGCCATTGTCCTGCACCGGCAAGGTCTGGAACAGCTCGACGATCTCGTCGCCCCAGGGCTCGGTCCGGGAGCTCTCCTGGGCCGAGCTGACCGAGGTCAGGAGGCTGACGAAGAGGAGCAGGGGCAGCAGGAAACGACTCATGAGGAAGCTCCGGGCGCGGAGGTGCGCTTGGACTGACGCCGGACGAAGAGGACCAGCCTGGTTCCGAAGACCCAGAGCATGCCGAACGTGGTCACCCACAGGGCGTACTCTGGCCACTTGTCCGACACGTTGCGGACCACGCTGAAGACCGAGTACTCTCGGCCGTTGAACTGATTGAAGCTGGACTGGAACAGGACGAGGTCGCCCTCGCGCAGCGGCTCGTTCATCTGGATCAGGACCTTCTCCTGACTGCCGTCGCCGTTGATCTTGGTGACGTGGCTCTTGAAGGCCCGCGCCATCGACATCCCCGGGTGGTCGTCCTTGATGAAGTCGTCCAGCTGGATCGAGAAGGGCATCAGGTAGCGCTCGTTGCGCATGTCGATGGCCCAGCGCTTGCCTCCGACCTCGACGGTCCAGGGCGCGAACTGGCGGCCCCAGAGCAGGCCTTTTTGGACCTCGCCCTCGGCGATCACGTTGATGTGCAGCCCGCCGACGTTGCGCTCGGACTCGACCATCGGCTCCAGCTCGAAGATGCCCCAGCCGTCGACCACGGGACCCGCGGCCTGCCAGTTGGGCCCCTTGGGCTGCATGCTGCAGTTCTTGACGAAGCCCGAGAGCTCGATCTCGAACGGCAGGTCGGGATGGGTGAAGGTGCGCCGCTCGTCCCCGGTCAGGTCGCTGATGTGCTCATCGGGGATCACCAGCTCGGTGCCGGTGAAGGGCTGGTCCATGTCCCAGATCGCGACCTCCCAGAGCTGGAAGGAGTCGAAGTAGGCGCTGGTCTCGCCCTCCATCAGGCCGATCTTGCCCTCCTCGGACCAGTGCAACTTGACCAGTCCGGCGACCAGCATGAACGCGATGCCCATGTGCACGATGACGACGCCGATGGTGCGCTTGGTGATGCGCAGGCGTAGGAAGCCACCGATGAACATGTTCAGGGCGAGCAGCGCCATGCACAGCTTGCCCCCGGGGAAGTACGGCAGAGAGAAGGCCCCGAGGTCGCGCCAGAGGAACCAAGAGGTGAAGTAGACCTTGGTCGCCTCAAAGAGCCCGATGTCGATCTGCGCGTACGTCCCGAAGAACGTCAGGTACATCATGCAGGCGAGCAGGGCGCAGGCCAGCCAGAACGAGGACAGGACGTTGATCAGGACGCCGAGCGGCCCATAGCCTTGGAGCTTCCTAGCCATCAGAGCTCCTCCAGGCTGGCCAGCAAGGCCAGGAACTTGGCGCGCTCGGGCTCGGCCTCGGTGACCGGGGCGACGAGCTTGATGAAGAGGCTGGTCGTGTCGCGGATGAGCGCGACGCCGAAGACCTGCATGTCGCCACCGCCGGGGCCGCCCATGCCCTGGTAGGTGCCGCTGCCCTCGAAGAGGGGCACCTCGGTGCCGAGCATCGGGACGCGCTCGAGCTGGGCGATCCCGGCCTCGGTCAAGGGCTCCATGCCGACCTCGCCGCGCCAGCGATTCAGGTTCGGCAGCAGCCCACCGGCATCCCCGGTGAGCTCGATCAGGTAGCACTGGCCCACGGTGCCGAAGGCGAGGTTGATCGCCCGCATGCTCTTGGCGCCGGCATCGGTCCAGCCCTCCGGCACGTCATAGGCGAAGTCCCCCGCGCGGCCCTTGGCCGGCGGCAGGCCGTCCCCCGAAGGGACGTTCGAGGGCGCTTCCGTGGATGCGCTCGAGCTGCCGGTCCCGCTGGCGATCGGCACCAGGCTGGTGCAGAACAGGTCGAAGTTGGACGCCTGGGCGGCCACGACCTCGCGGGGCCCCGTCATCTTGACGAAGGCCGTGAAGCGTCCGGCTTCCTGGATCGCTCCTCGCAGGGCCCAGTCCTTCGCCGCGCTGTCCCCCATGCCTTTGTAGTCGCCCTCGAGCTCGATCAGCATGGCGGGCTGGCCGAGCAGCGGGATCTGAGGCATGGCGGCGATCTCGGCTGCGGACTGCTGCTCGAGGCTGAACTGGCCGCGCCAGCGGTTCACGTTGGCGTTGATGCCACCGGCGGAGCCGGGCAGCACCGTGAGGTAGCACTCCGCGCCCGCGCCGACCACGAAATTGATCACGCGCATGCTGGTGCTCGGGGCCGTCGTCCAGCCCTCCGGCGTGACCCAGTCGAAGGGCAGCTCGCTCGGACCCGAGCTCGACGGCGTCGTCTCGCCGCTGCCGCCGTGGTCGTGTCCGGTCTCCCCATGGAAGCGCAGGTCCATGTCCGCCCCGGCCGGGTCGGCCGGGTCCGTCACCTTGCGGGCCTGGCTGATCTCGACCCGCTCGGCTGCACCGCAGCCCCAGAGGGTCAGCACCAGCAGTCCCAGCAGGGGGGCCGCTCTTCTCGTTCCAACGCTCAACATGGAGGTTACCAATTGCGCCCGAGGACGAAGTCCCCGATGGCTTCTAGGGTAGTGCGCGCGGGGCTGTCCGGCAGGACCTCCACGCGTGCCATGGCACGGTCGACGAGCTCCTCGGCTCGCTGGCGTGCGAAGGTGAGTCCGGGCTCGAGGTCGATCGCCTCACGCAGGACGCGCGCGCGACCCTCGACCCCCGGCTCGGTGTAGATGTCGCGAATGCGAGCGCGCGTCGCTTCGTCGGAGGCCGCGTAGACGTGCAGGACCGGCAGGGTGACCTTGCCGTCCTCGACGTCGGTGCCGACGCTCTTGCCGACGACCTCCTCCTCGCCGACCACGTCGAGGCAGTCGTCGATGATCTGGAAGGCGAGGCCGAGCTCTTCGCCGAAGCTGGCCATCGAGCGGCCGAGCTCATCGTCCTCGCCGTAGCGATCCTGCCCGTCGTAGCGCGCCCCGAGCTCGCAGGCCGCCGAGTAGAGCGAGCCGGTCTTCGCAGCCGCGATGCGCTCGTAGCCGACCTGGCCCTGCTCGAAGTTGTAGCGCTGGGCAGCCTGCTCGATCTCGCCCGCGCACAGGCGGCTGGTGGTCTTGGCCAGGAGCCGACTGGGCAAGCGCGAGGCCAGCTCCGTCGACAGGCCGAAGGCGCGGCTGTACAGGAAGTCCCCGAGCAGGATCGCCGTCTGGTTGTCCCAGCGCGAATTGACGCAGGCCACCCGGCGGCGCTTCTCGGCCCCATCCAGCACGTCGTCATGGACCAAGGTCGCGAGGTGGATCAGCTCGACGATCGCGGCGAGGCGCGGGTGCTCCCCGGTGTCTCGACCTGAGGCACGCCCGACCAGCAGCACGAGCGCGGCCCGCAGCTGCTTGCCGTGGAAGCTGCCCACATGCCCCACCATGTCCGCGACGGCCGGTGAGTCGTCGCGGATCGCTTGCTTCAGTGCCCCCCGCATCAGGTCCATATCGGCAGCCACGGGCTGCAGGAGGGAGTCAATCTTGGCTCGGATCTCGCTCATTGTTCCAGGGCCTCGTGCCGGTCGAAGTAGGCACGCTCCGCTTCATACTCGGAGGGGGTGTTCAGGTTGGTGGCAGGTCGCCTTTCTGCGAGCTCGTGGGGCAGCTCGGTCTCGTCGAGGAAGGCCAGCTCGACCGCCTCGTGGAAGGCGTTCATGCGGCGCTGTCCGGCAGCGAGGGCCGCGCGAGCCGGTGCGGCGCAGCTTGTCTTGTACACGGCGTACAGGGGCTCGATGCCCTCGGCCGTGCGCAGCAGGCAGGCATCGGCTGAGCTGGACTCGAGGCGCTCGACGAGCAGCTCGAAGAGGCGCGCAGACGCGCGCGGGGTGTCGCAGGCCAGGACCAAGACGGGGTCGCGGTCGTGGAGCTTGGCGTGCTCGAGTCCGGCAACCAGGCCGCCCAGCGGGCCGCAGCCGGCGTGGCTGTCCAGCACCGTGTCCAGCCCCAGCTCCAGGTAGCGCGGCGCCTCACCTGTAGCCAGCACCACCGCTTCGGTCAGCGGTGTGAGCGCGGCCACCGCGAGGTCGATCAGGCGCGTGCCCGCGAGGTCCAAGACCGCCTTGTCCGAGCCCATGCGTCGGCTGCGACCACCACACAGGACCAGACCGCTCCGGCGGGGCCGAGGGCCCTCAGCCTTCGACCGCTCGCTGGGGCTCGGGCCAGGCATCGGGTCAGTCCTTGGCGCTGCCGCCAGACTCGTCCTTGTCCACCAGGGTCTTGGTGTCCTCCACCTCGTCCTGGGCCTCCTTGAGGCCCTTGCGGAAGCTGGTGATGCTCTTGCCCATGGAGCCCGCTAGCTCAGGCAGCTTCCGCGCGCCGAAGAGCAGCACGACGATCACGAGGATCGGCCACAGCTCCCCGATTCCGGGAAGGGCCAGGACGGGGGCGAGGGTTTGGAACGCGGGAATCATCGTTGTGGTTCTCTATGTGGTCGAAGCAACCCCGGGCGTCGACCGGCCGACTCGGGGCAGGTGTCGCGGGGTTCCAGCTCGGAGGAACATCTTAGCAGTCGAGGGGGGCAAATTCCTGTTCAGGGACCGCATACGCCAGAAGGATGGCCCTGGGCCTGGTCGGTCCTGTAGGGGCTAACCCGGGCTCCGCTCGAGGCGCCGCTCCAGCTTGGCGGCGGCCCGTGGATCGAGGGGGGGCAGGCTCCTGGTCGGACTGGCCAGGGTTCCGCCGGCCTTGGCTCCGACCCGTGGGCCGCTGCCCACCACGAGGCCTGCCCGGCGGAGGCGTTCTCGCACGGTCAGGCTGACCGTGTACGTCGACAGGATCCCGTCCGGGACCAGCAGCCGCGCGAGGTCCGCGAGGAAGCTGCCGGACCAGAGATCGGGCTCGACCGAAGGCGAGAAGGCGTCGAGGAAGATGACGTCGAAGCAAGCCCCGGACTCGAACAATGCGGCCACCGTGCTGCGCGCGTCGCCGAGGTAGAGCGCGAGGGTCGAGCCGGGCTCGAGGACTGCCCTGGGCTTGGCCTCGCCCGAGGAGGCCAGGGCGGCGAGCCTCCCGGCCAGGACGGGGTAGTGGCTGGACCAGGGCCCCGTACCGGAGGCGGCCGCGATCCCCGGGGCGGCGCGGCAGAGCTCGGGCTCGAGCTCCAGGCCGGTGGCATCCAGCTGCCCCCCGTTGCGCGTGATGAGGTCCCAGGCCGCGGCCAAGTTCCAGCCGAGGCCCGTGCCCACGTCCAAGAGGCGCACAGGTCGGGCAGACCCGCGCGCTGCGGCCAGGCGGTCGAGGTCGGTCGCCTGGGCGTAGCGCTCAGAGGCCTCGCGCCAGGCGCCCGCGCTCGAGTGGCAGGCCTGGCCATGGCCCGGGGCGGCTAGGGTCCAGGAGCCGTCCTCGGTGCGCACTGGGGTCCAGCCGGCCGGCGCTGGCGGCGGCTCGGTCGGAGCAGGCTGGGGCGGGGGGGTGTCCATCGATCGTGGAATGCCGCGCGCCCCGCTGCCTCCTGTTCGGAGGGCAACGGGGCGCATCAAGGCTGCGTCGACCCCTAGGCCTTGGCGGTCTCGAGCAGGCCGGCCGCGGCCAGCTGCTCTTCCATCAGGGCGCCCATGTTGGACGGCGTCGGGGTGACCGCGACGCCGGCCTTCTCGAGGGCCGCGATCTTGTCGCTGGCCTTGCCCTTGCCGCCGGAGATGAC
>JARGPD010000103.1 GCA_029212845.1 Planctomycetota bacterium
GGCCCAACTTCTTCCGCCTCGAGAGCTCTCCCCAGGACCGGTATGATGGGGGCAGCCCACCAGACACGGGGCCGGGCAACCACACTCTAGAGTCGTTACTTCCCGTGCACTACCGCCATAGTTATGACCATATGGCTATGGCTGCACACGCCAGGCCGCGGCGGCACAGGCGGCTGCCGGGGGGCGGGCTCGGCGGGGTGGTCCCCCGCACCGACCCCCGCGAGGGGACCGCGGTCCCCGGGGGCCGACACCGCGCCCCGCTGGTCGCGCGCCCGACCTGGCAGCTCCAGCCCGGCGGCGTGCCGCGCGCCCTGGCCCTCGGCGCGAGCGAGCTCTTCTGGCTCGACCGCGACGGCCTCCTCGTGAGCCTCACCTGGCCCACCGAGCTCAGCCTGCTCGATGCCGCTCCGACCAAGGGCGCGGCGATCGACCTCGGACGCGACGCGCGCCCGGTGGAGGTCCTGCCCCTCGCCGCCGGCGGGGTGGTCGTGCTGTGCCAGGGCGATCGCAGCCTGCGCTTCCTCGGCGAGCAGGCCGGCGCTCTCGTCGAGCAGGGGCGGCATGCCTTCGACGGCGTGCCGCGCTCGGGGACCGAGGCCGACCTGGACGGCGACGGCGACCTCGAGCAGGCCTTCTTCGGAGGCGACCGCCGCGTGCTGATCTTCGGACTGGGCGACGAGCCGGTCGCCCTCGAGCAGCCCAACCTGGTGCCGATGGCCGCCCACGGGCGCGACCTCGACGGCGACGGGCGCGACGAGCTGGTCGCCCTCGGCCACCTGGACCAAGGCTACTCCGTGCTCGGCGGCTTCGTGCAGCACGAGGGCACCTGGCGCGCGAGCGTGGCCGTGTCCGAGTACGCCGGCCAGGACCCCTGGGACCTGGCCCTCGGCGACTTCGACGGCGACGGGCACCCCGACCTCGCCAGCGCCTGCCGCGGCGCGGGCGCGATCTCGATCCTCGCGGGCTCGGGCATCGTGCGCGAGGGCAAGCCGGCCTTCCACCAGGCCGGGCGCATCGGCGTCGGGTCCAACCCGCTCTCGATCGCGGCCTTCGACGCCAACGGCGACGGCCGCCCCGAGGTGGCGACCCTGGACGCCGCCGACGGTCGCCTCTCGCTGCTGGCCAACGACGGCTTCGGGACCCTGAGCCTGGCGACGCGGGTCGCGGTCGGGCCCTCGCCGCGCGGCCTGGCGCGGCTCGCGACCGGCGGCCACGGCGTGCTCGTGGCCGTGTCCGTGCCCCCCGGCGCGCGCGGGCGCCTGGTGGCCTTCGGCCCACGGGGTGCTGCCGAGCCCGGAGGCGACGAGCGCGGCTTCGGCCAGCTCGAGGTGCTCGGGGCCGGCGACGTGCCGCCCTCGGAAGAGGCCGGCATCGCGGTCGGCGACCTCGACGGCGACGGCCGCGACGACCTGGCCCTGCTCGACGTGCAGGCAGCGCGCGTGGTGGTGCTGCACGGGCGTGGGCTCGAGAATGGGCGCCTCGGCTTCGAGCGCGGGGCCGACCTCGAGCTCGCCGGCCTGCCCGGCACCGAGGCCCTGGGCAGCCCGCGGGCCCTCGCGATCCTGCGCCGGCCCGAGGGTGGGCGCATCGCGGTGGCGGGCGGCGTAGGACCGGGCGGCCTGGCGCGCGTGCTGCTGCTCGACCCGGAGACCGGCCAGCTCGCGGGCGACGTCAGCCTGCTGCCCCAGCCCAGCGGCCAGCCGATCGGACGCGGCTGCGGTCGGCTCGCGGCGGGCGACCTCGACGGCGATGGCTTCGACGACCTGGTCGCCCTCTGGCTCGGCCCCCAAGGCACGAGTCCCGGCCGCTTGAGCACCCACCGCCTGACCCCCGGGCTCCTCCTCGAGTTCCAGATGACGACCGGGCTGGCCCCGGCCGACCTGGTCGTCGGCGACCTGAACGGGGATGGGCTGGACGACCTGGTGCTCGCCGCCCAGAACAGCCACCTGGTGCAGCTCTGGACCAACGCCGGCGGCGCGGGCTTCCACGCGGCACCGGCGATCGGGGTCGGTCTAGGGCCGATCGACCTCTGCCTGGTGGACCTGGTGGGTAAGGGCCTGGTGGACCTGGTCGTCGCCAACGCCTTCAGCGCGGACGTCAGCCGGGTCCTGAATCGGCCTCGCAGCCCTCGCTAGCGGGGCCAGGGCGAGCCCGGGCAGACCGAACGCTCTTTTTCGCATTTGCCCACCACTTCGGCCTATCGGGACGTCGAAAGGACAGGCATGAACGAGAGATTGACGCTGGCATTGGAGGGGGCCGGCGCCGGGGTCCTCTGGACGGCGGTGAGCTTCACCCTCCTTGTCTTTACGGCCCCGTTCCTTTGGATCGGCGAGGCCTTGACCGACCTGAGGTGGCATGCGGGGTTGGGCATGCTGGTGATCTCGATCCCCGGCTTCGTGCTCCTGCAGCGGCGACGACTGAGCTTCGGGGTGCTCGTCGGGATGGCCCTGATGCACTGCCTGCCGGGGGTGCGCGTGTTCGTACCGACCGACCACGAGGTGCTCGAGGTGGGCGACGAGCTCAACTTCGTCGAGGTCCACTGGGGCGACGCGCCGACCGGCGGGCTCGAGGAGCTGCTGCTGACCGACGCCGCCGACCTGGTCGTCATCCACGGGGTCACGGCCGAGGGCCGCGAGGCCCTGGAGGACGGGATCTTCGAGTGGCCTCACACCTACGCTTGGCCACCGATCCTGACCGGTGCACCGGCGCCGCTCGGCCCCTCGATCCTGGTCTATTCGCGCTACAACATCGCGGACTGGAACGCCCAGGGCTTCGGCGAGAGTGCGGTGCTGATCACCGGCGCTCTCGAGGGCCCGGTGCTGGACGTACCGCTGACGATCATCGACCTGCCGACCGTCGGTCCCGGCGACCGAGGGGCCGCCCGCGGGGAGCTGCTCGACGAGCTCGGCAAGCGCTACTGGCCGGACCGCTCGGTGGTCCTCTGCCGCCTGGGCTCTTCCGATTCGAGCCCGGCCTACTCCAGCATGCGCGAGGCGACCGGGCTGAGCGATGCACGCCAGGGCATCGGCCGGGTGGCCACCTCGCCGGTCACGATCGGCGGCCTGGCCCTGCCCTTCTTCCGGGTGCCGCGCGAGTTCGTGCTGCACGGCGACTTCGTCGAGGTGCGCGACTGCTCCAGCCAGCAGCTGCGGGCTGGCGAGCGCGACCCCGTGACCGGCAGCGTGGACCCCGACGGGCCCGAGCGCTGGCTGGTGCGGACCCACGTGCGAGTGCGCGCCTAGGGTCCTGGGTCCGGCCCTGAAGGGGGCGGCTGCCTAGGTCGCGCGCGGCGGCTGCCGCCCTCGCCGGCAGGAGCCTCGAGGATGGCGCCCCCCCCCCCGCGCCTAGCTGCAGCTCCTGGCACGAGAACCTTGGCGAGCTGATCGAGCGGCTAGGGACCGCGAGTGGAGTCGACAAGGCGGGTGGACGTGGGGCGGGCTCTGCCCGATCATGGGAGCACCCTCGACCTCGCAAGCAAGGCCCATGGCTCCCAGCCTCCAAGACCCAAACACGCACCGCTCCTCGTTCCGGGAGAAGCTGCTCGAGCACCTGTTCGTCGGCGAGCTGCTCACGCACTCCTGGAAGGAGGCCGACTGCGACCTAGAGGTCTCCCGGCCCGACGTCGACGACAGCGGCTACGACCTGATCCTCGAGGCCCGGGGAGTCCTGCGCCACGTGCAGCTCAAGACCTCGGGCGGCGCGTCCAAGACGGCTCAACAGAAGGTGCAGCTAGCCTTGGCGAAGAAGCCAAGCGGTTGTGTGGTCTGGATTCGCTTCGACCCCAGGTCCCTCGCCCTCGGCCCCTTCGGGTTCTTCGGCCAGCAGGCGGGGCAGCCGATGGGCGACCTCGACGACCTGAAGGTCGCGAAGCACTCGAAGGCCAACGCCGATGGGGTCAAGCTGGAGCGCCCGAACCTCCGCATCGTCCCCAAGGGGCGCTTCGAGACCATCCACACGATCCCCGACCTGTACGAGCTCCTGTTCGGCCCAGCCCCCGAACCAGCCTCGATCGACTAGCCCCAAGCCCTCACGACCAACGACGGACCAACACCATGACGGACATCAACCTCGAGGACTTGGCCGACGAGGCCTTCGGCGCGGTGCAAGACGCCGGTGGCGATCCGCGTGGGCTGGACGAGCCCCTGCGCACGGTGGCGATCGTCTATGCGGCCCAGGCCGTGCTCGACAATGGCGGGCTGGCGTACTTCCTGGACAACGACTGGAACGGGACGCCGACCTACGAGCTGTTCGCCGAGGCCTTCGAGCGCATCGGCGCGCATGGCACCGCCGGTGCACTGCGCGAGGCCGTCGAGCGCATCGGCCTGCCCTGCCCCGAGGTGGACCGCGAGCTGCGGAGCGCGCACCTCAGCCGCCTGTCGGAGGCCGATGTCGAGGCCCTCGACGCGCGGCTCGACGACGATCCCATCGAGCTGCTGCGACGCTGGGTCGAGGGGCAGCGGTAGGAGGTCTGGGCCCGGACCCCGTGCTTGGACGGCGCTTGCGATGCACCTGGGTCCTGGTCCGGCCAGCCAGCGGCGCGACGCGCGGCTCTCAGGAGTCCACCAGCCCTTGGCCCCGAAGGCGACCTAGAGGGTGCTGCGGCGCTAGTCCACCGAGCTGCTGTCCGCCTCGGGCAGCTCGTAGCGCAGGACGAGCAGGCTCGGGATCGGCGGATAGGGCAGGCGCAGCCGGTAGACGTGGAAGTCCTCGGCGCTCCAGCCCACGCGGTCGAGGGTCCACTGGACCAGCTCGCCGTAGCGCGGGAACTCCGGGGTGACCAGGTCGCTCGGCCCGCCCAGGTGCACGAGCTCCTCGGCCAGGCGCAGCAGCTTGCGCTCACGCCCGTGCTCGGGGTAGGGCTCCTGGTCCATCCGGCTATAGAGGTAGGGACGGACCTGGCGCGCGAACTCCATCTCGCGGTGGACGAAGATGTCGGTGAAGTACAGCTCGGAGGGCGTCGAGATCGGCATGCAGTGCTCCCCGAAGCGATCCTGAGGTTGACTGTGGGTCGGCCCGATCGGACGCATGGCCGTCCCCGTCACCATGTCGAGGGCGTGGCTGCCACCGACCGGCCCCTCCTCCAACTCGAAGACCGAGAAGCGACCCGTCCGGAATCGACGGATCGGGGGAGCGGGGTCGGAGCTGAACTCGCGGATCAGCGGGACTGCCGGGGCATGCTCGAAGTCCGTGTCGAGCGGCTCGACCACAACGGGACTAGGCGAACCGTCATCCTTCGTCATGGCGCGACCACCAACCCTCCAGGCCGCGTCGGGCTGCAGGCGTTGGAAGCCGAGCAGGCCGCCGATGTAGACGGCGTCGGTCATCCCGGCCTGCTCCGAGGGTGCGATGAAGGTGCCCGTGAAGTTCACCGCGGCTTGGACTCCCCAGCTGCAGCTGTTGCCCCGGAAGGCTAACTTTCGGTGCTGCTCGAGCTGCTGGCGCAGGGCCTCGGGGCCCTGACCACCCTGCAGCTTCTCAAGGGTCTGGCGGTCCCCTGCGTGGACCTCGACGAGATGCTCGAACTCCTCGTACGCGGCCATGAATCGGTAGAGGCTGGCCGCGCTGGCCCCCTCCTTCTCGAAGGCGCGCAGCATGATGCGGACGCCCGAGCGACCCGAGAGGTGCTGGACCAGGGTGTAGGGATCCGGCTCCTGGACGATCTTGCCGAGCTTCCAGGCCGTGGTGGTGTTGATCCCGAAGCGGCGCGAGAATTCCTGCGGCCTGCTCGGATCCGCGGCCACGGCCTCGAACAGGCCAGAGAGAGCATCCCGGACCTGGCTGTGCACCGACTTCAGGTGATCCTCGTAGAGGGGCGCCTCGGTGGGCTGGGCTTGATCCTGCTGCAAGTTGGGTTGGCGTCGCTGGATGGGTAGGTCAGGGTTCAGGCTCCGGGGGGTGCTTTCACATTTGAATCCCACGAAGCTGCCGGCAGGCCGAAGCGTACCCCACGAGAGGCCATACCACCACCCCCCACTTTCGGCCCTCAGGGGTCCTTCTGGGCGCTTACCGCCCTGTTGCTGGCGGATGGAAGGGGTCTCGTGCTCCTGGGGCAGGCCCACCAGGATTTTTAATATTTATGCGAACCGACCCCCTTCCGCTACGGAGGGATCACGACTAGTGTGGCTGAGGTAGGGGGCTCCAGACCGTCCCCCGGCACGCACGCACCGGCGTCAGCGCGCACCCGCAAGCACCTTCACCAAGCCCCTCAGAATGAAGAACCTCCTCGGCCTAGCGGCCGCCCTGACCCTGTCCCTCTCGGCCCAGGCCCAGACCCCCAACTGGACCGAGGTGCTGCCCGCCTCTAGCCCCTCAGCCCGGACTGGACTCGTGGGCGTCTCGGACGGAGCCAACCTCTACATCTTCGGGGGCAACGGTCCTGGCGGCACGCCCACCAGCGACCTGTGGGCCTTCGATGGAGCCGCGTGGACCGTCGCCGCGGCCACGGGCACGGGCCCTTCCGATCGCAACCAGGTCCAGATGGCCTGGGACTCCTCGCGCGGCGTCCTGGTGCTCTTCGGCGGCCAGACCACGGGCAACCCGACCTACCACGGCGACACCTGGGAGTGGTCCTCGGCCCTCGGCTGGGTCAACAAGGCTCCCGCCCTCGCTCCTGTGGGACGGACCGCCAGCCACATGGCGTACCTCCCGGGCGTCGGCGCGGTCCTGCACGGCGGCAAGGACTCCAGCGGGACGATCCTGAGCGACACCTGGAGCTGGGACGGGACCAGCTGGACCCAGCTGGTCGACGGCCCGATCGCGCGCCGGAGCTTCAAGATGGTCCACCGCTCCCTGACCGGTGACCTCGTGCTCTTCGGCGGGCGGGACTCGGTCGCTGGGTACCTGGCCGACACCTGGACCTTCGACGGCGTCAGCTGGACCCAGATCGTCACGGCCTCGGCACCGGGGTCGGCCACGACCCCGGGCATGTTCGCCTACCAGATGTACTACGACCCGGGCGCGGGTCGCACGGTGATCTTCAGCGGCAGCAGCGCCAACGGCATCATCAAGAAGACCTGGGAGTTCGACGGTGTCGACTGGGCCGAGGTCTTCCCCGCGGCCCAGCCCCCCGGCCGCAACGGCGCTGCCATCGCGTGGGTCGCCAATGCTGGCAAGGCCATGCTCTTCGGCGGCTACAACGGCACCCAGAAGGACGACACCTGGACCCGTAGCGTGAAGACCCAGGGCCTGTTCGTGGTCTCCGGCACCGGCTGCCCGACCTCGGCCGGCCTGACCGCCACGGTCTCCTCGACCGCCATGCCCGCCATCGGCTCGGGTCTGTTCCTGGAGTTCGGCAACCTGACCCCGGGCACCCTGTCCTACGCGGTCCTCGGCCTGTCGACCACGACCTGGAGCGGCATCCCGCTGCCCTTCCCGATGAGCGCCATCTTCCCCGGCAGTGGCGTGGGCTGTGACCTCCTGGTCAGCCCGGACAAGCTGATCGCGGTCTCGTCGGTCAGCGGCACCGCCAACCTGAACGTGCCGATCCCCAGCGACCCGGCCTTCGTCGGGCTTCCGATCCACGCCCAGTGCGTCCAGATCGAAGTCGTCGGCGCAGGTATCCTGGCCGCGACCTCCCCGGTCGGGAGCTCGGTCCTCGGTGAGTTCTAAGCCTCTCACCTAGTCCGTCGAGACGGGGACAGGGGGGCCAAGCGCCTCCCTGTCCCCGATGCATGCCTTCGAAGAGCGGCTCACCCCACGATGCCGTCGCCCTCCCCCCCCAACCGATTCCGATCCGGCTCCCGACGAAGAGCCCGAACCGAAGCTGTCGAGAACGACCCGATGATGGACCTGATGAGACGACCGACGACGAACGAGGGGGCGCGAGCCGGAGCGGGAGCTCTGCGGCGGAGTCGCTGGGCCCAGCGGATCAAGCGCACAGCCCAAGCGCTCGGTGTGCTCGCCATGGCCCCGCTGATGGCAGCGGCCCAGACCACCAAGCCCAACGTCGTCTACATCATGGCGGATGACATGGGGTTGGGCGACGTGCGCAGCTACACCAACCTCGCCGGGCAAGCGGGGGTCAACTCGCCCGTCGACACGCCCAACATCGACCGGATCGCGACCGGTGGGATTCGCTTCACCAACGCCCACTCGCCCTCGGCGGTCTGCACGCCGACGCGCTACGGCCTGCTCACGGGTCAGTACGCGTGGCGCACGCCGCTCACGACGTCGGCCGCGCACCAGAAGAGCGGCGTGCTCTATGCCTACGACCCGCCGATGATCCCGCCCTCGCGGACGACCATCGCCGAGATGCTCCAGAGCCAGGGCTACCACACCGCCGCCTTCGGCAAGTGGCACCTCGGCAACGACTGGGTCACGACCGACGGGCAGCCGCCCAAGGAGAACGGCAGCAACGTCGACCACAGCCAGCCCTTCCAGGGTGGCGCCGTCGACAACGGCTTCGACTACTACTTCGGCGACGACATCACCAACCACCTGCCTCACAGCTTCATCGAGAACGACCTGGTCCTCTCGACGCCGAGCTACACCCAGACCGACTGCCTGCCCGAGGTCGTGCCGCGGGCCATGCAGTACGTGATCGACCGCAAGGCGGCGGGCGGCCCCTTCTTCCTGTACATGCCCCTGAATGCTCCGCACCACCCCGTCGTCCCGCCCACGGGCGGGGTCCCTGCGGACCCCTCCGTCGGCATGGGAGCCTACACCTACGACCCGTCCTACGACTCCTACGAGAACTTCATCCGCATGGTCGACTGGGTCGTGGGCGAGCTGCTCGACACCATCGAGGAGCAGGGCCTCGCGGGCGACACCATCTTCGTGTTCACCACGGACAACGGCGTCTCGACCAACTACACCGACAACGACCTGATCTCCCCCGGCTTCATCCAGGGGCAGCTCTTGCGCGGTCGCAAGGCCGACGCTTATGAGGGTGGCCACCGGGTGCCGCTGCTCGTGCGCTGGGATGGCCATGTCGCCCCCGGCAGCACCTCGGACGGGATCGTCGAGCTCAACGACCTCTACGCCACGATGGTCGACACGCTCGGCATCCCGATGCCCGCGAACGCTGGCGAGGACAGCGTCAGCTACCTGGACCTGCTCGAGGGTGTGCCCGGTGCCGAGGGACGCAAGCTCAGCCTGCAGAGGTCCCAGTGGGGCAGCTACGCCATGCGCCAGGTCGACGGCGCCGGCGACGAGTGGAAGCTGATCTTCGGCAAGGGCGGTGGAGGCTGGCTCACCGGCGGCTTGGCGGCCGACGCGACGATCCCGATCGACGCCGGCTACGACTTCAGCACGATCCAGATGTACAACCTGACGACCGATCCGGGCGAGCAGACGAACCTGTTCGTCCAGGGCGGCGTCTCGGCGGCGGAGCTGACCAAGGCCCAGGAGCTGCAGCACTACCTCCTTGGGTTCATCGCCTCGGGCCAGAGCAACCAGGTCCCGGCGGCTCCGGTGACGGGCGGTGCTGGCTGCTCCGGCATCTCGCTGGTCACCAACGGCCTGCCTTGGCTGGGCGGCAACATGACCGTGACCGCCACCGGCACGGGCCCGTTCCACACCTCGATCCTGATGGTCGGCTTCGCGCCGCTGCACGCCAGCCTGATGTCGCTCGGCCTCCCGTCCGAGAGCCCCGGGAACTGCTTCCTCGACCTCGCGATCGCTCCCGCCTTCACGAGCATCTTCGGCGCCGGGGTCCTCCCGACGAAGACCTACTCGATCCCGTTGATGCCCTCCCTCGCGGGACTGGACGTCCTGTTCCAAGCGGGCACGATCCAGTTCTTCACGGGCGAGTACGCCACCTCCGACTTCGTGACGGCGACGATCGGAGCCTGACGGCTGAAGCTCGGGCGCTGGTGGCGGTGGCATGGCCGCCGTCGCCAGCGCCCGCTTGCTGGGCTGGACCAGCCCCACCGGCCGGCATGGGCAGCGCGGGAGGCGTGCCAGCTGCTCGTGCGTGGGCCACGCGCTCGCACGACATGGCGCTTCGCGCCTGCGCCCGCGCGAGCGGATCGGATCGCTCGGCAACCGGCATCGCCCACCCGACGCGGCGGGGGGCTCGTCCGATGATGCGGGTCGAAGGGACCACGAAGGCGCAGGTCCGGGCCCTGTTCGCCGCCTGGCACCGAAGCCCGGACCGACGCCCGCAGCAGCGACCTAGCGCCCTGCTCCTTCGTGCTCCTTGTCCAGGCTTCGATCCAGTCCGTGGACGGGGTCCCCTTCCGGACCGCGACCAGCGGCAAGCACCTGAGGCCCTTCGGCCTGGGCACCCACGTGGTCACTCGTCACCAGCTCAGCTGAAGATCCACGCGGGCCACGCCGGCTGGTCCACAAGCCTGCATCCGAGGCCGCCCAGGCCCTTGGTGTCGAGGCCACCGGCGAGCTAGGCTGGCGCCATGGTCCCCCCCCCACCTGCCCTCGCCAGCCTCGCCGAGCTGGCCTCGAACTTCTCGAACGTCGACACGGCGATCGTCGTCATCTACCTCCTGGCCTCGGTCGCGATCGGCCTGGTGGCCAACCGCTTCATCACCGGCCTGACCGGCTACCTGGTGGCTGGACGGAGCCTGGGCACGGCCCTCTCGATCGCGACCATGACGGGCTCCGAGCTCGGCCTGATCACGGTCATGTACCAGGCCCAGAAGGGCTTCACCGGCGGCTTCGCGGCCCTGCACATCGGCCTGATCGCCGGCGCGGCGACGCTCTTCGTCGGCCTGTCGGGCTTCATCGTCGTCGGCCTGCGCCGCGCGCGCGTGATGACGATCCCCGAGTACTACGAGCAGCGCTTCGACAAGCACACGCGCGTGCTCGGCGGCACCTTCCTGGCGCTCGGCGGCATCCTGAACATGGGCCTCTTCCTGCGCGTCGGCTCGCAGTTCGTGGTCGGCGTGACCGGGCTCGACGGGACGCTGCTCTCGGTCGTCATGGTCGCCCTGCTGGCGCTGGTGCTCTTCTACACCGTGATGGGCGGCATGGTCAGCGTCGTGCTGACCGACTACGTGCAGTTCTGCGTCCTGTCGATCGGCCTGATCGCGATGGTCGTGCTGGCCATCTCGAACCTGGGCTTCGACCACATCGTCGAGGTCATGCGGACCGAGCGCGGCGACGCGAGCTTCGACCCGCTGCATGCCGGCAGCGGCTTCGGCCCCGGGTACGTCGCCTGGATGGGCGTGCTGGGCCTGGTGTCCTGCGCGATCTGGCCGACGGCGGTGACGCGCGCCCTCGCCTCGCGCGACGAGGGCGTCGTGCGCAAGCAGTTCACCTTCTCGTCGATCAGCTTCATGATCCGCTTCCTCCTGCCCTGCTTCCTGGGCATCGCGGCCTTCGTGTTCCTGTTCGACGCCGGCGCGACCTTCCTCGAGGGCGGCGCCTTCGTCCTGCCAGGCGGGACGGCCGAGAACGAGAGCATCCTGGGCCTGCCGGTCTTCTTCCGCGAGCTGTTGCCCATCGGCGTGCTCGGCCTCATGACCGCCGCCATGCTGGCCGCGTTCATGTCGACCCACGACAGCTACCTGCTCTGCTGGGCCTCGGTCATCGCGCGCGACATCATCGCGCCGCTCAAGCCGAGTCAGTCCAGCGACGACCGCCAGCTCTGGTGGACGCGGGTCTTCATCGTGCTGATCGGGCTCTACGTCCTGTACTGGGGCATCGTCTACGAGCCGAGCCAGGACGTCTGGGACTACCTCGGCGTGACCGGCGCGATCTACTTCACCGGCGCGATCGTCGTCCTGGGCTGCGGGCTCTACTGGAAGCGCGCGAGCCGCATGGGGGCGCGCGCCGCCCTGTGGGCCGGCCTCTCGGCGATCGTCGGGCTCGGTCCCGTGCAGGAGGCGCTGGGCATGACCGGCGCCAACTGGGGCACCTTCCTCGACGGCGACGGCAACGGCAACCTCGACGCCCACTGGATCGGCCTCGGCACCCTGGCCTTCGCGATCGTCGTCATGATCGCGGGCTCGCTGCTATTCCCCGACGACCCTGACTCCACCACGAGCGCCGAGACGGAGGCCACCCGATGAGCACCGAGACCTGGATCACCTTCTGGCAAGTCGTCCTGTACGGCGCGATCGCAGCCTTCGCAGTGCTGAGCGTGTGGGTCATCATCGCCGGCTTCGGCGACATCAAGCGCATGTTCGCCGACCTCGGCGGCGGCTCCGGCAGCGACGACTAGCGGTGCGGCCCGAGCGGGTCGGCCCGGTCGCGGGTCCTGGCGGCGCGGCCTAGGCCTGGGCGTCGGCCAGCAGCACCTCGGCCACGACCGGGAAGCCGGGGCGCGGGGACCAGTCCGCGCGCTCGAGCACGTAGCGCAGCTCGCACAGCTCGATGCCCTCGGGCGCGGTGTGGCGGTCGTGCAGCTCCGCGTCGGGCCGCCACCCAGCGTCGCGGCTGAAGCCACACTTCTCGAGCACGCGCTGGCTGCCGACGTTGTGGCCGAGGCACAGGGCCTCCATGCGCAGGGCGCCGAGCCGCTCGAAGCCGAGCCAGCACAGGAGCGCCACCGCGTCGCTCATGTAGCCCTTGCCCCAGTGCGCCTCGCCCAGCCAGTAGCCGAGGTTGCCGACCCCGGGCGTGGGCGAGAAGCGGATCCCGCAGCCGCCGACAGGGTCGCCGCCCGCCGCGGGGCGGATCGCGAACATGTAGTCGCGCCCGATCGCCCGGTCGCCGCGGCGCCAGCTAGCGTAGGCCAGCTCGAGCTCGGCCAAGTCCTCGGGCCCGTTCCAGACCAGCATGTCGGTCACCGCGGTCTGGCGATGAACGAGCGGGAAGAGCGCGGTCGCGTCGGCCGGGACGATCGGCCGCACGTCCGCGCGCGGGCCGAGCAGGCGCGCGTACTGGAGCTCGGGCTGCTGGCTGGGGTCGAACTTCATCATGCAGAGGTTAGCGCTAGCGTGAACCAAGGAAAGCGGCGAGGCTAGGAGCCGTCCCCCGTCCAGCTCCCCCATGCAGCCCCTCCCCACCGCCCTCGCGGCCGCCCTGCTCGCGGCCAGCGCCAGCGCACAGACCCAGGTCGACGTGCTGCTGCTCGGCAACAGCTACACCCAGCAGAACGACCTGCCGAGCCTCTTGACCCAGCTGGCGGCCGCCGCCGGGCACAACCTGGTGGCGGACTCGAGCACGCCCGGGGGCTGCACCTGGGGCAGCCCCCAGGGCGGCATCGAGCACACCCACAACCCGGCCTCCCAGGCCAAGCTCGCCGCCGGCCCCTGGGACTTCGTCGTGCTGCAGGAGCAGAGCGTCACGCCGGCGATCCCCGGCACCAAGGACAGCTACATGCTGCCCGCGGCCCAGGTCCTCGAGGGCCAGCTGCACCTGCACGCGGCCAGCCCGCTCGCCGAGCTGATCCTGTTCCAGACCTGGGGTCGCGAGGCCGGCGGGACCGTGGCCTGGGGCGCGTTCAGCGCCAGCTTCGCGGACTTCGACGCCATGCAGGACGCGCTCACCGCGGGCTACGCCGAGGCCGCCGCCCTGACCGGCGCCACCGTGGCGCCCGTGGGCGAAGCCTGGCGCCTGTTCTTCCAGCAGAACCCTGGGACGCTGCTGCACGCGGCCGACGGCTCGCACCCCAACCCCGCCGGCAGCTACCTGGCCGCCTGCGTGCTCTTCGCGACCATCTTCGACGCCTCGCCCTTGGGCAACGGCTTCCACCACACCTTGACCGCGAGCCAAGCGGCGGCCCTCCAGGGCGTCGCCGCCGAGGCCGTCTTCGGACCAACCTGCGGCGTGACCAGCTACGGCCTCGGCCTCGGCCCCGCCCACACCCTGGTCCTCGGCGCCACCGGCGGCACGGGCCCCGGCGACAGCCTGACCGTCGTCGTGACCGGCCTGCCCGTCACCGCCGGCTCGTCCCTGGTCGCGACCGCCTTGGCCGAGGCCAGCGCCCCGCTCTTCGGAGGCACCCTGCTCGTCGACCTGGCCGCGCCGGTGCTGCCGCTGAAGCTCCTGCCCGCCGGCGGCAGCTGGACCCTGACCCTGCCCACAGACCCCGCCTTCACCGGCCTCGACGTCTTCCTCCAGGCCGCTGCGCCCGACCCGGCCCAGCCCGCCGGCTGGGCCTTCTCCGGCGGCCTGCACCTCGAACTCTGCCCCTGAGCCGAGCGCCAAAGCGGCGCACCTGCCCTCGATCCCCATGCTGCTGCCTCTCCTGGCCTGCGTCCCGCTCCTCACCCAAGCTGCGCCCGCGCCCACGAACCCGGACGCGACCGCGCCCGCTGCGCCCACCTCCGACTACGTCGGCGCCGCCTTCTCGCTGACCGCGGGCGAGGACCTCGAGGTCTCCGAGACGGGCAACGGGAACGTGCACTTCCTCGAGGTGCGCCGCGCGGGCCGCCCCGAGGACGAGCTCGAGCCGCTCGTCAAGCTGCTCATCGTGCCCGACGCCGCCCGCGAGGTCGACACCCAGGGCTTCCTCGAGCTGCTCGGCGCCGAGCTGATTCAGCGTCGCGGCGAGGCCGGCCTGACCCTGACCACCACCGAGGACGTCACGCGGCTCATCGGCCAGGTCAACCGCCTCGGCAAGCGCGTGATCTTCCAGGACACCGCCCCGGTCGAGTCCTTCGACCTGTTCACCTTCGCCAGCGAGACGCACCTCGTCGGCATGCTGATCAAGGTCCCAGGTGCGGCGACGACACGCGTCGAGGCCCTGCTCGCCGAGCTCCTGCCCACGGTCGCGGTGCGCCCGATCGAGCCGACCACCACGCGGGTCGAGTCCATCGGTGCCTTCCGCGTCGACGTGCCGCTGCTCGCCCAGGAAGCGCGGCCGCCCAGCGAGCTGATCTCCGTGCTGCAGATCGGCCTGCCCGGGGGCATGGTCGAGCTGGTGCACCAAGAGCTCAGCGCGCCGTGGGAGGCCTCCCTCGCGGTCGCCTCGTACCGCGACCAGCGCCGCGAGATCGTGCGCGAGGTCGCCGCCGGCCGTGGGGTCGAGGCCACGCGCCCGACCTGGACCGGCGTGTGGGTCGGCGACGGCCTCCTGACCGGCGAGCGCATGGACCTGCCCCTCGAGGAGGGCGGCGTGCGCGAGGTCTTGAGCTTCACGACCGCGGCCGAGCAGCACCTGTTCGGCGCCAGCTACGAGACCATGCCGGAAGGCCGTGAGGTCCTGCACCAGGCAGCCCGGGCGGTGCTGGCCAGCGTGCGGACCTTCGGCACCGAGCGGCCCGTGGCGCTCGACCTCGGCAACCGGGTCATGCGCCAGGACCTCGGCCTGACCTGGGTCTATCCCGACAAGCTCACCATCGAGAAGCGCCACCCCGCGGACCCCGGCCAGCCCACGCGCCTGCTCCTCACGAGCGCCGCTAGCGACGCGCCCGGCCGAGACGTCCTCAACCAGTACTTCGTCGACGTGCACGCGGCGCCCCTGGCCCTGCCCACGCCCACGGACCCGCTCGCCGCCCTCCGTGCCGAGCTCGAGCAGCTGGTGCGCGAGGCCTACCCCGCGGCCGAGCTCGGCGAGTCCTTCGAGATCGCCTCGAACCTGCTCGGCGAGCGGCGCGGGGGCCTGACCCAGCACTTCGTCCAAGCGGGCGTGCCGATGCAGCTGACCGGGCTCTTCGCCCCGCACCGCGGCGGCGAGGTCGTCGCGGGCTGCATGTCGCCCGCCGCCGACCAGGGCGCGGCCCTCTGGACCTTCTCGAACCTGCTCGCTCGGCTCAGCGTCCTGCCCGATGGGCCGCGCGCGATCACGACCCCCGACTGGGCGCTGACCTTCGATCCCGCCGACTGGATCCTGGCCTCGGCCTTGAACAGCAGCTACCACCAGCTCGAGCTCGAGCGGCGCGACGGGACGGCCGAGGTCCGCGTGCAGACCGTCGGCTGGAGCGGGCTCGCCGACGAGCGCAGCTTCGAGGACCTGCAGCGTCGCGCCGAGGCCGACTTCGCCGCGGCGCGCGAGGACCCGGCCGGGCTCCTGGCCCTGGACCCGGGCACCGAGGTGGCCCTCGAGGAGCTGCTCGACGCCGTGCCCCTTGGCGGGACCTTGGCCCTGCGCGACCGCATGCTGCTGCGCGCAGCAGGCCACCCCGGCCTGGTGCTCGACCTGTGGACCCTGCGCACCGCGACCCGCGAGGTGACCCTCGAGACGCGCGCCGCGATCGGCGACACCGCCGCGAGCGCCGCCATCGCGGAGCTCCTCGAGAGCCTGGTGCTCGCCGCGCCGCTGCGCTTCCCGGGCACGCCCGCCTTCGCGGCGGGCCTTGGCATCGAGCTGCCCGCGGGCACCTGGGCGACCGCCTACACCCGCGGCCCCTCGACCTACCTCGACATCAGCTCGCGCTACGTCGAGAAGGAGAGCCTGGTCGTGCGCACCGAGACCGTCGGCCCTGCGGCCGACCTCGCAGCCATCGAGGTGCAGGCCCGCGAGGCGCTCGAGTTCATGGCCACGATGATGAGTCCGGACAGCGAGCCCGGCGAGGAGCAGACCCTGACCGCGACCTTCGCCGGCGAAGAGGTCCCGCGCTGGCGGCGGGTGACCCTGGGCCCCGACGGCCGCGAGGTCAGCGCCATCGACGTGCTGCTCCTGGTGCGCGACGGCGTGGTGCACGAGGTCTCGCTCTTCTCGGACCGGACCCAGGGTGGCGACGCCTGGCGCACCTTCGAGGCGGTGCTCGGTCGCGCCGTGCTGCTGCCGGGCGTCGAGCACTTCGCCGCCGACGGCTTCGCCCTCGAGGTCGACTCCGGGCGCTACACCGTGCGCCGCGTCGCGGGCACCGAGCAGGTGACCTTCGAGGTCACCGGCGAAGGCGGCAGCCTGCGGGTGGCCGACACCGGCGGAGGCGATTGGGCGGCCGAGGGCGACGACGGCCCCTTGCCCGAGGTCCTGCCGCAGCTCAGCTCGGTCAGCGAGGTCGGTCCGACGCGAAGCGTGGAGCTGCCGCTCGAGCACCTGCGCCTGTCCCTGCAGGTCCCTGCCTCGGCCGAGGTCGAGACCCTCGAGAACGTCACCATCGCCTCCAGCCAGGAGCAGCACGCCACGTCGGTGGTGCGCCTGCGCACCCTCGCCCAAGAGGACGGTCTGAACGCGCTCGTGCTGCTCGACCTGATGCAGGCCGAGGACTGCGAGGGCGCCCAGATCCTCGAGCGCCTCTTCGTGCGCCGCACCCTGCTCGGCAAGCCGGTCGAAGGGCGCCGCCTGCGGCTGCGCCAGCCCGACGGCGAAGAGACCCTCTTGGACCTCTACGCGGTCGATGTCGACGGCGTCAGCGTGACCGTCGAGGCGACCCGCTGGCCCGCCGAGGACGCGGACCATGTCGGCGGCCTGCCCGCGATCGACCTCGCCCTCGACACCCTGGCGGTCGCGCCGCAGTAGGCACGGCCCCGGGAAGCTCCCGGTGTGCGCGGGACTGGGCCCTTGCCGGTCAGGGGTGGTGCAGCTCGCCCAGCATGGCCACCAGCCCGGCCAGCACGCGCACGCTGCCGGCCGAGGTGCGGTCGCCGCCGGCGAAGCCATAGGGCGCGCCGTAGGTCTCGGTGGTCGAGCGCAGGAGCGCGGTGAACAGGGCGCGCAGCTCGGCGCGCACGTCCTCGTCGAGCTGGGCACCGTGGGCCACCGCCAGCCCCTCGAGCAGGTTCTGGGGCAGGCCGATGACGTCGCCGACGGGCAGGTTGGTGGCCGGGTCGTGGCCGACGATGGTCACGTCGAGCCAAGCCCCGGTGGTCGTCTGCTCGCCCTTGAAGTGGTTGCGCGCTGCGCTGTGCAAGAGGGTGGCGGTGTGGGCCGCGTCCGCGTCCGCGCCCGCGCTGCCGAGGCGCACGTCGAGCTCGGCCAGCTCGGCGAGGATGCGCCAGCAGCGCACCTGGTCCGCGGCGATGTTGCCGCCGTGCTCGAGGGCCTGGCTCCACAGTGGCTCGAAGTGACTGCGCCCGGTGCGCGCCAAGCGCCCGAAGGCCGGCTCGCTGGGC
>JARGPD010000104.1:0-3976 GCA_029212845.1 Planctomycetota bacterium
TGGTCGCTCGTTCCCCGCCGGTTGGATGCGGTCCCGGTCGCTCGTTCCCCGCCGGTGGGAGGCGGCCCTGGGTGCTCTTTCCCGGCTCGATGGCGGGCGGCGGGGGCGCTCAGTCGGTCAGGTCCTCGAGCAGCTCGGCGGCGGCTCCTTCGACGGCTACGTCGTCCATGCCCGCGTGCAGCGCCAGGATCGTGAACGAGGTGCTGGCCAGGCGCAGGTAGCCCGAGCCCAAGAAGTCGGTCAGGCTGCCGTCCTTGCGCTGGGTCTTGACCAGCTGTGGGCGCAGCTTCGCGTGCCAGGCGGCGCGCTCCTCCGCCGGCAGCAGCTCGATCGCCTCGGCGGCGTAGTAGTGCCCGAAGTGGTAGAAGTAAGCCGCGTTGGCGTAGTACGCCTCGTGCGGGACCGGGCGCATGAAGGCCGCGTCGAGGAAGCGATGCTCGGTGAAGAACGAGGCCAGCCCGTCGCGGATCGTGTCGTCGGTCACGCGCTCGTCCCCGAGCAAGCGCCGGGCCCAGTTGCCGATCTGGATGCGCCCGAGGCTGCCCTTGGTGTCGTTGATCGACTCGCCGCCGACCCGCGGGATCACCGACAGGGCGTAGGCGTAGGCACCGTTCGGCAGGGCGCAGCGCTGCACGTACTTGAGCGCCCGGGCGACCATCGCCTGGCCGTCCTCTTCCTGGCCCTTGCCCCAGCCGAGGTCCACCGCGCGCTGCAGCGCCGGCAGCACCGTCGCCGTCGAGAAGCTCGTGCCCCACTTCGGCCGCTGGGTGAACGGCGGGTCGTCGTAGTAGCCCCAGCCCCCCGTATAGGCCTGGTTGCGTGCCAACAAGTCGACGTAGCTGGCGCCGCGGTCGGCGATGCGCGCGGCGAGCTCCTCGCCCGTGAAGCGCTCGTCCCCGGCCAGGTCGACGAGTGCCGTCACCGCGTACAGCTGGCTCCAGACGTAGTCCACGTCCCAGCCCTCGCCGCGCTTGGGCAGGCGCGTGGTCAGGAACCACTCGACGGCCTTGTCGAGAGTCGCGCGGCGCTCGGGGGTCTCCTCGACCACCAAGAGCGCGCGGATCGCGAGCGCCGTCGACGCCAGCTGCCACGCGTAGTAGGTCTCGGTCGCGAAGCCCGCCTCGAGCCCGACCTCGATCGTGTCCGTCGCGAAGGACCCGTCGGGGTTCTGGTAGTCGATGACCCAGTTGAGCGCGCGGGTCAGGCTGACCTTCGCCTCGTCCGCGGTCATGGTCTCGGGGACCTCGCGCTTGGCGTCGGGGTCGACGGGGATCTCGGGGTCCTGGAGCGGCGGCGCGAGCGCTGGCGTGAGCAGCGCCACGAGCGCGAGTTCGAGGGCAGCCATCAGTCGGCCGCGACCGCTTCGCCCGCTTCGATCTTGGCCTGCGCCTCGGCTAAGGCCTCCTCGGCCTTGGCGAGCTTGCGCTGGCGGCCGCGCTCGTCCTGCTGGCGACCGACGCGCTCGGACTCGCGCCGCAGCTGGGCCAGGTGCAAGCCGAGCTCGGCCTTCAAGAGGGCGCGCTCGAGCTTGGCCCGGCGCTTGGCGAGGTCGAAGGACTCGTGGTCGGCCAGGGACTCACGCGCCAGCTCGAGCGAGCGCTCGCTGAAGTTGACGTTGCGCCGTCCGCGCTCGAGCACCAGCTCCTTGCTGGAGGTCGCGAACTCCTCGTCCGCGTACATGTCCTCGAGCTGGGCCAGCTCGGCCTTGGCTTCGAACAGGCGCGCCTCGGAGCGCTCGACCGAGAGGGTCCGCTCGGCCAGCTCCTTGGGCGCGACGAAGGTGTCGAAGTGCTCGAGCTCGGCCTTGGCATCCGCGAGCTCGAGGCTCGCCGTGCCGACGCGCTGCTCGGCCTCGAGCTGGGAGATCTCGGCACCGATGGCGGCCTTCTCGATCGCCCCATGGGCCTCGATGACGGCGTACTCGAGGGCATCGAGGTCCAGCTCCTTGGGCTGCTTCTCCTTGCCCGTCTTGGCGCCGTCCTCGGCGTGCTGCTCGACGGCGTGGTCCGAGTCCATCTGCTGCAGGGCCTCTACGGTCTCTTCGTCCGCGCCGATCACGGCGACGCAAGAGGACAAGAGCAAGGTGGCCAGGGCAGCGGTGCTGAGGGGGCGAATCATGGCGAGAAGGGAGGGGATGAGGGGGAAAAGCGCCCAGAGGACCGTAGCGGGTCGACAAGCCCAAGCGCCAGGCGATATCCTGCCGCCCCGAGCGCGATCTTCCTAGCACGACGATCCCGGGCCCTCCCGCCTCAAACGCGGTCGAAACACCCTCACCCGGGCCGCCAAGGCCCCTGCCACCCCCCAGGTCATGACCCACGGCAAGTTCAACGTCCCCCTGCCCGTCAACGAGCCCGTGCGCTCCTACGCCCCCGGCTCCCCCGAGCGCGCCTCCATCGAGGCCGAGCTCGAGCGCCAGGCCAACACCCAGGTCGACGTCCCCCTCTACATCAACGGCAAGGAGGTGCGCACCGGCAACACCAAGCCGATGGTGATGCCCCACGACCATGGTCACGTGACCGGTCACTACCACCTCGCCGGCGAGGCCGAGGTCGCCGCCGCGATGGACGCCACCAGCTCCGCCGCGCGCGAGTGGGAGCGCATGCCCTGGCAGGAGCGCTGCGCGATCTTCCTGCGCGCCGCCGAGCTGCTCGAGGGTCCCTACCGCGACAAGGTCAACGCCGCGACCATGCTCGGTCAGTCCAAGACCGTCCACCAAGCCGAGATCGACTCGGCCTGCGAGCTGATCGACTTCTTCCGCTACAACGCCGCCTTCGCGGCGCAGATCTACAGCGAGCAGCCGGTGTCGAGCCCGGGCATGTGGAACCGCCTCGAGCACCGCCCGCTCGAGGGCTTCGTCTTCGCGCTCACGCCCTTCAACTTCACCTCCATCGCCGGCAACCTGCCCAGCGCTCCGGCGATCATGGGCAACACGGTGGTGTGGAAGCCGTCGAAGACGACGATCCTCTCGAACTGGGCGCTCGTCGAGCTCTTCCACGAGGCCGGCGTGCCCCCGGGCGTGATCAACTTCATCCCCGGCCCCGCCGCGCAGCTCGCTGACCAGGTCATCCGCGACCGCCGCTTCGCGGGCATCCACTACACGGGCTCGACCGGCGTCTTCAACGGCATCTGGAAGAAGATCGGCGACAACATGGCCAACTACGCGGGCTACCCGCGCATCGTCGGCGAGACCGGCGGCAAGGACTTCATCCTGGCCCACCCGTCCGCCGAGCCGCGCTCCCTCGCGATCGCCATGCTGCGCGGCGCCTTCGAGTTCCAGGGCCAGAAGTGCTCGGCCGCCAGCCGCGCCTACATCCCCAAGAGCCTCTGGGGTGAGGTCCGCGAGATCCTGACCGCCGAGCTGGCCCAGGTGAAGATGGGCGACGTGCGCGACTTCAGCAACTACGTCAGCGCGCTGATCGACCAGTCGGCCTTCAACACCAACAAGGGCGCCATCGACCGCGCCAAGGCGTCCGCCGACGCCGAGGTGGTCATCGGCGGCAACTGCGACGACAGCAAGGGCTACTTCATCGAGCCGACCGTCATCCAGGCCCTGACCCCGCGCTACGAGACGATGGAGAACGAGCTGTTCGGCCCGGTCCTGACCGTCTTCGTCTACGAGGACGAGCAGTGGGAGGAGACCCTCGAGCTGGTCGACACCACCAGCGAGTACGCCCTGACCGGTGCCGTGCTGTCCCGCGACCGCGGCGCGATCGTCCAGGCCACCGACGCACTGCGCTACAGCGCCGGCAACTTCTACGTCAACGACAAGCCCACGGGTGCCGTCGTCGGCCAGCAGCCCTTCGGCGGGGCGCGCGCCTCGGGCACCAACGACAAGGCCGGCAGCATCCTGAACCTCCAGCGCTGGGTCAGCCCGCGCGCGATCAAGGAGACCTTCAACCCGGCCACCGACTGGCGCTACCCCTTCCTCGGCTAGCAACACCGGCACCACCGCCCCGCAGCCCACGGGGCCAGCGGA
>JARGPD010000104.1:3986-17784 GCA_029212845.1 Planctomycetota bacterium
CTCCCGTCCCCGGCCCACACCCCCCGCCCCCCCCCCCCCCCCCCCCGGGGGGCCGGCGGCCCCCCCCGCGCGGGCCCCGGCCCGCGCCCGGGGCTCTTCGCTGGATAGGCCGCCCGGGGTGCGAGCGAGCTGGCTGCGACCCAAGGCCATGACCAACTCGTCATGACCTCTGGCTGGGGCCGCGGGGAATACTCGGCCACGCACCAGGCCCAACGGCGAGCTCCTCGCCACGGTCGCTGCGCCCGACCCCATCGCCGCGAGAAGCCCGTGAACCACCCCCGGTCCGAACTCCAGTCCCCACCGCACGGGACGTCCGCGCAGGCCCTCTGGCCCGTCGCCCAGTTCGTGCTCCTGGCCCTGGTCCTGCTCGGCCTCTCGCGCCTTGGCCTGGTTGCTTGGCAGAGCGAGCGCGTCGGCGCCACGGACGGCCTCGCCTTCATCCTGCTCCAAGGCCTGCGCTTCGACCTGGTCGCCCTGGGCGTGCTGCTCGTGGCGCCCAGCCTACTGCTGACGCCGCTGCTGGCCTTCCCCGGGACCCTGCGCCTCGCGACGCTGCTCCAGCGCAGCTGGTTGAGCCTGGCCCTCACCGCCCTCTTCGCCACCGAGCTGGCGACGCCCTCCTTCCTCACGGAGTACGACACGCGCCCCAACTACCTCTTCGTCGAGTACCTCGAGTACCCGCGTGAGGTCCTCGCCACCCTCTGGGGCGCCTACCCGCTACAGCTGAGCCTGTCGGTGGTCCTGGTCCCGCTGGTGCTGCTTGGCAGCTACCGCCTGCTGCGCCGGGCCACACGCCTCGAGACCCCCCTGCACCCCATCGAGGCCGCCGCCCTCACGCTCCTCTTGCCCGCCCTCTGCTTCGCCGCCGCACGCTCGACCCTGGCCCACCGCCCGGTCAACCCCAGCACGGTCTGCTTCTCGGGCGACGCAATGGTCAACACCCTGCCGCTCAACTCGCTCTATTCGGTCGCCTACGCGATCTACGAGCTCAAGCAGAACGAAGCCCCCGACGAGCTCGCCTATGGCGAGATGTCCTACGCCGAGGTGCTCGAGGTCGTGCGCACGGATGCCGGCCTCTCGCCCGAGGACTGCCCCGACCCGAGCATCCCGACCTTGCACGAGCACCACCCGACGACCGAGCGCGAGCGCCCCCTGAACCTGGTGATCGTGCTCGAGGAGAGCCTCGGGGCCGAGTTCGTGGGTGCCCTCGGCGGCCTGCCCTTGACGCCGAACCTCGACGCCATGCTCGATCAGGGTCTCTGCCTCGACCGCCTGTACGCGACCGGCACGCGCTCGGTGCGCGGCATCGAGGCGGTGGTCACCGGCTTCCTCCCGACGCCGGTGCGCAGCGTGGTCAAGCTGCCCGGCGCCCAGCGTGGCTTCTTCACCGTCGCCGAGCTCCTCAAGCGCGAGGGCTACGCCACGTCCTTCCTGTACGGGGGCGAGGGGCACTTCGACAACATGGCGCGCTTCTTCACCGGCAACGGCTTCGAGCGCGTGGTCGACTGCAAGGACTACGACGACCCGATGTTCGTCGGCAGCTGGGGGGTCTCGGACCAGGACCTCTTCCGGCGCGCCCACGCGGAGTTCGAAGCCATGGACGACGAGCCCTTCTTCAGCCTGGTCTTCACCAGCTCGAACCACTCGCCCTGGGACTTCCCCAGTGGCCAGGTCGAGCCCTACGAACAGCCCGCCGCGACGCGCAACAACGCGGTCCAGTACGCCGACCACGCCCTCGGCGAATTCTTCGAGCTTGCGCGCGCCTCCGACTACTGGGAGGACACGCTCTTCCTGGTCGTCGCCGACCACAACAGCCGCGTGTTCGGCGCTTCGCTCGTGCCCGTCGAGCGCTTCCACGTCCCGGCCGTGTTCCTCGGGGGCACCGTCGAGCCGGGCCACATCGACACCCTCGCCAGCCAGGTCGACCTCGTGCCGACCGCCCTGTCGCTGATGGGCCTCGCTGCCAGCTCCCCCACCCTCGGCCGCGACCTCACCGACCCCTCCCGTGCCGGCGAGCCCGGCCGCGCGATCCTGCAGTACGACCGCAGCAACCTGTTCCTGACCGACGAGGCAGCGGTGCTCCTGCGCCTCGACGCCGAGCCCCAGACCATGTCGTGGGACGGGCACGAGCTCCTGCCCGTCGCCCACGATCCGGCGCTCGAGCGCCGCTCCCTGGCCCACGCTCTGTGGCCCCAGCTGAGCTACCGCTCGGGCGACTACCGCCTCCCGCCGCTCTAGCCGGCCTGGGCCTTGGTCCGCCAGTCGCCCGTCTCGATGCGCGGGTAGAAGGCGGCCTGGTGCACGGTCAAGAGGTACACGTCGACGAGGCTGCCATCGGCGAGCTCGATCGGGGTGCGCCGGTAGAAGCGCGGGTGGTCCTCGATCTCGTCGAGGATCTCGAGGATCGAGTGGTCGACCGCATAGACCTCACCGGCCACCGCGAAGGAGTCGCCACCCTCGACCGCCGGGATCAAGGCTGGGAAGTCGCCCAGGTCCACCAGCTCGAACTCGGCCAGGGTCATGCCCTCACCCACGTAGCGCGAGCCGAAGAGCAGGCTGTGGTTGCGCTGGCCGCGCATCAGGGTGCCGTAGACGAAGACGAGCGTCTCGCGGCCGGAATCGAAGGGGGTCTCTTGCATGTCAACTCCAGGAGCCGACGGACGCGTTGGAGGCGCGCGCCGAGGGGGGGGGATAGGAAACGGTCCTGCGGCCGGTTCAGGCCGTTCCCCCTCTCTATCGATCCACGCTAGGTGTCCAGCTGGAATCCTAGGGACCAAAAATGCGAAATCCCTAGGGGCCAGCCCAGCGTGGTCCTGGAGCCAGGCGTTGCCCGCTCCATGGGCCCTTTAAGTAGGAGGAGTCGGGGCCAGCTCGCCCGCTGGAAGGCAGTCGGTCTGCGGCGAACTTGGGGCGCCCTTCGCGCCCGTCCAGCCAGCTGCTGGGCGAACCGCCTTCGGGGCGCGGGGCCGTGGGTCGCTCGGCTCGATTCCCGCAGCAGAGACGATAAACCGCCCCATGGGTCCACTGCGTCCCCACCCCAATTCGCCCCTCAACCGGACCCCGCAGTCCGGACGAAGTGAAACGGTGACCACCCTCGCCACTTCATGAATCTCGCTACGAAACTCCGCATTTCACTCCGCGCCCAGATCTGGACCGGACTGCTCGCCGCTGGCACCGTCGCAGTCACCGTCTGTGGCCTGATCGTGGTGCAGTTCCAGGACGTCCGCGCGACGGCCACCCTGGTCGCCGACAAGACCCTGCATGCGCAAGAGGTCACGCTGCGTCGCTCTCAGCTCGCCGGTGACCTGCGCCTCTTGGTGGTCCAGCTGCAGCAGGAGCTCGGCAGCCCCGCGGCGAGGCGCGCCAGCCAGGGAGCTAGCGCCCAGCTCGACCAGGCCAAGGCCCATGCCTCGGACTTCCGCCGAGGGATCGCGGAGCTCCAGGCGAGCTTCAGAGCCGAGGGCCGCGCGGACCAGGTCGCGCGCTGCGCTGCCTTCCAGACCGCCTTCGAGCCCTTCTACCAGGTCGGGCTGCAGCTGGTCGCAGCCCGAGCCAGCGCCAGCCCCACTCCGGAGGACCCCACGCTGGAGTCCTTCGACGCTGCCTCCCTGGACCTGCAAGCGGAGCTGATCCCCTTCGTCCGCGAGCAAGCGGCCGAGCTGTCCACGGTCATGCGCACCCTCGGCGAGCGGGCAGGCAGCGTGCACGCCATCCTGGGGGTGCTCGAGGCCGGTGCCGTCGGCGCCGCGATCTTCATCGTGATCGGGTGCTTGCTGCTGTACCGGACCCTCGTCCGCTCGGTCTTCCGCCCGGCTAGACAGCTCGAGGGCGTCCTCTCCGAGCTGCGCGACGGCAAGCTCGAGAGCCGCATGGACGTTCAGGGCCAGCACGAGTTCGCGCGCATGGCCCGGGCCCTCGACCAGGCCCTCACCAGCATCGCCCAGACCCTCGGCGCCACGCGCGTCAACTGGCAGGAGCTCGCGGAACAGCGCAAGACAGAAGCCCAGCTGCACCGTGTCGCCGCCATGGTCGAGCACTCCCCCACCGGCACGCTCTTCGCCGACACCGAACTGACCGTTCGGTTCGCCAACCCCGCAGCCGGCATGGTCTTCTTGACCGAGCCCGAGGAGCTGATCGGGACGCGCCTGGCCCTGCCCTTCACCGAGGAGGACCTTGCCGCGCTGACCGACCCCCACGCGCTGCCCTTCGACCGCGTGCTCGAGCTCCCCGGCGAGACGATCCAGGTCCACGCCTGCGCCCTTCGGGACAAGCACGACTCCTTCCAGGGGCCCCTGATCTCGATCGAGGTGATCACCGATCGTGTGCACTCCGAGGCCCAGGTCCAGCTGGCCCACTGTCGGGAACTCGCCCAGTCCAAGGAGCTCTCAGCGCGCATCGATGTGATGCTCGACGTCGTCTCGTCCGCTGCGACCGGCGACCTGACCACGGCCTTGTGCATCGAGGGCGACGACGCGGTGGCCCAGATGGGCGCTGGCCTCGACGCCTTCTTCCAGGACCTGCGCGGCCGCCTGGCGACCATCGTCCAGAACGCCAGCACCTTGACCCACAGCTCGAACGACCTGTCCGCCGCCAGCGACCGCCTGCGAGCCAACTCCAAGGACACCTTCACCCGCGCCCAGTCCGCCGCGGAGACCGCCGAGCAGGTGAGCGTCAACATCACCGCAGTGACCGCCGCGACCTCCCAGCTCTGCACCAGCATCCGCGAGATCTCGGCCAGCGCCCACGAGGCGTCCCAGGTCGCAAGCAATGCGGTGAGTCGCGCCCGCGAGACCAGCGAGGTCGTCTCACGCCTTGGCACCAGCAGCACCAAGATCAGCGAGGTCATCAACGTGATCAACAAGATCGCCGAGCAGACCAACCTGCTGGCGCTCAACGCGACCATCGAGGCCGCCCGCGCCGGTGAGGCGGGCAAGGGCTTTGCCGTCGTGGCGAACGAGGTCAAGGAGCTCAGCCGCGAGACCGCCCGGGCGACCGAGGACATCACAGCCCGCATCGCCGCGATCCAGGGCGACACCCTGTCGGCCGCCGAGTCGATCGGCTTCATCTGCGGGGTCGTCGACGAGGTCAACGAGTACCAAGCGACGATCTCCAGCGCGGTCGAGCAGCAGAGCGCCACCACCTCCCTGATCCAGTCCAACCTGGAGGAGGCCTCCCACCGCAGCGCAGCGATCGCCCAGGGCGCGAGCACCGTCGCCATGGCCGCGAACACCTCCACCAAGGAAGCGGACCTGAACCGCAGGACCGCCCAGTCGGTCTCGGGCCTCGCCGACGAGCTCTCCGGCCTGGTCTCCCGCTTCCAGTACTAGCTCAAGGGCCCGCCCTCGCCGCTCGGAGAGGGCGAGCCCCTTGGGATCACCCCGCCTTGGCGGGCTTGCTCGTGGGCTTCGCGCTCCAGACCCTGGTGGCCAGGATCAGGCCCAGCAGGGCCAGGGGCACCATGGCCACCGGCCAAGCGATCCAGTTGTCCGGGTCGGTCGCGGGACCGACCATCTTCCCGTCTTCGAGCATCTGCTCGGGCAAGAGGAGCGCGTAGGTGACCGACATGATCGCCGTGCCGAGGTAGACGAAGCCGTCGATGATGCCGACCGCGATCCCGACGTTCTTCGAGCCGCCGAAGTCCATGCTCGCCGTGCCCGAGAGCATGCCGTGCACGCCGATCACGGCCATCGACATGAACAGCACGACCCAGCCCACGTACCACTGCTGGTAGCCGAACACGAGGAAGCCGGCCCCGAGCAGCATGATGCCGTAGAGCACGGCCGCGACAGGACCACGTCGGCTCTGGAAGAAGTGGTCGGAGATCGTGCCCGCGAAGACGCCACCGAGGATGCCCGCACAGCACAGCAGCATGCCCCAGTTGTCGTAGACGAAGTCGCCCTTGAGGCCGAGCTCGCCGTCGGTCTGCTTCGCGAAGGTGCGGTACCACTGCATGATCGCCTGCCGAAGGAAGCCCGAGCAGAACTCGATGCCCGCGATGGTCAGGATGATCGGGTTGCGCAGCATCAGCTTGAAGACCTCGAGCGACGTCTTGCGCTCGTCCCCATCACCCGACGAGGCGTCGGCCGTGTTGAAGTCGATCAGGCCCGCGCCGCCGGGGGTGTCCTTCACGTGGAAGAAGTCGATCACCCAGAAGAGCGCCAAGAGGATCGCGGGCATCCAGAAGACCCAGGTCAGGCCGAGGCTCTCCGCGTCGAGGATCATGCCGCCGATGTCGAAGGCGAAGTAGACGCCCAGGGAGATCAAGATGCCGAAGATCGCGCCGAAGACGCCGCGCTCGCGCACGTGGAACCAGGGCGCGTTGACCTTGACGATCGCGACGGCGCCGAAGCTCTGGAAGTACATGTTCAGGGCGTAGAGCGTCGCGTAGACCGTCAGGAAGTTGGCCGCGATGTACTCGTGACCGGGGCCCTCGTTCATCAGCGACCAAGCGCCGAAGCCCATCAGAGCGTTGGCCACGGCCGCACCCGCGGCGCCGAGCAGGATCGAGAAGCGTCCGCCGAAGCGGTCGGTCAGCGGCCCGTTGAGCAGGAACGAGAAGCCGTAGACGTAGGTGCCGATCCCGAAGATCCAGCCAAAGGTGTCGTTGCCCATCAGCACCCCACCCGAGCCCGAGACCATCTCCTCGAAAGCGCCCTTGCTGACCGTCAGGTTGTAGCGCCCCATGTACAGGAAGGCGTAGGTCAGCCCGAGCGGGAGCCAGTTGCTCACGCGGCGACGGCGGAACGCGTCGGTGTGCACGTGCTCCCCGAGGTTGACCCGAGGCAAGCGAGCCAGCACGAAGCCGACTACGATCAGCAGCATCAAGATCGGCAGGAACTCGCCGATCACCGGCACGTCCTTGATCCGCTGGTAGAAGCTGGTGGACTCTTCGGCCTGGGGGGTGGCCTGCATTGTTGTGCTGTGGGCTGGCATATTGTCACCCGTCGGGGGGGGCGCCCCCGGGGGCGCGCCGGGACTCAGTCGGCCGCGAGGTGGGCGGCTGCGATCTCGCCGAGCTCGGCGAGGTCGGTGATCACGTGGTCGATGGCTCCGCCGGCGCGGTCGCCCGCGACCCAAGCGGGGGTGTAGTCGTGGCGCCGCAGGACCAGCTCGCTCGGGGCGCCCTTGGCGCCGGCGCTGCGCAGCACATGGGGCAGCGCGAGATCGAGCGAGAAGACGTCGCCGATGACGAGGTCGGGGGCCTCGGCCTCGAGCACCGCGAGGTAGCTCGGCCGGTCCACGTAGATGGTGCGGTCGGCGACCGCGATCGAGGCGTCGCTCGCGCCCAGGATGAACTTGCCCGCGCCACCGCGCACGGCGATCGAGGCGCCCTCCCCCGCCGGCGCGGGCTGCTTGGCGTCGTGGCCGGGGATGCCCATGGCTCCGAACCAGTCCAGGATCTTGTCGGTGCCCGAGTTCGACACGATGACCAGCTCGACGCCGGCCTCGAGCAGCCCGCGCGCGATGTCGACCGCGCCGTCGACGAGGGCCGGCGGGTGCTCGGTCCGGTAGGCCGAGGTCGCGGCCAGGAAGGCGTGGTCGGCGAAGTCCGATGCGCTCTCGAAGCCGGTGCCGAAGCCGCGCTCGCCGATCGCTGCGGCGTACTCGCAGGCACGCGCCACCAGCTCCGGGTCGAGGCCGTCGGTCTTGTTGCTGCCGCCGGCCTCGGAGAGGTCACCGAGCACCCCGGCGATGGCGTTGCCCGCGCAGAAGGGGTCCTCGTCGACGAAGGCCGTAATGCGCCCACCGGTGAAGCGCGGCGGGGCCCAGCCGTTGGCCGCCGGCGCGGCCATGGCCAACAGGCGGAAGGCCTCGTAGTCGGCGGCGACTCCCGCAAGGTCGCGCCCGGTCAGGCGCGCGGTCTCACGGATCATCAGCTCGCGGACGGACTCGGCCTCGTGGACCGGGTTGGTCCACACGCCGTCGAAATCGGACAGGATCTTGAAGCTCATGGGGGGCTCTCGGGGAGAGGAGCTTACGCTATCGCTTCCCCGATTGAAGCCCCGAATGGTGCCCGACCGCCGTCGCTCTGCGCCCCCGCGAGCGCGCTCTTCACGGCCGCTCCACGAGCCTCTCACCCGACGCCCCTAGCCACCTCCGACGCCCCCAGCGTAGGGGTGCCCGAGACCATGACCACGCCCACCGGCCTCCTCCTGCAGCCCGACATCCCGATCTGCCAGAGCGACATCCCGCTCGACTGGTACCAGGAGCCGTTCAAGCCCTACGCGGAGGAGTACCAAGCCCTTCCCGATCGCCGCCCCGCGACGGTCTTCGGCTACCTCGACCGCTACGTCACGCCGGCCCTCGACCATTTCGGCGACAGCCTGCTGCTCTTGGCCCACTACTACATGGGCGGCGAGATCGTGAAGCTGGTCGAGCGCTATGGCGGCTCGGTCGCGGACTCGTACAAGCTGGCGCTCGTCGCGCGCAATCAGCCCGAGAAGAAGGTCATCGTCGAGTCGGCCGTGCACTTCATGGCGGAGTCGATCGCCCTGCTCGCGAACGACGACCAGGACGTCTGGATCACCAACCCCAAGGCTGGCTGCACGATGGAGATGATGGCCAAGGACTACCAGGTCCTGCCGGTCTTCGACCAGCTCGAGGAGCGCTTCGGGGACGAGCTCGTCGTCGTCGCGTACATGAACACCTCGGGGCGCATCAAGTCCCTCGCTGGTCGCACCGGCGGCGCGGTCTGCACCAGCTCGAACGCGCACCTCGTCGTCGACTGGGCCCGCAAGCAGAACAAGAAGATCGTCTTCGTGCCCGACCAGCACCTCGGCCGCAACACCGCCGCCAAGCTGGGCATGGACCTGGCGCGCACGCACCTCTTGCCGGACCCTTCGCGCGGCGCGATCCACCTGGACAAGGCCGAGCTCGACCGGATCGCCGACAGCGAGATGATCCTGTGGGCCAGCTCCTGTGGGGTCCACACGATCTTCTCCGGCGACATGGTGCGCTGGTGGCAGGAGCGCGGCTGGACCGTGCTCGTGCACCCCGAGTCGCCCCTCGATGCGGTGCAGGCCGCCGACGGCGCTGGCTCGACCGATTACCTGTGGAAGGCCGTCGCGAACGCCGCTCCGGGCACACGCCTGGTCATCGGCACCGAGGGCCACTTCGTGCGCAACGCCCGCGAGCTCGGCAAGCAGAACGACGTCGAGGTCCTGCACCTCGCCGACCTCCCCCACGACGCGGTCGACCCCACCGGCAAGCCCTTCGCCACCGCCGGCTGCGGCTGCGCGACCATGAGCCGCAACGACCCGCCGCACCTCGCCGGCATGCTCGACTTGCTTCGCAAGGGCGAGGCCCCCGACATCAACCGCGTCCTCGCCGGCGACTCGATCGACGAGATCACCATGCGCCGCGACCGCCTGCCCGAGGACGAGCGCCAGGAGCTGATCACCTTCGCCCGCGCCAGCCTCGAGCAGATGATCGCCATCGTCGAAGCGGCGGAGTAGTCCGCAGCGTCGCCCCTACCCGCGCTCGACGTCCCAGACGGTCTCGCCGAAGTGGTCCCAGGGCAGGCGGCCCTCGTCGCAGTCGGCGCCGACCGAGAACTGCACGTCGACGTAGTAGATGATCGCGCTGGTCTCGGCGGCGCGCAGGTTGCGGCAGCCGTGGGCGACGCCCGGGGGGATGCGCACGAGGCGCGAGTTGCCGTCGCCGAGCACCATGCGGCGCACCTGGCCCTCGGTCGGGGAGCCCTCGCGGCAGTCGGCCAGCACCAGCAGCATCTTGTCGCTGGGCGGCACGTACCAGACGTCGGTCTGGCGCTTGTGCAGATGGAAGGCCTTGATCGCGCCTGGCTCGACGACCGAGTAGTTCATCTGGCGCGCGACGAAGCCCTCGAGGCCGTCGATCGCGCCGCCGTCCTCGCCGGTCGAGAAGCGCGCGAGCTCGGTCATCGCGCCGCCGTCGTCGTTGAAGCGGCGCAGGTTGACCAACTCGACCCCCTCGATCATCGGGGTCCCGGAGTAGTCCTGGACAGAGTAGGCGGCTTGGGCGTCGGCGTTCAGCTTCATGGTCTGGGGAGGCATTGGAGGCGCGAGGGCGGCGCTGCCGAGGTCGTGGCGGCGGCCTGCCGAGGGGGGGGAAGCGGGCAGTCTAGCAGGCCCGGCCCAGGCTTGGGGAGTCGGCGCGGCACCGCCTAGGACATCGAGGGTGCCTGTCCCGAGCGAAGCGAACTAAGTCCCAGCGGGCCTTGGGGGCTTGGGGCCTCGCCGCGCCCATCCTATGATTGGGGCTCCCCAGGCCCAGACCCGCAGCCAGCGACCGCCGGCAGCCGCCGAATACCAGCATGCTCCACATTCAAGACGACGTCCCCGAGGACGCACCCGCACCCGACGCGACCGACGCCCCCGAAGAGGAGCAGCTCGCCCCCTACCTGATCGAGGCAGCGCGCTCGTCGCGCTCGAAGTGCCGCACTTGCCGGCGCAAGATCGAGAAGGACATGCTGCGCATCGGCGTGCTGCTCGAGGGTCCCTACGGCACGGGCTACCTCTGGCACCACCTCAACTGTGCGGCGCGCAAGCGCATCGAGGACGTCGAGGCAGCCTACGAACAAGAGGCCTGGGCCGAGGGTGTCAAGGTCCCGCCGCTCGCCGAGCTGCAGGAGCTCAAGGAGGTCGCCGAGAAGAAGGCCGCCGACCGCAAGTCGCCGCCCTGGGCCGAGCGCGCCAAGAGCGGCCGCAGCAAGTGCAAGCACTGCGACGAGACGATCGCCAAGGGCGACTGGCGCGTGATCCTCGGTCGTGAGGTCGAGTTCTTCGGCCAGACCCGCACGGGCCCGGTGAACATCCACCTCGACTGCGTCGCCGCCGAGTTCCAGGCCGAGCACTGCGCCACCGAGCCCGAGGAGTTCGAGGCTGGCCTGCGCGCCAACTCGGCCGACCTCAGCGAGGCCGACTTGAAGGAGATCCTCGGCGCGGTCGGCGACCTCGGCTGAGCGGCGTGGAGCCCTCCTCCGCACGGGTCAGCGCGTGAGCTCCAGGCCCTTCGCTGCCGCCTGCCTCTTGGCCGGCGTCGCGCTCCTCGGTGCCTGCGCTGGGGGCACGGACCCCACCGGGGCTGCGTTCGTCCGCGCGGATGCCGAGGCCGTCGCCGAGGTCGCCGTGGCCCTCGAGCGCCTCGCTGGCGGAGACCGCGCCGGCGCCTTCGCGACCCTCGAGGCCGTGGTCGCGCGGCATCCGGACAGCTACGAGGCCCAGCTCGAGTTCGCGCGCCTCGCGGCGACCAACGGCTCGACCGCCCCAGCCCTCGCCGCCTACCAGGCCCTCTTCGCCGCCAACCTGGCGGCCGGCGTGCCCCACGACCCCAGCGTCGCCCGCGGCCTCACGCGCCTGGCGCTCTTCCTCGGCCAGACCGACGTGGCCGTCGAGGCTTCCGCCAGCTTGGCCGGCCCCGGAGCCACCGCCGCGGACCTAGCGCTCGCCGCGCGCGCCGCCTTCGAGTCCGGCGACCCCGCCACCGCCAGGCTCCACGCCGAGGCCGCCGTCGCCGCCGACCCGCGCGACGCCGAGGCGCACCACCAGCTGGCCCTGGCCCTGCTCGAGCTGCCCGGCGCCGCCGTGGACGCGACCCAGACCACAGGAGCCCAAGCCAGCCTGCGCAAGGCGATCCAGGAAGACCCCGGTCGCATCGAAGCGCGCTTCTTGCTCGGCACCCTGATGCTGCAGGCCGACGACACGATCCGCGGCGAGCGCCTGCTCGAGGTCACCGAGCTGGTCCGCGAGCTGGACACCCCCGGGTTCCTCGCGCTCGAGCCGCGCGCCCGCATCCGCCGCGCCCGCCAGATCGCCGAGGAGGTCCCCGCCTGGTCGCGCCCGCTGCTCGAGGTCGCCCGCGCCCAGCTGGCCCTCGGCCAACCCGCCAAGGCCGACGAGACCCTGGCGGAAGCGATGCAGCTCAAGCCCAAGACCCTCGAGCTCTACAAGCTGCGCTATGCCGCCGCGATCGCGCGCAACGATCCGAAGGCCCAGAAGAACTGGCTCCAGCGCTGGACCGACAAGCGGAGCCAGGATGAGTAAGCGCCATGCCCTCGCAACCCTCGTCAGCTTCGCCGCCCTCGCGGCGTGCGGCTCCGAAACCACGCTGCCCACCGGTGGCACGGCCGCCCCCACCGCTGCCGCGACGACCAGCCCGGTCGCCTTCGAGCGCCTGGCCTTCCCCGGCTTCCGCCACGACAGCGGCTATGCTGGCAGCTACTACTTCCCCGAGACCTTCGGCAGCGGCGTGGCCCTGTTCGACCTCGAGGGCGACGGCGACCTCGACCTGTACGCGGTCCAAGGTGGCACCGTGCCGGGCAGCGCCGAGGACGAGGCGCGGCTCGCGACCGGCGGTCTGCGCGCGCCGAACGCGCTCTTCTTGAACGACGGCAGCGGCGCCTTCGTCGACGCGAGCGACCACGGCGGCGACGCGACGATCGGCGAGGCGGGCCGGCGCTTCGGCATGGGCGTCTCGGTCGGCGACGTGAACGGCGACGGGCTCGAAGACCTGTTCCTGACCAACGTCGGCCGCGATGGGCTGCTGGTCGCCACCGGCGACACGGCCAGCTTGTTCCGCGACGCGACCCCCGCCGCGCTGCATGCGGGCCCCTCGGGTGAGGCCTGGACGACGGCCTCGGGCATGGCCGACGTCAACCGTGACGGGCACCTCGACCTGGTCGTCGTCGGCTACACCGAGTGGTCGGCGGCGAGCGATCCCGACTGCCGCTCGGAGGCGGGCCTCGACTACTGCGACGTCAACGTCTACGCGGGCATCGAAGACCGGCTCTTCCTCGGGGATGGCGCTGGTGGTTTCGAGGAGGTCAGCGAGGCCTGGGGCTTCGGGCGCGTGCCCGGCCGCGGGCTAGGTGTGTGCCTGGCGGACCTCGACGGGGACGGGTTCGTGGACGCCTACGTGGCGAACGACACCGAGGCCAACCGCACCTACCTCAACCAGGGCGGCAGCTCCTTCCAGGACCGGACCGCCGCGTCGGGGGCCTCGTCCAACATGGACGGCGCCTTCGAAGCCGGCATGGGCGTGGCCCTCGGCGACGTCTCCGACGACGGCCTGGCCGACGTGGTCGTGACCAACTTCTCGTCCGAGTCGAACAACCTCTACGTCAACCTCGGCCGCGGCCGCTTCCGCGAGCGCTCACGCCCCGCTGGCATCGCCGCCGCGTCGATCCCCAAGCTGGCCTTCGGGGTCACCCTGATGGACTTCGACCTCGACGGTCGCGAGGACCTGTACACCGCCTGCGGTCACGTGCTGCGCCACATCGAGGCCCAGGTCGCGACCTGGGCCTGGCGCCAGGCGGACCAGCTGCTCCTGGCGACGGGGCCGACGCGCTTCCGCGAGGTCGAGCTCGGCGCCCTGCTCGGGGCCGAGCGGGTCGGCCGGGGGGTGGCCGGGGGCGACCTCGACGGCGACGGGCGGCCGGACCTGGCCGTGACCCACTCGGGGGACGAGCTGATCCTCGCTCGCACGACGTCCACCGATCCTGAGCTGTCCCCCCATTGGCTGACCCTCGAGGTCCGCCAGGCCCCGCGGGAAGGTCGCTCGAACACCACCGCCGTGGGCGCCCGGGTCGAGCTCGAGCTGGCCAGTGGCCGCCGCCTCGTCCGCTGGGTCCGCAGCGGAACCAGCTACCTCAGCCAGGACGACCGCCGTTCGCACTTCGGGATCCCCGCGGGCGAGGCCCCCGTCGCAGCCCACATCACCTGGCCCGACGGCACCACCAGCCGCCACGGCCTAGCCGACGCCCCGCTCGGCCGCATCCACCGCATCGAGCGCCCTTAGCCCCGCCGACCGACCGGCCGGT